>DAISHS010000087.1:0-13725 GCA_036822415.1 Chloroflexota bacterium
TTGCAGTCGCCCGATCTGCCCCCAGTTTGAAATGCACCCGTCGCTGGCGCTGGCGCCTTTCCCGCTCGAGCCGTGGTTGGTCGCGTGACCCGCGACCAACCACGCTTTTACATCTCGATTCACATCAGCCCACGGCCGCGACCTTGCAATTGCCCGTTCGATCCCACACGAGAGGATGGTCAGACCTGGCAATCCTGCGCCAGGGCGGAACTGAGCCGCATACGGGCAGGTTTCTTACAGAAACCTCACCGGCCGTCTGGTATGCTCGTCGTACAGCGTTCCCTGTTTCACCGGCGCTGGCTCACGCTCCCGTGCGAAAAGGTTTAGCCAGACCCCGCGTATCAACCTGACGGCCCCACATGCAAGATTCGGCTCTGTGGCTATTCTTTTTTGTTCCTTGATTGCAGCCTCCCATGAAAAATCTCAACAAGTTACGTAAAGTTACACAGGAGGATTCCATGAGTCTCTTTAGTCGTCGTCTACGGGCCATGAGCCTGGCCCTGCTGGTCTTGGTCGTTCTGGCCGGCATGCCGATCTACGCGCAGCGCGCGCCCGAAGGCCTCGTTTCCACCGAGGATGCTGGTTCTGCCAGCGTCGGCGCGCCAGTCGAAGAAGTGGTCAATTGGGCTGACAAGATGCCCGAGCTGACCGGCGAGCAAAAAGCGCAGTTGGACTACTGGCTCGATCGTGTCAACCTCCCGGGGCCGGCGCGTGATCTCAAGAGCGACCAGGCCACGGATGCGGTGACGGTGGACGCGAGCCCCGAGGCCGCATCCGCCAGCGCGCTGGTCGAAGCGCCCAGCGCCGACAAGGCGCCGTTAGCGCCCGGCGACGCGCAGCTCTACCGCAACGTCGCTTTTGGCGGCGCCATCCCCGGCGGCTTCAAATCCAACGTGCTTGAGCCTAGCCTGGGCAATGGCGGCAAGTATGTCTTCTACACGGGCAACTGGTTTGCCGCCCGCTCCATTGACGGCGGCTCAACCTGGAGCTACGTCAATGCTTACAACAACATGTCCGATTTCTGCTGCGATCAAATTGCACAGTACGACAAGGCGCGCGACATGTTCCTGTGGCTGCGCCAGGGCATTGCCAACAGCTCAGGTGTCGGGCGCTTCCGCCTGGGCGTCTCGACCAACGGCGGCGCCTCCTTCTGCTCCTATGACTTCTATCCAACCAATGTCAACAGCGGCTGGACCGGCCAGTGGTTTGACTATCCGCACATCCAGCTGGGCGCGGACTTTGCCTACATTGCGTACAACATGTTCAACGCCAGCGACAACTGGACACGCACGGTCCTGCTTCGTTTTCCGCTCGACGCGCTGCGCAACTGCGCGGGTTTCAGCTACAACTACTTCTCCAGCACAAACTGGTTTACGTTCGTCCCGGTGCAGGGTGCGGATCACGTGATGCACTTTGCCTCCAATCAGCCGACCAGCTCACCCTACAATCGCATCAGCATCTGGCGTTGGGCCGAGAACTCCGGCAGCATCTCCCAGGTCATCAACAACGTCGCCGCCTGGACGTATGGCAGCAACCATCAGTGCGGCAGCAGCAGCGGCAACTGGATGGGCCGCGCCAGCGATCGCCTGCTGTCGGGCGCGCGCTACAGCCTGCACTACGCCAACCTGAATGTCAACGGGCGTAAAGTCCTCGGCTGGTGGTGGAACGTGCAGCAGGGCGGCAACTTTACCCAGCCCTACATTGATGGCTATGCTGTCTACGAAGACACGTTGACCCAGGTCGGGGGCGCCCAGGGACGGCCTTTCGTCTGGAGCAGCAGCTACTGCTTTGGCTATCCCAGCGTTGCCGCCAATGGACGCGGAGACCTGGGCATTGCCCTGGACTATGGCACGAGCAGCGACGGTTGGAAGCCGCGCGTCGGTTATGTCATTGCCGATGACTACACCAATGCGCCGCCAGGCTTTAGCTTCTTCGGCGTGATCAACAGCAACGCCCGCCCCTCGGACAACAAGTGGGGCGATTACAACACGGTGCGCGTCTTCCAGCCTGGTCAAAACACCTGGGTGGCCGGCGCCCACTACATCCCTGGCAGCACCAATTGCAGCACCTGCAGCGCGCCGGTTTACTTTGCTTTTGGCCGCTCGCGTGACTACTACAACTGGAGCCGTTGGGCCGGTTACTAAACCGTGAGCTGAGAACGGCCCTGCGCGGCCGTCCGCTTCGTTGACCCAGCGCAAGTCCGGCGTCATTCCCCTGACGCCGGACTTTTTTGCACCCCGCGTCCCTGACCGGCGATTGAACAAAGCGGGCCGCAGCAGCGTCTTTGGCATGACTCGGACAGAATCGTCCGAGCTTCTGCAGACTGCCGCAGCGTGCAGAAATCTAGCGACTAAAGGAAAACCAACCATGATGACCCGGCCGTGGAGTACATTCAAGATGTTCACGATCGCCAATATCGTGGCGCTCGCCCTGGGCGCCTGCACCTTTCAACCCCCAACCGGCAGCAACAGCCAACAGCCAGGCGCGCAGGCCGGCTGCCCCACCCCCACCGCCTTGACCGGCGTCAGTGCTGGTGAAGAAGAGAGTGAGCAGGCCAGCGCCAGCCCCGTCGGCGTCGAAGAGGTCAGCGGCGTCACCTCGACCGCGCAGCTCAGCCCGGCCGAGCGCGAGGCGATGCTGGATGGCGTCAACTTGCCAGGGCCGGCCCGGCCCGACAGCGCCGACGCAGCCTCAGCGCCGCCGGCGCCAGGCACCGAATCGCAGCTGGGCGCAGATGGCGCAACCACCGCGCGCGCGCCTGCGCCCACCTTTACCCCTTGCCCGTAGTCAGGCCAGGCTGGCGCACAAAGCCGGCGGCAACATCAAGGCCGACACAATGGCCGCGACGCTTGCCTGTCGCGGCCAGAATTCGTCCAATGGGCGGCCGATTTCATGCCGCCGTGCGCCCAAAGCCCGCGCCGCGCGGCCTTGAACCGCCGCCGTTGTGGCCTGATAATTTGGCGGTTGCATGACTCCATGCTATAATCATTACTCGTGCGTCAGCACGGCAAAAGATCATTTGCGAAGTCTGACCCGGCGGCCCAGGCCACCGGGTTCCGCTTGTCAAAAGGGCCTGCGACAGTCGGGACTGCAAGCGTCAAAGACCATTCGACAGTCAAAACCAAACTGAGCGACGCAAAACGAAAAATCGTAACGATGAATCGTAGGGATAAGAGGAAAGGGCCATCATGACGAATCCTTTGATGCTTTCTGTTGAGCAAGAGCAGCTACGCAGCGGTATACCGGCGCTGCGCATCGGTGACACTGTCAAGGTGCACCAACGCATCGTGGAAGGCAACCGCGAGCGTATTCAGGTTTTCCAGGGTGTCATCATGCGCATGCAGGGCGGCGGCGTCAACGCCACGTTCACCGTGCGCCGCATCGCCTCACACGGCATCGGCGTCGAGCGCACCTTCCTATCGAACTCACCACGCCTAGATAAAATCGAAGTGCTGCGCCACAGCAAAGTGCGCCGCGCCCAGCTTTACTATCTGCGTGAGCGCCGCGGCAAGTCCGCGCGCCTGCGTGAGCTGCGCGACTGACTCGTCGTGGCGGCTCGTTCACCCGCGTAGGGAGCGCAGATCACTTCGCCACGCGTGACAGCGCAGGGGTCTTCCCTGCGCTTTGTTTTTAGGAGATCGTCGCCGTGCCTGACCTGAGCGAAGAAACACGCCTCTGGCAACAGGGCTATGGCCGCGTGGCCGGTTTGGACGAGGTAGGGCGCGGGGCGCTGGCCGGCCCGGTGGTCGCCGCGGCGGTTGTCCTGCCCATTTTGCCTGAAACGCCGGCCGCGCTGCGCGAGGTCAACGATTCCAAGCAGCTGAGCGCCCGCCAACGCGAACGCCTGTGCGCTCTGATCCTCCAAACGGCGGACGGCGTCGGCTTGGGCAGTGTGTCCGCCGCTGAGATTGACGCCATCGGCATTGCGGCCGCCACCCGCGGCGCCATGGCGCAGGCGCTGGCGCAGTTGCAGGCCAACGGCGTCGTGGCCGATTTCCTATTGATTGATTTCTTGACCCTGGAGCAACCAGTGGCGCAAAAAGGCATTGTGAAGGGAGACTGCCGCTCGCTCTCGATTGCCGCCGCGTCCATCGTAGCCAAAGTGTGGCGCGACCGCTGGCTGACGGCGCTGCATGGCGTCTACCCGGCTTATGATTTTGCGCGCAACAAGGGCTATGGCACGGCGGCGCATTTGCAGGCGCTGGCAACCGTCGGCCCGTGCCCGGAACACCGGCGCAGCTTTCGCGGGGTGCTGCCCACGGCGCGTGCGCTGTGACCACCGCGCGGCAAGGCCTGGGCGCACGCGGCGAATTATTGGCCGCCGCCGAGCTGCAGCGCCTCGGTTACACCATCCGCGCGACGCACTGGCGCTGCCGTTTTGGCGAGATTGACCTGGTGGCAGAGGACGCCGCCGGGCTGGCCTTCGTCGAAGTGCGCACGCGGCGCGGCGATCTCTTCGGATCGCCCGAAGAATCGGTCACGGCCGCCAAGCAGGCGCGCCTGGTCGCCGCCGCGCAGAGCTATGTGCAGGCCAGCGGTTGGGCCGACGCCTGGCGCATTGATGTCGTTGCCATTGCGCTCGATCGCGCCGGTCATCTGCTGCGCATCACGGTGCTTAAAAATGCTGTCGGCGACTGAGCCGCGCCGGCCAGAGGCGCAACCGCCGCTGATCGCCATCGTGGGGCCAACAGCGGTCGGCAAGACCGCCCTGGCGATCCGCCTGGCGCTGGCGCTCGACGGCGAAATTGTTTCCGCCGACTCGCGCCAGGTCTACCAGGGCATGGACATCGGCACCGCCAAGCCCAGCGCGGCCGAGCGGGCCGCGGCGCCGCATCACCTGCTTGACATCGCGCCGCCTGAGTATCCGCTGACCCTGGCCGAATTTCAGGCGCTGGCCTATCAGGCCATCGCAGAGATTCAGCGCCGCGGGCGCCTGCCCCTGCTGGTTGGCGGCAGTGGGCAGTATGTGCGGGCGGTCTTGCAAGGCTGGACGGTGCCGGCCGTGGCGCCAGACCTCGACCTGCGCGCAAGCCTGGCCGCAGACGCCGATCGCCTCGGCGCGGCGGCGCTGCACGAGCGTCTGGCCGCGCTCGATCCAGCGGCGGCGGCCGCGATTGATGCGCGCAATGTGCGCCGTGTCATTCGCGCCCTGGAAGTGTGCCTGCTGACGGGGCAGCCGATCAGCCAGCTGCAGGCCCGGCAGCCGCCGCCCTATCGCCTCTGGCAGCTGGGGCTGACGCGTCCGGCGGCTGAGCTGTATGCGCGGCTCGATGCGCGCGTAGACGCCATGCTGGCGCAGGGCCTGGTGGCCGAAACGGAACGGGCGCGGGCGCGCGTGCTGGGGCTTGGCCTGCCGGCCGACCAGCCGGCGCTGACGGGTCTCGGCTACCGCGAAATTGGCCGCTACCTGGACGGAGAGTTGAGCCTGGAGGCGGCGGCGCTGGAAATCAAGCGCAATACCCGCCGCTTCGTCCGCCAGCAGCGCAATTGGTTTCGCGCCGCTGACCGGGCGATTCACTGGTATGAGGCAGAGCCAGACCCGCTGCCCGCCATCGTGGCCGCGATTCAGGCCTGGCTGGCAGCAGCGCCGGGCCATGAATCATCAACCTGAATCAAGAATGAAAAATCGTCCGCCTGAGACGATGACGTATTTGCCGAAAGGAAGTCGAGCATGATCGCTCCACAAAAGATTGCTACGCCCTGTCCTTATTGTCGGGCTACCGTCCCGGTTGAAATTCACAGCATCGTAGATGTCGGCCAAAATCCCAATCTCAAGGGTCAATTCTTATCAGGCCGCCTCAATTCGGCGACCTGCCCAAACTGCCGGCGCAGTTTTCAAGTGGGCGGCGCCCTGCTTTATCACGACGGCAGCAAAGAATTTCTGGGAATCTTCCTGCCGCACGAGATCAACCTGGCCAATAAAGATCGTCAGCGCCTCATCGGCGATCTCAACCGGCGCCTGATGGACAGCCTGCCGCCAGAGCAGCGCCGGGCGTACCTTTTCCAGCCCAAAGAATTCATCACCCTCAACGGCATGGTAGAAGCCATCCTGGCGGCCGACGGCATCACGCCGGAGATGCAGCGCGCGCAACGCGAGCGTATGCAGCTCCTGGAGACCATTCTGCGCGGCGCGAGCAGCGCTGACGCCTTGCAATCCCTGGCCAAAGAGTTCGACGCCAAACTAGACTTCGAATTCTTCAGTATGCTGGCGGCCATGGTCGAGCAGTACGGGGCCGATGGCGATACCCAGTCGGCCAACGTTTTTGCCGCGCTCTATCAACAGCTCCTGGCCTTCACCTCGTTCGGCGCACGCGCCAGGGCGCAGCAAGAGGCGATTGGGCAAATCAACCAGCGCACCACCAGCGCAGAATTACTGAACATGATCGTTGCCGGTTCGGACGACCAGCTGGACGCCTTTGTGGCTGCGGGCCGCCCGTTGATTGACTACGGCTTCTATCAAAACCTGACCGGACGCATCGAAGCGGCCCAGGCTGCCGGCGATACCGCAACGGCCCAGCGCCTGACCTCGCTGCGCGATCGCATCCTGGCCCTGACGGCGCAGATTGATGAAGCCAGCCGCCAGATGCTGGAGGAGGCCAACAATTTCCTGCTCGAAGTGCTGCAAGCGCCCGACCCCCAGGCCACCCTGGCGGAAAACTGGGAGCGCGTGGATGACGCCTTCATGCATGTGCTGGAAATGAATTTGCAGGCCGCCACGCAGCGCGGAAACCGACCGGTGGCCAATCGCCTCAATGCGATCATGCAAATCATCATGCAGCAGATGCAGTCGGCGCAGCCGCCCGAAGTCCAGTTCATCAACGAGCTGTTGACGGTCGAGTATCCCAGCGGCACGCGCAAATTGCTGGCCAGCCGCCGTGCGGAACTGACGCCCGAATTTCTCGATGCGCTGGACGAAGTGGCTGGCATGATGGAGCAGCAAGGCCAGGCCGAAGTGGCCAAGCGCCTGCGCGACATTCGCGGCCAGGCCGCCCTGGTGGTCTGAGCACGAGGTCAGGTTGTGCGGGTCAGGCGCCTGACCCGCACAACCTGGCGCGACAGCTTGTCAATTCACAGAGGGTCGTGTATAATGCGGGCGTTTACGAGATGCTGGCGATTTCCCCGGGGACTCCGCAGCCAATGCGGAGGTCATTTCATCAGCGGACAGCCTCGCTACAAGACGGCGCCTTTGGCGCTGGTCTTTTTTTGTTGCAATGCGCCGCCCTCCCCACCTGAAACGAATCTGCCAGCCTGGTTTCTGCCGCACCAACGATCGGCGTTTTCAGTGACTGATTTTCATGCAGGGGTTTGCTGAGCCTCCACAACCATGCTCAAGGCAAACTCCTCGATGGCTAAAATACCAACGCCACATTACAAGCTGTACGAGAGAGGACGATGGCGAATAATAAGGAAGTGTACCTGACACCGGAAGGTATTCAGAAGCTGCGCGAAGAACTGGAATACCTCCAAACTGTGCGACGTGCGGATGTCGCTCACAAAATTCATGAAGCGAAGATGGACGGCGATGTGTCCGAGAACGCAGGTTACGACGAAGCGAAAAACGAACAAGCCTTCGTCGAAGGACGCATCAAAACCGTCGAACGTTTGATTGCGGGCGCAGTCGTCATCGAAGACAATCAACACAACACCCACGTCGCGCTCGGTTGTCGCGTCACTGTGCGCGACCTTGAATTTGACGAGAACGAGACGTACGTCATCGTTGGTTCAGCCGAAGCCAACCCGGCCCAGGGGCGCATCTCCAACGAGTCGCCGATGGGGCGGGCGTTGATGGGCGGCCAGGTAGGGCAGCGCAAGTCCATCAACACCCCCGGCGGCGCCATCACTGTTGAAATCGTCGAGATAAAATAACCGTGTTCGAAAACCTGAGCGATCAAGAGCAGGCCCGGCGCGAGAAACTGGCGCGCTTGCAAGCGCTGGGCATCGCCGCTTATCCCGCGCGTTGTCAGCGCACCCACACGGCGCAAGAAGCCGTCGCGGCCCTGGAAGCGGCTGAAGCGGCCGGCGCGGCCGGCCCCAGCGTCTGGTTGACCGGACGCCTGGTGGCCATTCGCCTGATGGGCAAGGCCTCTTTTGCGCACATCGAAGACGGCAGCGCGCGCATCCAGCTGTTCATCCGCCAGAATGAAGTTGGCGAGGAAACCTACGAGAACCTGCTCAAAAAACTGCTTGACCTGGGCGATTTCGTCGAAGCCAGCGGGCCTCTGGTGCGCACCAAAACGGGCGAGCCGAGCTGCCAGGTGCAAACCCTGCGCCTGCTCAGCAAAACCTTGCATCCACTGCCAGACAAGTGGCACGGCCTGCGCGACGTGGAGACACGTTTTCGCCAGCGTTACGTAGATTTGCTGGCCAATCCTGAGGCGCGCACGACCTTCGTCACCCGCGCGCGCCTGGTCAGCGCCATTCGCCGCTACCTCGACGACGCCGGCTTCCTGGAAGTGGAAACGCCCATCCTGCAGCCGATCTATGGCGGCGCCGCCGCGCGTCCCTTCGTCACGTTTCACAATCAGCTGAAGCAAGACCTCTACCTGCGCATTTCTTTCGAGCTGTACTTGAAGCGCCTGTTGGTAGGCGGCTACGAGCGCGTCTATGAAATTGGTCGCGACTTCCGCAACGAAGGCATCAGCTTCAAGCATAACCCAGAGTTTACGCAGCTTGAATTCTACGAGGCGTATACTGACTATCACGGCATGATGCGGCGCTGCGAAGAGATGATAGCCGCCGTCGCGCAGACGCTCAACGGCCATACGCGCCTCACCTACCAGGGCCATGAGCTTGATTTAACCCCGCCCTGGCGCCGCTTGACCATGCGCGACGCGATTCGCGACGCCGCCGGGCTTGATTACGCGGACTATCCCGATGCCGCCAGCCTGGCCGCAGCGATGCAGCGCTTAGGGCATCAACCGGAGCCAAATTCCAATCGGGGCAAACTCATCGAAAACCTCTTTGCCACGTATGTAGAGCCGCACCTGATTCAGCCGACGTTCATCCTGGATTATCCGGTGGAAATCTCGCCCCTGGCGAAGAAAAAAGAGGCCGATCCCAGTACCGTCGAACGCTTCGAATATTTCATAGGCGGCATGGAGATGGGCAACGCGTTTTCTGAGTTGAACGATCCGCTCGATCAGCTGCAGCGCTTCCTCGACATGGGGCGCGCCCTGGACGCCGGGGATGAAGACGCCAACCCCCTGGATGAAGATTATGTCACGGCTCTCTGCTACGGGCTGCCGCCCACGGGCGGTTTTGGCACGGGCATTGACCGCCTGACCATGCTCTTCACCGATCAGCCGTCCATTCGGGAAGTCATTTTGTTTCCGCACCTGCGCACGAAAGAATCATGAACATGAAACGCTGAGCCTGGCCTGCCGCCGTAACCCTCAGCGCCTTGAGGACAACGATGTCTTATCCACTTTACGTTGCCTTTGTCTGGCACATGCATCAGCCTTACTACCGCGCACCCGGTCAGATGGAAGCCCTGCTGCCCTGGGTGCGTCTGCATGCCGCCAAAGACTATCTCCATATGGCCGAAGTGTTAGAGAAGTATCCCACGGTACACGCCACCTTCAACATGGTGCCCTCGCTGACCGAGCAGCTGTTCGACTACGCCGCCGGCCGTCTTAGCGACCGCGTCATGTCCCTGGCGCACCGCAGCACCTGGACTGAACAGGAAAAGGCCTATCTCGTCAACATCTGCTACAGCGTGAACTGGCCGAACATCGCGCGCCGTTATCCCCGCTACCATGAGCTTATCGAGCAGCGCGAGCGCGCCCTGGTCAACCCGCTCGCCCTGTCCGATGCGGATTACCGCGACCTCATCACCTGGTTCAACCTGGCCTGGACCGATCCCAACTGGCTGGAGAACGATCCGGCCCTGCGCGCCCTGGTGAACAAGGGCCGCGGCTTTACCGTGGCCGACACCGTGACGATCATCCACAAGCACCTGAAGATGTGCGGTTTGGTCCTGGAACGTTATCGCCAGCTAGAAGCCAGCGGCCAGATCGAATTGACGACAACGCCGTACTATCACCCCATCCTGCCGCTTCTGATTGACAATCGCCACGCGCAGCGACCCACGCCCGACCTGCCTTTGCCGCCGCTCGGCTACAACTTCGCCGCGCCCGCCGACGCCGAGGCCCAACTACGCCAGGCGCTTGCCCATCACACCCAGCACTACGGCCGCCCGCCGCGCGGCCTGTGGCCGGCCGAAGGCGCGGTCTCGCCGGAGATTTTGCCCTATGTGCAGGCGGCCGGCCTGCGCTGGCTGGCCTCGGACGAAGAAATTTTGGCCCGCAGTCTGAACATCCCGCTGGTGCGCGACTACGACAAGCTCATCACCAACCCCGAAGTTTTCTATCAGCCCTACCGCCTGCTCATCAACGGACAGCCCGGCCCCACGATGATCTTCCGCGATCATGAAATGTCCGATCGCCTCGGTTTTCTCTACCAGAACATCCACGGCATCCAGGCCGCCGATGACCTGATCACCCGTCTGCAATGGGTGCACTGGCGCCTGGGAGATGCGCAGCCATTTCTGCTCTCCATCATCCTGGATGGCGAGAACTGCTGGGAATGGTATGAGCACAATGGAGACATCTTCCTCAACAGCCTCTACCAGCGCCTGGAGCAGCACAGCGACCTGCGCGCGGTGACGGTGAATGAATACCTGGAGATGCATCCGACGCGGGCCGAGCTGCCCAATCTCGCCACCGGCTCGTGGATTCGCGCCGACCTGACCACCTGGATCGGCGACCCTGAGCACACGCGCGCCTGGAGCGCCCTGGCCCGCACACGCGCCGATCTGGTGGCCTGGCAAAACAGCTCGTCGGACATCGAACCCGCGCAGCTGGCGCGCGCCTGGCAGGCGCTCTACATCAGCGAAGGCAGCGATTGGTTCTGGTGGTATTCGCGCAACAATTCCTCCGATCAAGACCTCCTGTTCGATCAAACCTTCCGCGCCAATATGGCGGTCATCTATGAGGTCATCGGGCAGCCCTTGCCGGAATGGGTTGTGACGCCGATCGCGCAGGGCGGGCGCCTGTTGTCGAGCCAACAGCAGCCCGCCGCGCAGATCACGCCCGCCCTGCGCGCGGCCGCCGACGCGGCGCCGGACTGGAATGGCGCGGCCATCATTCAGGCCAGGGCCGTCAGCGGCGCCATGCAGCGCGCCGATGGCCGCCCCGGCGCGTTGCAAATCATCCGCGTCGGCTATGACGATGACACCCTGTTCCTGCGCCTTGAGCTTTCGTCGCGCGCCGCCGCCACCGATGTCGGCGTCAATCTCAACATCGAACTGCCAGGACGCCCGCCCACCGTGTGGGGCATCCGCCTGATGGCTTCTGAAACAGCGGCGCGGTTACACCAGAAAACAAGCGCCGGCTGGCAGCACATCGGCGCCATCCCCACCGCCATCGGCGAGCGCGTGGTGGAAGTCGCTGCGCCCCTTGCCGTGCTCGGCCTCACCTTCGGCGCTACGATTCATGTCCAGGCCGATGCCAGCGATGACCATCGGCATATCGTCAGTCTGCCGCCAGAAGGGCCGCAAGCCATCGCCTTTACGGCGCTGAGCAGGCAAGGCTAGGTCGCTTGGGGCCTGGGGGGTCTTGCGCCTGCGCCCGCCCGCAGGGACCAGACTGCGGGCCCACTGCCGCACGGCGCACCGTGACGAGATTTACCCTATTTGCCGGAAGCAGCAGATTGTGGTAAAATCAGCCCTGGTTGCGGGTGTAGCGCAGGGGTAGCGCAACTGCTTCCCAAGTAGTGAGTCATGGGTTCGAATCCCATCACCCGCTCACAAAACTCCAGTTGCCTGGGCAACTGGAGTTTTCTTTGACGGAGCGTTTCACGTCTACCTTCTCACGGCGTCGGCGAATCCTTTGCCCCTACGTTTTGCCATCGGCTAACCAGGTTTCATGAACCAGCGCACGCGCCTTGTCTTACTTCTGACCCTGCTCCTGGCTTTTGCCTTGCGCCTGCATCATCTTGGCGCGCAGAGCTTCTGGTACGATGAAACGGTCAGCATGGCCCTGGCCCATGAAACAGCGCCCGATTTACTGGCGCACACGGCTCGCGATATTCATCCCCCCGGTTACTATCTGCTGCTGGCCGCCTGGTTGCGCCTGGCCTCTTCGACGCCCGCGCCAGAGTTTGTCAGCGCCTTCTTTTCGCTCAGCGCCGGCATCCTGCTCCTGCCCCTCACCTTCATCCTGGGACGCCGGCTGCGCCTGACGCCAGCGGCCAATCAACTGGCCTGCCTCCTGCTGGCAGTGTCGGCCTACCATGTCTGGTACAGCCAGGAAGTGCGCATGTATACGCTGGGCGCCGGGCTTGGGCTGCTGGCCGCCTGGAACCTCTGGCGCACTCAGCCCCACGCCGCGCAGGCAGGGCAGGTCAACCGACGCGCAGACTGGCGCAGCTGGCTGTGCTATGGCCTGGCCGCCGTGGCCGGCCTCTACACCCTGTATTATTTCGCCTTTCTTCTTCTCGCCCTCAACCTGCTTTGGTTGGGGCGCAGCATCGCGCGCCGCCGCCGCCCGGCCTGGCGCTCCTGGCTGTTGACCCACCTGGCCCTGCTGCTGGCCTATGCGCCGTGGCTGCCCATTGCCTGGCGTCAGATCGCTAATCCGCCGGTGCCGCCCTGGCGCAGCTTTACGCCGCTGCTGAGCGTGCTGAACGAAAGCGCGCTGGCCCTCGGCTTTGGGCAGGCGCTGCCCCTGGCGCTGAGCGGCCTCGGCCTGGCGCTCGTGGCGCTGCTCAGCGCGCTGGCGCTGGCGCGGCCCGCTCAGCCGGCCAGGCCGCTGTTTCGCCGCCTGCACGGCGCCCTGGCCTCTCCCCCGGCGTTTTTGCTTGCCTATACTTTCGCGCCCCTCCTCTTGATTTACCTGGTTTCGGTCGTGCGCACGCCGCTCTACCATGTTCGTTATCTCTTCACCTACGCGCCGCCGTTTGCTCTGCTGCTGGCAGCCGGCATCGTCAACCTCTGGCGCTGGCGCGCGCCGACCGCGCGCGTCCTGGCTGTCCTGGCGTGCGCGGGCCTGATCGCGCTGAACGCGCTTTCCATGCAGCACGCCTGGAACGACCCTGCCTATGCGGCCGACGATCATCGGGCCGCGGTGCGTTTTCTGTCAAGTCACTGGCGCCCCGGCGATGTGATCCTGGTCAACGCTGGCTATGCCTACACGGCCCTGCTGGCCTATTGGGATCAGCCCATCGCCTGGCGCGGGCGCCTGACCGACTTCTCTGCGGCCACGGCCGCAGCCCTGGCCGGCGCGCCGGGCGCCATCATCGTGCAAATGGGAAGTGTGGACGGCCCGGCCAACCTGGGCTGGGGCGATCCACGCGCCGATTTCTATGCCATCAGCGCGGCGGAGACGCAGCGCCGCCTGGCTGAGCTGGCAGCAACCTTCCCGCGGCTGTGGCACTATCGCATTTACGACACCGTCACCGATCCGCAGGGCCGCGTGCGCCAGGCGCTGACTGAATGGCGCCTGTTCGAGGACGATGTCTTCAGCGGCGAGGCCAACCTGCGCGTGCAAGGCTTCTGGAGCCGTCAGGCCGTCACGGCGCCGCCCGACTTTCAGTGGCAAATCGCTTCCTGGCTGCGCGTGACTGTCAGCGCGCAGCCGGTTACAACGATCAGCGCCGATCAGGTCATCAGCGCCAATCTGCTGCTGCAACGGGCGCCAGGGCAACCAGGGCAAGCCCTGGCCCTGT
>DAISHS010000088.1:0-12706 GCA_036822415.1 Chloroflexota bacterium
ATCGGCCAGCTGTCCCGCGGCTTGTTCGTTCGTTACTTCTTGGCCTGGCCAGCAATCTCGGTGTTCTTGAGCACCCTGGTGAAGAACCAGTAGACCAGCAAGGCAATCACAATGAAGTCAATGGTGGCGCCGATGAAATGCCCCAGCTTGATGGCAATCGGACCGAGATTCCACACCGCATCACGCCAGGCGCCGCCCGGAATGAAGAAGGTGAGAATCGGCATGATGATGTCTTCAACCAGGGCCGATACCCAGGCGTTGAGCTTACCGCCGATGATCACGGCGATAGCCAGACCAATCACGCCCCACTTGTTCATGAACGCAATAAAATTCTTCACTTGTATCCTCCTCTAACAAATTTGTGTTTCTAGTTAGGAAACAAATTAAGAATACCAGATATTGATTACGGATCATATGACGCCGGTCAGTCTGGCCTGCGCAGTTGAAATCACAGCAACGAAACGTGGCGATTTTTTGCCCGGTTAGCTTTCAACCTACGGCGCGGCTTGTCAACAGCGCCTGAACGGTGATCCAATCGTCGTCATCGGTATTGCTGCGTGGAAGGGTAACGGTGCGCGTTGGCCCGTCCTGCGCCGGCGCAGCGCGGGCCGGCGACGGCAGTCCCGGATCGAACTGGGCGCGCTGCAAGGCCAGATCGAGCTGCGAGGCGCTGGCGGTCGGCGCGCGGCGCGTGCGGCTGCGCGTCAGCAGCTCGAAGGGAATCGGTCGCGTGGCGGCGAAAATCTTGACGACCAGGGGCGCGGCGTTCAGCGCCAGTTCCACCGTGACCGCGTGACCGGGAGAGACCGGCAAAGAGGCGCCCGAGCCAACCGGCCAGGCCTGCACCGGTTCGGCCCCCTCGCGGTAGGTCAGCACGGCCAGGTAAAGGTCACGCGCCCAGGCGTTGCTAACAGAAAAATGCACATCGGCCGGGGCGTCTACTTCCCAGCGCTGCGGGCTGCTGGGCGTCAGGGCCACCGCGTCAGCGCCTGCCACGGCCAGCCGCAGCGCGCCGGTCAGGCGGCTGTCTGGATTGGCCAGGCGCAGAAAGTTGCGCCGCCAGCTCAGCTCGGCCAGCGCGTCCACCACCCTGGCCTGCCACAAAAAGCCTTCCGGGCGCAGCGGCGCCAGCAGAGCCTGACCGTTCGCATCCAGCAAACGCACCTCGGTCGCCTCGATGACCACCGTGACCGCCGCGTCCGCATCCACCACGCGCAACAAAGGCTGCTTTTGCAGCTTGGCGATCAGCCCGGCATAGGCCGCGGCCGGCGTGACGGCCACCGGCAGCTGCATGTCAGGGCGCGTGGCTTCGAGCAGCGCCCATTGGCCGGCCTCGGCCGCGCTTCCACTGCTCACCGTCGCCAGACATTCGTGCAGCGTCAGCCCCAGGGCCACGATTTCAACGACCGCGCCCATGCCAATCTGGCTCAAGCGCCGCGTGCCGGGCGGCCCCACGCGCAAGCGGTCGCCGGCGCCCAACCCCAGGGCGCGCCCGCCGCCCAGGCGCACCAACCCCTCGGCGGTCATGCCCAGCACCGGCACAAAAAACATCTGCTGCACGACTTCGCGCCCAAAGAGCGCTCGATCGAGATGCCCTTCCACCTGCGGATGCTGCTGTGGGGCGGTTTGGGCCATGCGGCGGGCCACGCTCTCCCACAAGTCCCGGTAGCTCTTGACCTCGCTGCCGCGCAGGGCGCGCAGCAGCGCCTCGGTCAAGGCGCCGTGCACCGTGCTGGCGTCGAAGCTGAGTTCGAAGGCCGTCTCCGCGCTTTGACAGGCATAGAACGCGATGAACTGCTCACCGCCAGGCTGCCAAACGGGCGCGGCCACGATGGCGGCGGCCTCAGTCTCCACGAGCCGCGCTGCGGCTGGCGGCGGTTCCAGGCTGCGCGGCTGCGCGGGGAAAAGCGCTTGGTCCGCGCGCGTCATGCCGGTGGAATGACAGCTGTCGAAGAAGAGAATCAAGTCGCCGACCTGCCGTTCATTGACCAGGCGCCCCAAAAATGGATTCAATTCATCGTCCAGGATGTCCGGGATCAGGCCGGCGGAATCACGGCCGTCATGCGGCGCCAGGGAGGAGTCCCAGCCATCTGGCTCATCGCCGTGTAAATCGGGCACGCGTGAACCATGCCCGCTGTAGTGAATAAGCACGAAATCGCCTGGCTGCGCGGCGCTGACCAGCGCCGTCAGCGCATCCAGGATGCCCTGGCGCGTGGCTTGTTCATCCGCCAGCACCTGCAGGCTGTCGAAGGCGTAAACCGAGCGCAACACCTCGGCTAACGCCTGCACATCGGGCAGCGGCCCACGCAGCTGCCGCTCAGGCGGCAGGTGGGCGTAACGGCCAATCCCAATGAGCAACGCACGCTTGACAGGAAGAGAGGTATTTGTGTCCATGAATCGGCCTTACGCAATCCAGTAGATGCGACGCGGCGCGCCTCACGTGACGATGCGAAAGCGCGCATCGAGCTTCGGCAGGTCTACGGCGCGGGCTTCGATGAGGAGTCGCGTGTCGAGCGGCAAGTCGCCCGGCAGATGGACCGTCGGTTCCATGCCCAGCGTGGGCAAGAGCACCGTGCCCTGCAGGCCGCGCTTATCAACGAGAATGCCTTCGCCCTGCCACGTCGGGTTTTGCAGCAAATAGATGAGCGTCCAGTGCGTGTTGGACTTATTTTCAGCCTCGCGCAGGCTGCCGTTGATCGCCTCGGTGGCGCCAATGCGGGCCAGGATGTCAGCCTGGCTGAGGAGCGGGTCGCCGCGCAGGTACGCGCGCAGCTGCTGGTGCACCACCAGGTCGAGGTAGCGGCGCAGCGGGCTGGTCGTCTGGACATAGGCCGGCAACCCCAGGCCGCCATGCGGATCGGCCACGGTGCGGTATTGGCTGCGGCGCATGGTCTTGCGCAGGGCCAGCATTTGCGCGTAGGTCTGCGCGCGGCGCAGGGCCGGCGTCGCCTCATCGCTTACCTCCTGCGTGGCAAAGGGCAGCGGAATTTGATGCTGCAGAGCAAAACGGGCAACCGCGTCCCCGGTCAGGATCATGGCATTTTCCACCAGGCGGCGGCTGCGCAGCGCCGGCGTCGGTTTGATCGTGACAACCCCCTCGTGCGCAAAGACATCCACTTCGGGTAGATCAATTTCCACCGCGCCGTTGGCCCGGCGCTGCGCATGATACGCCTGCAAGAGGCGCTGCAACGAGGCCAGCGGCTCCTCGGTGATGATCTCATCGGCCGCCTCGTAGGTCAAGCGGGTGACGCGCACCCAGCTCGGCGTCAGTTCCAGGCTGGCAAACTGCCCGTCCGCGTCCAGGCCGATGGCGAAGGAGAAGGCAGGCGAAATTTCCTGTAAGCCCAGGCCAAGCTGCGCGGTGGCCTGCCAGGGCAGCATCGGAATTACCCCTTCCGGCAGGTAGAGCGTGGCCCCGCGGCCGCGCGCCTCTTCATCGGCCGCGTCATCCGGCCGCACGAGCGCGGCGACATCGGCCACGTGCACCCACAGGCGGCCGTCCGCGTCGAGGCTCACGGCGTCATCGGGCGAGGTGGTGCTGGCGTCATCAATGGCAAACGCCGCCAGGTGGGTCAAATCGCGCCGCGCCTCGTGCGCCAGCGCAGGCAGCGGCAGATCAGGCGCGGCGGTGGGCAGGGTCAGGCGCACGGGATAGGGGTTGACCGTGAGCGGCCAGAAGCCCGTTTCCAGCAGCAAGGCATGAGCGCTTTCCGGCGTCTCCTCACGGCCCAGGTCACGCAGGACGCGGCTGCGCGCCTGGCGGCCATAGGCGACGGCTTCGACCTCCTTGAGATAGCGCGCATCGCCCGGCGCCGTCTCGCGGCGGTGCACGCGCTGCACAAAGGCCTGCCAGGCCGCCTTCTCGATCGCGTCGGCCTGGCGCGTCTGCTGCTTGTGCGCAACCTCAGCGGCCGTGCACGCCTCGATCGCAACGGGCGTCCCGCGGAAGTAAAGGCCATCGCTGACCAGCTGCCAGGTCGCCCAGGCCGTGGCCGGGGTGAACGCGCCGTAGATCAGATCGGCCAGCTCGGCCAGGGTGGTCTGGCTGCCGGCCAGCAGTTCCCAGGCTGACTGCACATCGCCCTGCTGCGGCAGCAGCTCGCCCAGGCTCTGCACGGGGCCAGGGTGCAGCAGGGTGATGTCCTTGGGTCGCACATGGGCTGACTCGCCGCCCTGGATGTCGAGGCCCAACTTGTCGCCCACCTGGGTGACCCGGGCCGGGCGGTTTTTATAGAGGACAAGGCTGCCGCTGCGCGCTGTGTTTTCCACTGGGGTCAAGATGGCACTTTTCCTTCTGCTCGATCGGTCAATCGGCTCTGCTGCGCGCTTGCCATCATTCAACGAAGTCCGGCTCGGCGCCCCAGGGCAACGCCTCAACGCCGGCGATGGCATGGAGCACGGCGCGGGCCAGCAGGGCGTCAGCCTGGGCGCGGTGACTGTTGGGCAGGGCGATGCCGCACTGGCGGCCGGCATTTTCCAGGCTGTGCCAGCGGTACGTGCGATAGGTCTGATTCCAGTCGCCCCGAAATTGCGCGTAGAGCTTCATGATGCACAGGCTGTGGCGCTCGTGGTGTTCCCAGGGCAGGCCATGGCGCGCATGCGACTGGCGCATCATGCGCAGGTCAAAATCGGCGTTGTAGATCGCCAGGCTGCGCCCCGCGATCTGTTCGGCCACCTGCGGCCATAAGTCGGCCCACGTGGGCGCGTCGGCTACCATGACATTGGTGATGCCGTGGATGCGCACGGCATCCGCGGGAATGAGGCGCTGCGGCCGCACCAAGGATTGGCGCAGGACGCTGCCATCGCTCTCCAACAGGCAGATCTCGATGATCTCATCCTGAGCGCCCAGGCCGGTCGTTTCGGTGTCCAGGTAGAGCGGGCGGCCGGTCAACGCGGCGTGGGCCAGGGCGCGGGCCGCGGCGCGGGCGGACGGTGTGCCGATGGTGGTCATGCGCCGGCCTCGTGCGCGCTGGCCTGCGCCAGGCGCTGGCGATAGTGCGCCAGGTTGGCCTGGGTAACCACGGTCAGGTTGGCAGGGACTTCGTCCAGCGTAAACCAGCCAATGCCGGCGCACTTGTCCGCTTCACGGATCACCGGTTCGCCGCTCAGCACCCGGCAGAGAAAGGTGGGAGAAACCCAATGCTGGCCTTCGTCCGGCAAAAGGTGATCTACCACATCGAGCAAGGCGCCCACTTCGATCTCCACTCCGTACTCCTCAGCGATTTCACGGCGCAGCGCGTCGGCCAGGCGTTCGCCAAACTCCACGCTGCCGCCGGGAAACTCCCAGAGGCCGCGCTCATTTTTGGCGCCCGGCCCACGTTGCGCCAGGAACAGGCGCCCGTCATCGTTCACCATGACCGCGCCCACCCCCACGCCAATGTAGTCTACTCCACGTCTCATCACCGTCTCGCTCATCGGCTATTCTCCATGACTATTCTGCTTGCGGCGCATTATAATGGGTATGGGCCAGGCGGTCAACCGCCCCGTGCGGCGCCAAGCAGATTGACCGCCTGGGAGCTTCCTGGCGCGCGCGCCGGCCTGCTGACGCCAATGGCGCGGCGTCCACGCGCCCACACCTGGCGTATCGCAGCTCGCGGCTGGCCGCGCCCGCCGCAGGAGAATGACCTTGCCCCAGATTGACGCCGGGCGGCGACAAATTCACAAATTCCTCTGACTTTGACAATTCATGTGGGCTATGCTAACATGTCGCCATCCTTGACCCGCTGCGTTATGCAGGCATCATGATGAGCAGAATCGCACGTTCGCTGAATTCGAATCAGTCACTTGTTGACGCTGCGGCGCAGACTGCGCCGGCGGCCTCTGTGCGTCTGCCCAACCCACGCTCGTTTAGCTGGCGTGGGTTTTATTTTGCCTATTTTTATGGCGCCTATCTGCGCCAGATGGATGATACCCACGCATTCGGGTGATGACAAGGACGTTCAAACCCAACCGACCAGGAAGGCCGAGAAGCGTGGTGCACAAGCCCACGCTTCTTTATTTGCCCACGGAGATGAGCCTGTGACGATTGTTTGCCGAGGGGTACGCGGCGCAACGACAGTGGACAGCAACACACGCGAGGAGATCCTGCGCCGCACGCGTGAAATGCTGGCGCTGATGATTCGGCTGAACGGTATGCGCCCTGATGAGGTGGCGGCGGCGCTGTTTACCACCACCGCCGATGTCAACAGTGAATTCCCCGCCTTCGCCGCCCGCCAGCTGGGCTGGCTGGACGCGGCGCTGATGTGCGGACATGAAATGACCGTGCCCGGCGCGCTGGGCATGTGCATCCGCGTGCTGGTCTTTTGGAATACGGACCGCCCCGCGGCCGATCTGCATCACGTCTACGTGCGCGGCGCCCGCCATTTGCGCCCTGACAAGGCCGCGCTGCCGCCGGTGGACTGGGACAGCCTCAATGGCTGGATCGAGCGTCAGATGCAGAACTGGCGCGAACGCCGCCAGGCGCAGAACCAGGCGTTGCTGCCGCCGACGGCGCCCGCGGCGCTGACCAGCCTGGAAAATGTGGCCGGCGCGCTGGCGCAGATTCCCGCAGCAAAGGCGTCAATCAACGACGCACGAACTTATGTCAACCAACAGGAGGTCGCAGCGGTGAATTCAGACAACGCAGATGCCCCCAGCAGCCAGCCTCTTCGTACAACGCCGCCGGCAGAGGCAGGCGGCGGCGCGGCGGCGGCCGGTTTACGGGTCGCCTTCCAGGGTGAGCATGGCGCGTATTCGGAACAGGCCACGCGTCAGTATTTCAACGAGCAGGTGCAAACCATCCCTTGCCACACGTTCGAGGATATTTTTGGCCTGGTGGAAAAGGGCGGCGCCGATTGCGGCGTGGCGCCGGTCGAGAATTCTGTGGCCGGCTCGATCAACAAAACCTACGACCTTCTGCTGGAACGTGACCTGACCGTGGTGGGTGAAATTCTGCTGCGCGTACGTCATAACCTCCTGGCCTTGCCCGGCACCGGCTTGGGTGACATTCAGCAGGTGCGCTCTCACCCGCAAGCGCTGGCGCAGTGCGAGCGCTACTTGAACCAGCATGGCTGGCGCGCCATCCCCTGGTATGACACGGCCGGCAGCGCCAAAGAGCTGGCGCAAAATCCAGAGCCGGGCGTGGCCGTGATTGCCAGCGCGTTGGCCGCGCGCACCTACGGCCTGGCCGTGCTCGAAGAGGGCATCGAGGATTTACCGTGGAATTTCACGCGCTTCTTCGTGGTCGCGCAGCGCGGCGCTGCGATTCCGACCCGCGCCGCCGCCGATGAACCGTTCAAGACCTCGCTGGTCTTTGCGACGCCGCACACGCCCGGCGCGCTGCACGGCTGTCTGGGTGAATTTGCCAGCCGCAGCATCAACCTGGCCAAGCTGGAAAGCCGTCCGCGGCGCAATCGGCCGTGGCACTATGTTTTCTACCTTGACTTCGAAGGCGACTGGCGTCAGCCCGCCTGCCAGGAAGCCCTGGTCGCGCTGCTGGCCCGCGCCGCCTTCGTCAAACTGCTTGGCTCCTATCCCGCCGCCCGCATGCCGGAGATGGAGGCCCTGACGCAAAACGCCATCTTGCAGATTTGAGCGGAGAGCAGAGGTCAGAGATCAGAGATCGGGGATCCGAGATCGGAACGCTAAAGGCGCAACGTATTTTGCATTTTGCACTTTGCACTTTGCACTTCCAATTCATCGTTCATCGTTCATCATTCATCATTACCAGGGAGGACTTATGATCGTAGTCATGAAGCCGAACGCAACGGCTGGAGAGATTGGAGCAGTCATTGCCAGGGTGCAGGAGCTGGGCCTGATGCCGCATCCCATCTATGGCGAAGAACACACCGTGGTGGCCATTGTGGGCAATGAGCGCAAGGTGGACAAAGAGATTTTCGAGGTGATGCCCGGCGTCGAGAAGACGATGGTGGTCATGCACCCTTTCAAGCTCGCCAGCCGCACCTCCAAGCCCGAAGACACCGTGATTGCCCTCAATGGCGTCAAGATCGGCGGCAAGAAGCTGACGATCATGGCCGGCCCTTGTTCGGTTGAAAGCCGCGCCCAGGTGCTGGAAACAGCCTGGGCGGTCAAAGAAGCCGGCGCTACCATTCTGCGCGGCGGCGCATTCAAGCCGCGCAGCTCGCCTTACAGCTTCCAGGGCTTGGGCCTCAAGGGCCTGGAATACCTGGCCGAAGCGCGTGAGCAAACCGGGCTGTACGTGGTGACCGAGGTGATGACGCCCGAAGCGGTACCCATGGTGGCCGAATACGCGGACATCCTGCAGATCGGCGCGCGCAACATGCAGAACTACGGCCTGCTGCACGCGGTCGGTAGAATTCAGCGCCCGGTTCTGCTCAAGCGCGGGCTGATGTCCACGATCGAGGAGCTGCTCATGTCGGCCGAGTATATTTTGAGCAATGGCAATTACCGCGTGATGCTGTGTGAACGCGGCATTCGCACCTTCGAGACCTACACGCGCAACACGTTCGATCTCAATGCGGTGCCGGTGCTCAAGCAGCTGAGCCATCTGCCGGTCATTGCCGATCCCAGCCACGGCACGGGCAAGTGGGAGCTGGTGACGCCGATGGCGCGGGCAGCCATTGCCGCCGGCGCTGACGGCCTGATTCTGGAAGTGCACCCCGCCCCCGAAGTAGCCTTGTCCGACGGCGCGCAAAGCCTCAAGCCGGAGAAGTTTGTCAGGCTGATGCAAGAGCTAAAGCGCATTGCGGCGGCCATGGATCGCGATCTCTAATTCAACCTGGCTAAGCAAGCAGGAATCTGCGACGCAGCGAACGAACTGAGGGAGGCAACGATGATTATTGTCATGAAACCGACGGCTTCGGAGGCCGAGGTTAGAACGGTGGTCACGCGCGTCGAGCGCATGGGTTACAAAGTGCACTTGAGTCAGGGCGAAGCGCGCACGGTGATCGGCGTGGTGGGTGAAAAGCCGATCGTGGAACGCGAACAGTTCGACATGATGGAAGGGGTGGAGAAAACGGTGCGCATCTTGCAGCCGTTCAAGCTGGCCGGCCGCGAGTTCCATCCCGCCGACACGGTGATTGATGTCAATGGCGTCAAGATCGGCGGTTATCAGATCGTCTTGATGGCCGGGCCTTGCTCCGTCGAAAGCCGCGAACAGCTGCTGGAAACGGCCTGGGCGGTCAAAGAAGCCGGCGCAACGATTCTGCGCGGCGGCGCGTTCAAGCCGCGCAGCTCGCCCTACAGTTTCCAGGGCATGGGCGAAGAAGGCCTGAAAATCCTGGCCGAGGCGCGTGAACAAACCGGCCTCCCCATCGTTACCGAGGTCATGGCGCCTGAGCAGGTTGCCCTGGTGGCTGAGTATAGCGACATTTTACAGATTGGCGCGCGCAACATGCAAAACTACGCCCTGCTGCACGCAGTGGGGCGCAGCAATCGCCCGGTCTTTCTCAAGCGCGGCATGATGTCCACGATCGAGGAGTGGCTGATGTCGGCCGAGTATGTGCTGAGCAACGGCAATTACCAGGTGATGCTGTGCGAGCGCGGCATCCGCACCTTCGAACGCTACACGCGCAACACGCTCGACATCAACGCCATCCCGGTGCTCAAGCAGCTGAGCCATCTGCCGGTGATCGGCGATCCCAGTCACGCCACCGGCAAGTGGGACCTGGTTGCCGCGGCCGCCAAAGCCTGTGTCGCCGCCGGCGCGGATGGCCTGATGATCGAAGTTCACCCGAACCCGGCCGAAGCGCTGTCCGACGGCGCGCAAAGCCTGAAACCGGAGAAATTCGCCCAGCTGGTGCAAGAATTGAAGGCGGTGGCGGCCGCGGTCGGCCGCGCGCTGTAGACTCCCAGGGAAGAACGATTGCCTGACGTTTTGCGTTTGTTGTGGTAAAATGGCTGGCATGAAAAGAGTATGGCACGTTATGCGACACCTACTAGCTGGACGCAATAGCTCATGACGTCAAAATCGGCCTTCGACCCGGCGTCGAACCTGACGACGCCGCCCGTGGAAGATTCGTGCCCCTACCTGGGCACTGGTTTCGATCGAACCGTCCATTTTGGCTATCCAACCCACGAAAACATCTGTTTCGCCACAGGGCGCAGCGCGGGAATCGAGATCGAGCACCAGGACCTTTACTGCCTGACGAAGCAGCACGTCCAATGCCCGCGCTACGCGCCAGGTCCGGCAGCGAAAGCCAGCCCGGTTGCCCTGACCAGCGTGGCGCAACCGGAAAAGCGCGCGGCGCCCGCCATGCTGCGCTACGTCGTGCTGGGCGCGGCAATTTTTCTCCTGGCCTTGACTGCGCTCTGGCTGCGCGCCCGCGCGCCCAATCAGCAGACGCCGCCGGTCGCGGTGAGCGCTGCCACCGCCACGCCCACACCAACCCCAGCCGAACCGACGGCGACCGAATATGTTCTGCAAGCGGTGGATACATCAACGCCGTTGACGCCAACGACCCTGCCGGCGCCCAGCAGCACGCCCACCGTCGCCGCAGCGACAGCCACGGCAGCGCCGACCGCCACGGCGACAGCGACAGCGACAGCTACCGCCACGGCCACAGCGACCGCGACCGCCGCGGCGACGCCAACCCCGACGCCGACGAACACACCCACCGTGCCTGCGACTGACACCCCGCCCCCGCCCCCACCGACTCAGCCGGCCGCCGTGGCGCCGACGCTGCGGACGCCGCTCAATAACGCGGTGGCCGGCGCGCAGGTCACCTTTAGTTGGGACTGGAGCGGCCCAGCGCTCACCGCCAACCAGGGTTTCGAGGTGCGCGTGTGGCGCGAAGACCAGCCAGACCACTACGGCGCCGCTGCGCCGGTGGTCGTCAACACCGCCACCATAGACCTGGCCGGCGCGTATGGCGTGCAGCAGGGCGGCAACGGCCGCTATTTCTGGACCGTGGCGCTGATCGAACTCAGCCCCTATCGGCGGATTGGGCCGGAAGCGGCGCCCCGCCAGCTGCAAATTGATCTGCCCGGCGGCGGCCCGACACCGGCCCCCACGCTGCCGCCCTGAGATCAGGGCTAAAAGCCCAGGACATCACACCATGAGGAGTCATTGACCATGCACCGTGGCAAACGGCGGGTGCGCCTGCACGCCTTTTGGGGATTGCTCTTGTTTGGCGCCCTCAGCATCAGTCTCTTGCTTTCGTGGAATGGCCCGGCCGCCGCGGCGAATCCCGCGGCGGACATCAGCGGCTGGACCACGGTCAACGCCCTGCCAGAAGCGCTCGACAGCACGGCGGCGGTGACCAGCGGCGACTGGCTGGTGGTGCTCGGCGGCCGTACGGCTGGCGGCGACCCGCGCGCCACGGTCTATCGCGCCCGCATCAACGCCAACGGCGCGCTCGGCGCCTGGCAGACCACCACGCCGCTGCCCGTGGCGCTCTACAGCCATGGCGCCGTAGCCATCAGCAATCGCATCTATGTCGTCGCCGGTTACAGCACGAACTACGAACGTGCGGTCTACATGGCGACGATGGCCGCGGATGGGACGCTGTCGGCCTGGCAAACATTGACGCCGCTGCCGCTTGGGCAGCAGCGCGTTACCCATGCGCTGACCCTCGTGGGCAATCAGCTGGTGGTCAGCGGCGGTTACTACCAAAACCCGCTGACGTCCGTTTTGCAAGCCACGATTCAGAGCAACGGCAGCCTCGGCGCGTGGCGGACAGCCCCCGCCCTACCGACGCCGCTTTATCGCCTGAGCGCGAGCGCGTTCGACAACGCCCTCTGGGTGAACGGCGGCCGCCCCACCACGACCAGCGTCTCGCGCCAGGTCTACCGGGCGCGGCTGCAAAATAACGGCAACCTGGAAGCGTGGGAGAGCCTGGGCGCCGCGCTGCCCGAAGGCCGCGCGGATCAAGCCAGCGTCGCCGATCAGGGCCGCCTTTTTATCATCGGCGGCAGCGATGGCGCTACTGTGCGGGCCAACGTTTTTGTCTTTGCGCTGGACGCCAGCCTGACGCCTCTGCCGGCCGGGCCGGCCCTGCCCGCGCCGCGCGCGCGCATGGCGGTCGCGGTCAGCCAGCGTCATGACATCTACATCATCGGGGGATGGAACGGCAGCAGCCCCAGCGCGACCGTCTTCCAGGCACGCGTCCAGGCGCCAACCCCAACGCCGACGCCGACCGCCACCCATACGCCCACCAACACCCCGACGCCGACCGCCACCCCCACGCGGACGCCCACGCCGAGCGCGACCCCGACGCATACGCCAAGCGCCACGCCCACGCCGACGCCCACGAAGACCGATACCCCAACCGTCGCCACGGCCACCGCCACGGCGACAGAAACCGCGACGCCACAGCCTGCCATGGCCTTGCGCCTGACAGGCAGCATCAGCGGGCCGATTGGGTGGGGCGATGAAATTACCTATCAGATTGACTACCAGGTGGGCGACTGGCCCCTGGAAAATGTGACGATCAGCAACACCTTGCCGGCTCTGCCTGACGGCGCCTGGCAAATCGTTGACCTCGGCGGCGGCGAGCTAATCAGCGATACGGTGCGCTGGCAGCTGCCCGCGCTGGGAGCCTTGCAAACGGGCAGCGTATTCTACCGCATCCAATTGCCGACGCCCGCCCCCACCGAAACGCCGACCGCCACCCCCACGACCGACATCACCGCCACGCCGACGCCGACCGCCACGATCGAGGTCTCGGCCACGCCCACGCCGACCGCCACGACCGAGGTCTCGGCCACGCCCACGCCGACCGCCACGACCGAGGTCTCGGCCACGCCC
>DAISHS010000088.1:12806-13686 GCA_036822415.1 Chloroflexota bacterium
ACGCCGACCGCCACGAACGAGGTCTCCGCCACGCCCACGCCGACCGCCACGAGCGAGGTCACCGCCACGCCCACGCCGACGGCCGCGGCGCAGTTCATGGGGCGCGTGATTCAGGCCAACGGCGAGAGCGCGCCGGGCTTTGCCTTTGTGCAGCTTTGGGGGTCCAACGACCCCGATCAACTCAGCGCCTTGGTCGCCGGCGCGCTCACGGACGCTGACGGGTTGTTCACCCTGCAAACCAGCGATCTTTCCTGGTCGAACTATCATCTCTACCTGGCGCCTCAGGATCCGAATCTGGTTCAGTTCAATGCGGCGCTGGCCGGGCCAGGCGGCGTCAGGGTGAGCAATCGCTGGCTGCGTTTCCATGCACCCGGCGGCGGCAGCCATGCGGACAACCTGTTCATCGTGACTTACCTGCCGACGCCCACCCCCACCGAAACGCCGACCGCGACGCCGACGCCGACGCCGACCGCGACGGCTGTGCAGCGTTCAGCCTCGGTTCCGGGGTGCAGCAGCCTGATCTTGCTCAACCTGGGCGCGACCGTCAGCTGGACGGCGAACGGGGCGCTCTCATCGGCGCAGACCAACCAGTGGCTTAACGGCTGCCTGAATTTTGCGCCGCTGATGGCCCGCTGATGAGTCAGCTCATGCCCAATTCCATGCCCGCAACCTGGCCCGACGCGCCGCGGGCCGAAGACGCGGCCTGCTTTCGCCGCCGCCCTGTCGCCATCGTGGGCCTGGGCCTCATGGGCGGTTCGCTGGCCCTGGCCCTGAAAGCCGCCGGGCATCGAGGCCCCATCATCGGGATTGCCCGCCGGCGGCAGACGCTGGAGATGGCGCGAGCGTTGGGCGCCATTGACGAAGGCGATACGGAGCTTGC
>DAISHS010000089.1:0-13612 GCA_036822415.1 Chloroflexota bacterium
CCCACGCGCCCATTCAGCGTGGCGGCCTTGCCCATGAAATAAGCGCCGCGCAAGCCTGATACGTTGGTAGTCACCTCGGACAAGATATGATAGGCTGCCATGCCCAGGGGATAGTCAATGTTGATGATGAGCGCCTCGCTCTGCCGCAGCCGTTCCAGGTGCGGCATCTGCAGGCGCGGATCACAGCGGCTTGGATCAATCCGATTCAGTTCGATGATATGGCTCGAGACGTCCAAATAGGCCGGGGTGCTGATGGTGCTGATTCCCGACTCTATTTCAGCCTGCCGATACGCCTCCAGGCGCTGAGCTTGCCCAGGCTCTCCCAGGAAAGCGCGCTGGATGTAGTAAAGCAGGTTCAGCAAGCGGCTCGACGAGCCAAGCGCCAGGGCGGCCTGCGCCTCCGGCCACAGGTTTTCTGGATCATTCTTTTGCAGAAAGGTCAGGATCTCTTCCTGATATTGGCTGGCAAAACCACACAGGGCGTTGGGGAGACTGTGGGTGTTGCTCGAAACGAAGTAGATTGGGCGCCCCGCCAACGCGTAGGCATCGAGGCGCCCCTGGCTGGCTGCGCTCGTGCGCTCTTCGATGGTATGCCACCAGCCTTGCGCGGCCTTGCGATAGTGCGTGCGCGAGCCGGCCAGCAGATCAATGAACAGCTTCATCTCATACTGGCCGATCTGCTCCAGGCGTTCGGCCAGGCGCGATCCCCAGGCGCTCGCCAGTTTCTCCATATCCTCGCTGCTGATCTCCAGGATCTCTTGCAGCGCCTCCTGCTCCACACTGCCCAGCGGCTTGCCCTGCACGTGATGCTGCTTGATGGCCTGCAAGAGCACCGAATCACGCAGGCGCATGTGCATCTTGTTCCATTCGATCTGGAAGGCGGTCAGGATGGGAATCAGGTCGTCAATGTCCGAGACGCTGGCGATGAAGCAGGCCAGGGTCTCATTGTCGTCATAGAACATGCGCCGCCGCCGCGCCGGCGCGCGCACCAGGCGCCAGGTCTCGACCGAGCCATAACCACGGCGGGCGAAGACCTCTTCGGACTGGCCGAGGAGCACGTAGCGCACGTGCACGATCTCCGGCGGCAGGCGCAGCCAGGCGTAGAGAAACGCCGAGATGTCTGGCTCCAGGTCAGCCGCTTTGAGATGCAGGCTGGAATTCATGCCGATGTGCGCCTCTTCCAGGGAGCGCACGCGGATGGCGCCGCTGCTGCGCAGCAGAGAATAGTAGGTGCGCAAATAAAGCTCGATGCCTTCACTCGTGGCAAATGGCACTGCGCGATCCATGCGGTGAATCCTTTCTTTAGGCCTCGCGGCTTGTGGCGCCTTCGAGGTACGCGGTCATGCCGCGTTCTTTCAGAACCGCGATGATCTTTTTGACCTCTTGTGCGCGATCACGCGGGCAAATGAGCAGCGCGTCGTCGGTGTCAATTACGATCATGCCGCGCAGACCGATGGTGGCAATGAGACGATGCTCGCTAAAAACGAAGCTGTCGTGGGTATCGAGCAGAATATGCAGCCCTTGCACGACGTTGCCCTCTTCGTTGGCCGGTAGTTCATCCGCCAGGGCGGCCCAGCTGCCCACATCGTTCCAGCCGATGTCCACCGGCAGCACGACGGTGTCGAGCGCGCCTTCCATGACGCCAAAGTCAATTGTTTCGCTGCGAATCTCTCCCCAGACCTGGGCAAAGATGGCCTGCTCGTCTGGCTGCCCCAGGGCGGCCACAATCGCGTCCAGCTGCGCGCTCAGGTCGGGCATTTGGCGCGCAATCTCCTGCAGGATGCTGTCCGCGCGCCAGATGAACATGCCGCTGTTCCAGGAAAAATGGCCGCTCTCCACAAAGCGCGCCGCCGTTTCGCGGTTGGGCTTTTCGGTAAAACGGAGGACGCGGTACACGGTCATGTCATCGAGCGTGGCGAGCTGCGGCCCGCGTTCCACATAACCATAACCGGTTTCAGGGTAGGCGGGCGTGATGCCCAGCGTGACGAGGCGTCCTGGCGTCTCGGCCACGCGCGCGGCCGCCAGCAAGGCGCGGCGAAAGGTTTCCTTGCGCCCGATCAGGTGGTCGGCCGTCAGAATCGCCATGATGGCGTTGGGATCACGCTGGCGCAGCAGCGCGGCCGCCAGGCCAATGGCCGGCGCGGTGCCGCGCCCGGCCGGTTCGCCGATGACGTTGGCGCGGGGCAGGGCCGGCGCTTGCTCACAAACCAGCTCAACGTAGCTGGCGTTGGTGATGACCAGCACCCGTTCGGCCGGAATCAGCGGCGCAATGCGGGTGTAGGCTTCTTGCAGCATGGTGCCATCGCCGGTCAAATCCAGGAATTGTTTGGGGTGAGCCTTGCGGCTGCGGGGCCACAGGCGGGTGCCGCCGCCGCCCGCGAGGATGACGGCGTACAGGTGTTCGTTACGGTGCATGGGCAAAGACCTCTCTGTCTTGGCGCAACCAGGGCGATTTACGCGGCCTGGCGTTGCGTATGCGCCAGTATAGCACGGTTGGCGTCCCAATTCCAAATACGCTGCTTCTTGACAAGCCCTAATCGGTGTACTACGCTTTACGGTGTCTGATTGGAACATCGTCGAGGAAATACAACCTGCCTAACCCTGGCTGGTCTCACTTTGTATCCTTGCGCCTCTGCGTCTTTGCGTTGAAACATCTTCAGGTCAGTACGGCGTCCAACAGCGCCAGGGTCAGCTGCCGGGTGCTGATGGGGCCGTCCACCGTTTCCTGATTGGGGCCAACGCAGGCGGGACAACCGCCCTGGCAACCGCAGGCCATGACCAGGTCCCGTGCAGCCTCCAACAAGGCGGTGTGTAACTCGAAAAGCCGCGCGGCAAAGCCGATGCCGCCCGCAATCCGGTCATACAGCGTGATCGTCGGCAGCCCGTTGTGCTGGCTCTTGATGTCGTACGTCACCCCCAGGTCGCGCGGGTCGCACATGAGGTGCAGCGGCGCCACGTTGACCAGGGCATAGGCCAGGCCGGCCAGGCCGCTGCGCACCCGCACCAGCAGCTCGACGCGGCGATGGCAGTTGCGACAGAGGGTGGTCAGGTTCTCCAGGCGGTTGGCCTCCAGGTAGGCCTCGTTGCCCAACGGCGGCGGGCCGGGCGCGTAGCCAAAGAAGCGGAAGGGCGTGATGTGGTGCACGTCAAGCTGACGCTCAGGCGATTCGGCCGCGCCGCAGACCGTGCAGCGATAGCCGTCACGCGCGCGCACGCGACCGCGCTGCTCCTGCCAGTTGGGGCCGTAGTCCAGAATCGGCTCTCCCCACCACAGACCCTGGTCGCGCAGGCTTTCGACCGTTTCGTCCGGCAGGCTGAGCCAGTAGGCGGTGGTGTCCATGCTCTGCGCGGGCAGCTCGATCGCGCCGCTGCCCAGCGTTTCCTGCGTGTAAAGCCTGACTTTGCGATAGGTCGTGGCCTGTGTGGTGACGGTGATCTCGCCGTGCGCGCGCAGGGTGGTGGGCAGACGCTCCTGCTTGTCCTCGCGACGCACCAGCGCGGTGGTGGTGCTGCTGGCTTCGGTGTAATAGTCCAGGCTGGCCGGTTGCACATAGGCTTTGCCGGCCGCCCAGTCGAGCCGCGTCACCAGGTAGCTGCTGCCTTCGTGCAGATAAATGGCCCCTTCATGCAGGAGCAGCGGCACGCTGAAACGGTCGAGCACGCCGATGACGGGCGCGTCCGCGTCAGTCTCGGCCGCGCCGGGCGGCGGCGCGGGGGCGGCGACGATGGTCACGGTGTCGCTGCCGGTCGCACGCAGCGACACGCTCAGCGCCGGCTGGTTCTGACTCATCCAGTGCCAGGCCTCGCCGCTCTGATGCAGCAGGCCTTGCTGCGCCAGGTAAGCCAGCAGGTCCTGCGTGGCGCTCACCTCGCCAAACAGCTCATCGGTTGCCAGCGGCAGCTCGAAGGCTGCGCACTGCAGGTGGTTCAGGAGAATGACCAGGTTGTCGGGATTGATGTAGGCGCGCTCCGGGCTGGTCTCGAAGAAATAGCGCGGGTGGTTGATGACATACTGATCGAGCGCGCCGGCGCCGGCGATGAGCACCGCCGCCGCAGCGCCCTGACGGCGGCCAGCGCGGCCCATCTGCTGCCAGGCGCTGGCGATGGTGCCGGGAAAGCCGGTTAACACGGCCGCGCCCAGCTGACCGATATCCACCCCCAGTTCCAGCGCGTTGGTGGCGACGACCGCGCGCACCTGACCGTTGCGCAAACCGGCTTCGATGGCCCGGCGCTCGGTCGACAGATAGCCGCCGCGATAGCCGCGCACGGCGTCTGGTTCAACCTGGCGCCAGGCCGCGCCCGGCTGCTGGCGAGAGGTGGGCAAGGGGCGCTGCACGCGGCGGCGCAGGTACGTCAGCAGCAGTTCCGTGGTCAATCGGCTGCGCGCAAAGACAATCGTCTGCACCCCGTGCGCCAGGAAAGCGGCGGCCACCTGCTCGGCTTCCAGCACACTGGATCGGCGCACGCCCAGGGCGCGATCCACAACGGGCGGGTTGTACAGGACGACATGACGTGCGCCCTGCGGCGCGCCGTCGCGCGCGATCAGGCGCACGGGCGCGGCCAGCAGCCGTTCGGCCAGTTCCTGCGGGTTGCCGATCGTCGCGGAGGTGCAGATGAACTGCGGCGCGCTGCCGTAGAACTGGCAGATGCGGCGCAGGCGACGCAGCACGTTAGCCACATGGCTGCCGAACACGCCGCGGTAGGTGTGCAGCTCATCGAGCACGATGAAGCGCAGGTGGGCAAACCAGGCCGCCCACTGCGGGTGGTTGGGCAGGATGCCGGTATGCAGCATGTCGGGATTGGTCAGCAGGATGCGCGCGCGGCTGCGGATGGCGCGGCGCTGACCGCGCGGCGTGTCGCCATCGTAGGCGCTGACGCTGAGCGCAGGTTGTGCGGCCGCAGCGCCCGCGGCCAGCAGAGCTTCCAGCTCGGCCAGCTGATCCTGGGCCAGGGCTTTGGTGGGGAAGAGGTAGAGCGCACGCGCCTGGGGTTGGCGCAGCAGCGTATCGAGCACGGGCAGGTTGTAGCACAGGGTTTTGCCCGACGCGGTCGCGGTGACGATGACCAGGTTTTCGCCGTGCAGGGCGGCCGTGACCGCTTCAGCCTGATGACTGTAAAGCGCATGCATCCCGCGCTGCTGCAGGGCCTGAACCAGGCGCGGCTCAAGGGTGGGCGGAAACGGCTCATAGGCGCCGGCGCGCGCCGGGATTTCCTGCCACGCGCTGACGTGACGCATGAAATCGGTGTTCTGGCGCAGGTCAACGAGGCTGCTTTCGATACTCATCGGTCAGCAAAATGGTCGCGCATGGTCACATGCCTTACTTCAGGCTGCCCTTGCCCATGATTGGCTGGGGCACCGGCGTCGCCGGTTGGATCTGTGGCAGCGTGTAGAGACGCGTGTTCAGTTGGATTTGCGCGGCATTCTGGTCGTTGACGCCGTTGGGTACATCAATGATGCCGTTGGCCCACAGGAGGAAGTTCACCACCCGCCAGTACTGCTCAGGGGTCAAGTCGCCGGGCGCGGAGAAGGGCATGGCGTGTGAGACATAGACGTGGAGGGCCTGCGCATCGGCAAAACGGCGCAGCGCGTTGGGCGCGATGATGGCCGGCGCGTAGTTATTGGGGAGGTAGAAGCCCTCCTCCGGATGATCGCGACCGTGACACTTGGCTGAGGAGCAGTTTTGGTGTTCTTTGTCCCAAGAGGCGCGCCAGGCCGCGGTCAGCCCTTGTCCCACATCGCCATGACAGGTGGAGCAGCGTTGGGCGTAGACTTGCGCGCCGGTCTGCCCGGCAGGCGTCGGCGTGCCGGCAAAGCGATAGGGCGTCACGCCGGGGGCCTGGGCCAGCCAGGCGGCCACGGCAATACTTGCCGCGACGGCGAGCAGAATGAAGGCGATCAGGGTTGTTCTCATCATTGTTGGCATGATTGAAGATGGCCGATTTCCGCACGAACAAAAAGCCCGGCCGTCACCGCCGGGCTTGATGGACAGAACCTTCGTGACCAATGACGCCATCACGGCATTGGTTGACTGGCGCGGCTCAAGGTTTTGCCGGCGCGAAGCGTTTGCGTTGCAAGGCCTCGCGCCGGCAAACTGTACGCCGCAGCGGTGGTTAACTGGTGCCCTTCAGGCGTGGGTCCAGCGCGTCGCGCAGACCGTCGCCCAGGAAGTTGAAGGCAAACATCGTGATGGCCAGGGCCAGGGCGGGGAAGATGGCCTGGTTGGGATAGGTGCGCAAGATGCGTGACCCGTCCGAAATCATAGAGCCCCAGGATGGCGTGGGTGGATTCACCCCCAGACCAATGAAGGAGAGGAAGGCTTCCAGGCTAATGTAGCCAGGGATGGCCAGGCTCTCTGCCACAATCAAGGGACCGAGAATGTTAGGCAGGATGTGGCGGAACATGATGCGGAAATCACGGGCGCCGATGGTGCGGGCCGCCTCGATATATTCTTTCTCACGTTGCGATAGTACCTGCCCACGTGACAGACGAGCCATGGTTTCCCAGGCCGTCAAGCCGAGGCCCATGAAGATGAACAGCACGCCGCCGCTGGCGGCGTCAAGCTGGCTGATGGATGCGCCAAAGGTGCCGGGCGCTGGTTTGGCCAGCGTGGAACGGAAGAACGCCATGAGCAGGATGATGAATAGAATTTGCGGGAAAGCATAGAGAACGTCTACGACGCGCATCATCCAGTTGTCAACCCGCCCGCCCAGGTAGCCGGCGATACTGCCAAAAACCACGCCGATAATCAAACTGACGAAGGGGCCGATGAAGGCCACGGTCAGCGAGATGCGCGAGCCATACACGATACGGCTGAAGAGGTCGCGTCCCAAATCATCCGCGCCCAAGGGGTATTGGCCGCTGTATTTGGCGTAGGGCTTCATGGTGGTGAAAATGGCCGGAACCCAACCCGGCACTTTGTTGTTATCAGCCGGCACCTGCACCTCGAACGACTTGACCGCAATGATCGGGGCCAGGATGGAGACCAGAACGATCACCAGGATAATCGAACCCCCGACCACCGCGGCCTTATTGCGAAGGAGGCGTCGAAAGGCTTCGCCCCAGAGGCTATCGCCTTTGCGGGCCAGGTTGACAGAGACAGGCGGCGGTGCAACACTACTTGAAGCAGTCATATGGGCCTTCCTCGGTTTAGGTGTAGCGAATGCGTGGATCCAGGAATCCGTAGAGGACATCTACCAGTAAGTTGGCCAGTACCAACAGGATGGCGTAGAGCAGAATCGTCCCCATAATCACCGGATAGTCGCGGTTGGTGATACTGGTGACGAAATACTTGCCCATGCCTGGGATGCCGAAGACAGTTTCTGTGACAAAGGTGCCGGTCACCAGGCCGGCGAACATCGGCCCTAACACCGTCACCACCGGAATGAGCGAATTCTTCAAGGCATGGCGTGTGATAACGACCCGCTCCGCGAGGCCCTTGGCCCGCGCGGTACGAATGTAGTCTTCACGCACCACTTGCAGCAGGCTGGCGCGCGTCAGGCGGGCAATGATGGCTGAACTTCCCAGTCCTAAGGCCACGGAGGGCATGAGCGCATAACGGAAGAAATCAGGGCCAATGTTCGTGGGGAGAAAGCCCAACAGGTAGGGTGGTTTGCTGCCCCAGCCGGTGGGCGGCAGCCATTTGAGCGAGACGCCAAAAATCCAGATGAGAATCGGCCCCAGCACAATGACCGGCACCGAGACGCCAAAGATGGCGACCCCCATGCCGACATAGTCAAGGACTGTGTTTTGTTTGAGCGCGGCGATGATGCCCAGCGGCATTCCCAGGATGATCGCGACCAGCAGAGCCATCACGCCCAATTGCGCCGAGACAGGGAATTGGTCGCGAAAAATATCGTTGACGGTGCGGCTGCGCGAGGTGAACGAAGGCCCAAAGTTCATCCACTTCAGCCACAGTTTGTCGCCAACCTTCATGTTGACCAACGCGTCGTCCAGCAATGAAGTGCCTGGGGGGATGCTGGACAGGTGAGGGATGACAATGGCGCCCAGGTAGTCCACATACTGCTTGAGCAGCGGGTCATTCAGATGATAGCGTTCGTTGAGGATTTTCTGGATCTCCGGGGGCACGGTCTTTTCCTTATCGAAAGGCCCACCCGGTACTGAGTGCATGAGCGAAAAGGTGATGCCTGAAATGACGATGAGGGTGACCACCATCCAAATCAAACGACGCACAATGTACCGTCCCATAGGCTTCCTCCTTCGTTGCAATGGTCGGGCAGGCTTGCACCCGCCGTGTGACACCTATCTGCTGGCTGATGTCGGGGATCGCAGCGTCAGGTCGTTCAGATTCAGACCCAAAGTGCGGCGCTGAGCCGATGTTACTTCTCGCACGCATGATGGGCGGATGACAGAGGTCCGGTCGTGTCATCCTGACTGCGGCGAAACCAGAGGCTTCGTCGCAAGCAGGGTGACGCCACAGGGGCCGGATGGGCGGAAGTTGCCTTCCCCCCATCCGGCGGCTTGGCGTTAGCCGTAGACTCAGCCCCCTGGTGGGAGGCTCAGGCGGCCGTGATCAGCCACTTACTTGGTGATGTCCCACTTCTCCAGCGCTTCGTGACCGGAGACGGAGAAGGTGCGCTGCACGTACGGCTTGGTGGCCGTGTTGCGCGTGTACCAGTAGATCGGAGCCATTGCAGCATCGTCGTAGACCAGGATCTGCTCGGCCTGCGCGTAGAGATCGACGCGCTTGGCCGCATCGAGCTCAACGGCCGCCTGCTTGACCAGTTCTTCGAACTTGTCGTTCTTCCAGTTGATACCGCCGCCCTCGCTGGGGTTGGCAGAACCGCCCTTGGCAAACACTTCACGATCGAAGTTGTTGGCATCGGCGTAGTCCATGCACCAGCCCAGGCGGTAGATCTGCGGCGTGCCCTTGGGGTCGCGGATGGTCTTCAAGAAGACCTTCCACTCCTGGTTGGCCAGCTTGACATCAATACCGAGGTTGGTCTTCCACATTTGCTGGATGGCCTCGGCGATCTTCTGGTGGCCGGAGGAGGTGTTGAACATCAGGGTGATGTCAACCTTGTCCTTGGTCAGACCCTTCTCAGCCAGGTAGGCGTCCAGGTCCTTGTTGGCTGCGGCCACGTCGAACTTGACGCCCAGGTCGGGATGATCATCCATCGTTGGCGCGCCGGCGATGCCCGGATAGGCGAACCACTGCGCGGGGCGCTGGCCGCCCTTGAGCACGTTGTCAATCAGGCCCTGGCGATCAATCGAGGCCGACAGCGCACGGCGCACGCGCACGTCATCCACGAACGGCGCCTGGGTGTTGAAGCCGTAGTAGTAGGTGCAGGTGTTGGGCGCCACCACGAGCTGCTTGGACAGGTCGGGATCGGCCTTGACACGGTCCAGTTCGGTCGAAGGAACAGCGACGGCATCCAGGTTGCCCGCTTCGTACTCGGCGAAGGCCGCGTTTTCGTCCAGCATGGTGAAGGTGACTTCATCCAGCTTGGCCTGCGGCGTCTCATCGGTTCCGGGCCAGAAGGGGTTTTTGACGATAGTCATCGTCGAGTCATGGATCCAGCTCTTCAGCGTGAAGGGGCCATAGCTCTGGAAGAAACCAGGCTCAGTCCAGCGATCGCCGCGGGCGTCGGTGCAATCGTCGCCTTCGATGACCCACTTGGGCTGGGCATGGGCAATCCACATACCGGCGATCGCGCCGTTGTAGGCAGCCGCTTCGTTGAAGTCCAGCTTCAGGGTGTAGGTGTCAACCACGGTCACACCCACCTTGGCGGTGTCGGTCACGGTGCCGCTGTTGTAGTCAGCGCCGCCGGCCAACACGAAGTTGAGCACGTAGGCGTAGTCCGACGCGGTCGCCGGAGCCAGGGTGCGCAGGATGCCGTACTGGAAGTCATAGGCGTTGACCATGCGGTCCGCGCCGTTGCAGTCCTGAACCTTGACCACCGCGTTCTTCCCGCCGTCATACTTGACCCACGGCACGTCATTACGCAGGGAGAAGGTGTAGGACTTGCCATCTTCCGAGATGTCCCACTTGGTCGCCATGCCGGGCTTCAACAGCGAGGTTACTTCGTTCTGGCGGGTCAGACCCACGGTGGTGGCGTCCACGACCTGCACTGACGAGGTGTCGGTGGAGATGGCCGGGTCAATGGTCGGCACGTCGCCAGCGCCGAAGTTGATGCGCACGGTCTTAGGGCCGGCCGGGGCCGGTTCCGGCGTCGCTACGACAACCACGGTCTTCTCGACGGTGACTTCCTTGGTCACTTCCTTGGTGACCTCAACAACCACGGTCTCCTTGACCGGCGTCGGCGCCGCGCCGCCGCAGGCCGACAGTACAAGACTGGCAATAACCAGGACTGCGAGCAAAACAGTCCACTTTGTCAAACGCATGAGTGTCTCCTCCATAGAGTTTACAGAAATTGGTGCGCTCACAACAACGACTGTGTGATGCGCATGGTGCTATATCCTACGCAGCTTGCCAGGCCGTATGAACGAGCAGACGAAACCACAGGCCCTAATCACCCCCTTTCGTCACCGAATTACTGGCGGCAGTCACAGGCGCGATCCGCAAATTCGGGCGCCTACAAGTATGATGCTTTTGTCAACGTGCGGCAAGCGCCAGCTGGCGCCCGGGGCACGCTCGCGACCGACGTTTAGTAGAGATGGCAGGCCGTATAATGGTCGCTGCCAACGCTCTTGAATTCCGGCTCAACCTGGCGGCACACATCCATCACCCGCGGACAGCGGGTGGAGAAATAGCAGCCCTTCGGCGGGTTGGCCGGGCTGGGCACATCGCCCGTCAAGATGATGCGCTTACGCTTTTCTTCTGCCTTTGGATCGGGAATCGGTACGGCGGAGAGCAGCGCCTGTGTGTACGGATGCAGGGGGTTGTGATAAAGCTCCGTACGTTCCGTCAGCTCCACGATCTTGCCCAGGTACATCACGGCCACGCGATTGCTGATGTGGCGCACCATGGACAGGTCATGGGCAATGAACAGATAGGTGAGGCCAAACTTGGCCTGCAGATCTTCCAACAGGTTGACAATCTGCGCTTGAATCGAAACGTCCAGGGCCGAGATCGGCTCGTCGCAGACGATGAACTTCGGATTGATGGCCAGGGCGCGGGCCACGCCGATGCGTTGGCGCTGGCCGCCCGAGAATTCGTGTGGATAGCGGTTGATGAAATACGGGTTGAGACCGACGATCTGCAGCAGCTCCGCCACGCGCTCGCGACGGCTTTGCTTGTCGCCCATATTGTGCACGTCCAGCGGCTCACCCACGATGTTGCCCACGGTCATACGGGGATTCAGCGACGCGTAGGGGTCCTGGAAGATCATCTGCATCTGGCGGCGTTGATGGCGCAGTTCTTCACCCTTCATGGTGGTAAGGTCCTTGTCCTCGAAGAAGACATGGCCGGCCGTGGGGTGATAGAGCTGCAAGATCGAGCGCCCGGTCGTGGATTTTCCACAACCGCTTTCGCCCACCAGGCCCAGCGTCTCCCCACGTTTGATGCCAAAACTTAGACCATCCACCGCTTTGATGGCGCCAATCTGTTTTTGGAAAATGATACCCTGAGTGATGGGGAAGTGCATCTTCAGCCCATCGACGCGCAGGATGAAGTCTCCGGATTGAGCTGAACCGTTCGTACTCATGCGCGCGCTCCTCCTGTGGTGACGTCTACCCAACAGGCTGCCTTGTGTCCGGGGCCAACCGGTTCCAGCAGCGGGTTTGCATCCTCGCACTTGCCAATTTTGTACTCACAGCGTGCGGCAAAGGGACAGCCCTTCGGCAAGGCAATCAAGTCGGGCGGAAAACCTTCGATTGATTTCAGGCGCACCGGCTTATCTTCATCCAGGCGGGGTAATGACCCCAGCAGGCCCAGCGTGTAGGGGTGGCGTGGGTTCGTGTACAGCTCACGCACGGCTGCTTCTTCCACAATGAACCCGGCGTACATCACGATCACGCGCTCGGCCATGCCAGCGACGACGCCCAGGTCGTGGGTAATCCAGATGACCGCCATGCCGATCTCTTCTTTCAGGCGCTGCACCAGGTCTACAATTTGCGCCTGAATCGTCACGTCGAGCGCGGTGGTCGGTTCGTCGGCGATGAGCAGCTGCGGGTTGCATGACAGCCCCATGGCGATCATCACACGCTGACGCATACCGCCCGAGAACTGGTGCGGATAATCGTCGAGGCGATTGGCCGCGCCGGGGATGCCCACCAGTTCCAATAGTTCCACACTGCGCTTACGCGCCTGCTCCTTGTTCATCCCCAGGTGCAGAATGAGCGCTTCGCTGATCTGGTAGCCGATGGTGAGCACGGGGTTGAGCGATGTCATCGGATCCTGGAAGATCATGGCAATACGGTTGCCGCGAATCTGGCGCAGCTCGTCCGGCTCCAATTTGAGCAGGTCTTTGCCATCGAAAATGACCTGACCGCTCACCACTTTGCCTGGCGGCGAAGGAATGAGCCGCGTCAACGACATGACGCCTACGCTCTTGCCACAACCGCTTTCGCCAACGATAGCCAGGGTTTCCCCTTCATTGAGAGAATAAGTAATGCCGTTGACGGCCCTGACGATGCCGTCTTTTGTGAAAAATTGCGTCGTCAGTCCACGAACATCAAGCAGGACTCCCATGGGCGCCTCCGTGGTTGGGCATGATCGAAGGATGAACAATCAGCGGATATAAAATCATAAATGCTACCGGTTCAATCCTTTCGCTTAGGGTATCTGGACGGGACATGAACCATAATGGAACACATTGCCTGGCAACTGCGCCGATCTGGACCACTTTGGAGAGATTTGGGGTAGCTGGACAAAGGTCTTTATTGGCCTTTTAAGGAAACCGACCAACAAATCGGCGCAATACAAACACGTATAATTGGCTTTGAGTTTAACACATCAACTGGCACTTGTCAAAGTGTCACCTGCAAGGTTCAGGGGCCTTTACCGCTTCTTCATATCATCTTAACCTGCCTCCAGGTTGACGCTCTGATCACGCCTTGTCGCTTTGCCCGAATGGCCCCGCGCGGGTAAAATCGAGTCAAAGAGTTGCCAACTTTCTGAAAAGTTGACAACTCTGAACCTGGAAGCCGAGTAACCATGAACCAACAACTTCCTTTGACTGCAATCCGCGCCCAATTTCCCGCCCTCAGCCAGCAAGTCAACGCGCAGCCGGCAATTTTCCTGGACAACCCTGGCGGCACGCAGGTTCCTGACGTGGTCATCGCCGCGCTGAGCGATTATCTGACCCACCACAACGCGAATCGGGGCGGGCCGTTTGCCACCAGCCAGCGCAGCGACGCCATCATCGAAGAGGCCCATGCCGCCGTGGCTGACCTGCTGCACGCGGCTTCGCCAGACGAGATCGTCTTTGGCCCCAACATGACAACCCTGACCTTCAGTCTGAGTCGCGCCCTGGGGCGTGAACTGGGGCCAGGCGATGAGATCATCGTGACCCGTCTGGACCACGATGCCAACATCACGCCGTGGGTGATGATGGCGGAGGATCGCGGCGTCACCGTGCGCTGGGCCGATTTCAACCCGGACGATTGCACGCTGGACATGGACGGCCTGCGCCAGCTGCTCAATGAACGCACGCGCCTGCTTGCCGTCGGCTACGCGTCCAACGCCACCGG
>DAISHS010000090.1:0-13514 GCA_036822415.1 Chloroflexota bacterium
CCGCCTGATTTTCCCAAACGCCTGAACGGCGGCTTCGGTCGGATGCGGTTGACGCGACGGAAGCCGCCGTTACTCCTCGTCAAAACCAACACGCCAGCGCCGGGCAGAAGCTGCGCTTTTACAGCTATTGGCCGCTGCTGTGGGCGTTCGAGGCCGCGCAGTTTACCGTCACCGGCCGTCTCGCCCGCGCGCAGGCCATGGCGCGCGGATAAGTCGGTTTCGATGCCTGCCCGTGCGTGCGGGGTATACAAACGAAGATGCATTTGCCCCGCGGCCTGGGCCATGTTAGAATCGGGCCAGGACGTGTTGCGTGTCAGACGGAGGCAAGATGCGTATCGCCCCTGTGATTCCTACAGGTTTCCATATTCCGGTCTCGGTCGCGCTGCCGATGGTTGTACAGCGCCTGATTGCCGCGTTGCAGCCAGAAAAAGTCATTCTTTTTGGCTCTTATGTCTATGGCACGCCGACGCCTGACAGCGACGTAGATTTGCTCGTTGTCCTCGACACCTCCGCTTCCTCCACCGATCGCTACCTGGCTGTCTCAGGTTTATTGTATCCCCGGCCATTTCCCGTGGACATTTTGGTGCGCACCCCGCGTGAGATCGAAGAGGCCCTGGGGAAGGGCGACTTCTTCATCCGCGACATTGTTTCACAAGGCCAGGTGCTGTATGAGCGAGCTGACTGATCCGCTGGCCTGGGTGGCGCGAGTTCGTTCGAAAATGGTTGGGACTGATATGAGGATTCGAATAGTTGATGATTTCCCTGTGGGTAAGCCGGTTTTGACGCCTGCTTGTGCGGGTGATACAATTTTGCTCGTTCACCCCTGGTGAGCGCTCGTATGCCCTGGCGTTCGTGACGTGACTGTGCAAACACGGGATCGGCCGTCATGGCCCGCCGCTGCGCAGCGGCGCAAGGGCTTGCCGCCGCGGGCCATGCGGTCTGCGCGGCGCGGCTGCGTGCGAGTCAACTCCAGGCGTAACCGCTTGCTAGGCGCGCCCCATGCAGGGCTATGCCAGAATGGAGACAAGGCGTTTCACCATTGAAACCTGATTCTATGCCAACTTCACCAAACCGAGTTTTGATCATTGGCCTCGACGCGGCCACGTTCTGGTTGATTGACCCCTGGATCGAGGAGCAAAAACTGCCCACCCTGGCTCACATTCAGGCGCAGGGTGCACGGGCCGAGCTGCGCTCCAGCATCCCTTACGTCAGCGGGCCAGCCTGGGTCTCCTTTGCCACGGGCAAGAATCCCGGCAAGCACGGCTATTTCGATTTTGCGCGGCGCAAGCCAGGCGACTACGGCGTCGAGCTGGTCAACGCCAGCCACGTCATGGCCCCCACCCTCTGGCAGCTGCTCAGCGAGGCCGGGCAGCGCGTGGCGGTGATGAACTGCCCGGTGACCTATCCGCCCAAGCCGGTCAATGGCGCGCTGATCGGCGATATGCTGACGCCCAGCCCCAAAAGCCAGTTCACCTATCCGCCGACGCTGCGCGAGGAGCTGTACGCGGCCGTGCCCGATTATCTGATCGAGTCGGCCGAGGCCAGCGCAGACCGCGTGGCGACCAAGGCGACGGTCGCGGCCAATGTGCGCCGCGGTACGACCAATCGCGCCCTGGCCACGCGCTTCTTGATGGCCAAAGTGCCCGATTGGGACTTCATGCACGTGGTCTATTCCGAAACCGACCGCATCATGACCTACCTGTGGGATGACATGGACCCCACCCATCCCCGGCATGATCCCGCCCTGGCCGCGCGTTTTGGCGGTGAGATCGAGCACCACTACCGCCAGGCCGACGCCATCCTGGGCGATTTACTGCGTGAGGTGGTGGAGCCAGGCGGCCGCACGATTCTTTTCGTCATGTCCGACCACGGCTTCGGCGGCGTCCACCGTTTCTTTTACCCCAACGTCTGGCTGCAGCAGGAAGGTTATCTCACGCTCAAGGGCGGCCGCGGCAGCGCGGGCGCGCAGGCCATTCGCGGCGTGCGCGGCCTGCTCAAAGCGCTCGGCCTGGCCCACCTGGCGCGCCAGACCCTGCGCCGCATTTTGCCCGGCTGGGGCACGGCCGGTAAGCTGCGTGAATTTGCCTTCACCAGCAGCGTGGATTGGAGCCAGACGCGCGCCTTTTGGGCTTCGGACAACGGCATCACGCTCAATGTGCGCGGACGTGAGCCGGCTGGCATCGTCGTCCCCGGCGCCGAGTATGAGGCGCTGCGTGATGAGATCAAGGCCCGGCTGCTGGCCCTGCGTGAGCCGCAGAGCGGTGAGCAGGTGGTGGCCGAGGTTTGGAAGCGCGAGGAGGTGTACAGCGGCCCGTACGTGGACTGGAGCCCGGACCTGCGCGTGATCTGGCAGGAGTATCCAGCGCAGAAGCGCACCTACTTCAACGCCGGCGAACCGTGGGCCGATGCGCCCTTTGCCTATGCCGGGCAGACCGGCGACCACGCGCGCGACGGCATCCTCTACGCCTTTGGTCCGGGCGTGCGCCAGGGCGTGCGCCTGCCGCGGCTGAGCATCATGGACCTGGCGCCGACCGTCTTGTGGCTGCGGGGCCTGCCGGTGCCCGCGGACATGGATGGCCGCGTTCTGACCGACCTCTTCGAGCCAGACTTCGTCGCCGGTCATCCCGTGGTGCGCGGCGCGGCGACCGGCAGCGTCACGGCTGACGCTGCGGCGGAGCTTTCGGCGGAGGACGAAGAAGCCCTCGCCGAGCGCCTGCGCGGCCTGGGCTACATCGGATGACATTCCCGCCTTCTGAGCGCCAGCCTCGTTTGACGGTTGCCATCGACGCGCACATGGTGGGCGAGCGCGAGACCGGCAACGAGACCTATACCCTCAATCTCATTCGGGCGCTGCTGGCCCTGCCGCCGGAGGTTCGCGGCGGGGCCAATTTTGTGCTTTACGCCACGCACCCCGAGCGCCTGCATCCGCGCCTCGATCCGAATCACCGCGCGCCGATTCGCGCCATCCGGCCCGCCCCGGCGCCGCTGCGCATTCCGTTCGCGCTGCCCGCGGCCACCCTGCGTGATCGCGCCCGCTTACTGCATGTCAACTATGTGGCGCCGCCGCTGGGCGCCTGCCCGCATATCGTCACGGTGCATGACATTTCGTATGACATTTATCCCGCTTTTTTTTCCCCGCGCGACCGCTGGATGCTCAAGACCCTGGTGCCGTTGACGATGCGCCGCGCGGCCGCCATCATCACCGTTTCGCAGCACGCCCGTCAGGAGATCATGGCGCGCTATGGGCTGCCCGCGGACAAGATCGCGGTGACCTACGAAGCGGCCGGCGAGCAGTTCCGGCCTGTCAGCGATCCGACTGTGCGTTTGGCGCTGCGCCAGCGCCTGGGGCTGCCGGCGGACGCGCCCTATTTCCTGGCGTTGGGCAACCTGCAGCCGCGCAAGAACATCGGCCGCCTGCTCGAAGCCTTTGCCCTGGCGCGCCAATCCCCAGAGCTGGCTTCCACCCGCCTGGTCATCGCGGGCAAGGCGCTCTGGCGCGAGTCGGAGATTTACGCGGCCGTGCAGCAGGCCGGTTTACTGGACGCGGTGCATTTCCCCGGTTACGTGGCTGACGACGACCTGCCGGCGCTCTACAGCGACGCGCTGGCCTTCGTCTACCCGTCGCTTTACGAGGGCTTTGGCCTGCCGCCGTTGGAAGCGATGGCGTGCGGCGCGCCCGTCATCTGCTCGAACGCGGCGTCGTTGCCTGAGGTGGTGGGCGACGCCGCCCTGACCGTCGCCCCGACCGATGTCGGCGCGCTGGCGGCCACACTGCGCCAGGTGGCCGCGTCGGCCGATGTGCGCGCGCACTTGCGCCAGCGCGGCCAGGCGCGTACGGCCCAATTCAGCTGGCGTCGCTGCGCCGAAGAGACGCTGGCCGTTTACCGGCAAGCAGGGAGCGGCTGACGCGCCATGGATGACCAACACACGGCCTGTGGCCTGGCCGCCATCACGCGGCGTGACTTTCTCAAGCTCGGTGCGCTGGTGGCGGTGGACAGCCTGCTGCTGGGACGCACGCTCTCTGCCGCACGCGTGCTGGCGCTGCCGCTCGACGGGCCAGCCACGCCCACCCCGCCGCCGCCCACTTTCGACGGCGAGGGCCGCGTGACCATCGAGCCGAGCCGGGAGCTGGTGGTCATGCGCCACGTCACCCTGCGCGTGACGTTCGTCGTGGGGCCGCACGGCATCAAGACCGGCGGCCGCTTCCGCTTTGTCATCCCGCCCGGGCTGCCGGCCGAAGCATGGTGGTCAACCCCGCAGATTGACTATCCGTACAACGCCGGCTTCACTACCCTGAGCTGGCAGAGCCGCGCGCCGGCGCAGGTCAGGCTGGAACAGATCGCCCGCGGCGTGCAGATCCTGGTCGCCGCCGGCGAGCTGCAGGAAAATGACACCCTGACCCTGATCTACGGCGACACCCGCCGCGGCGCGCCGGGCGCGCGCGTGCAGCGCACGGCCGCGGCGGGGGTGATGTTTCACGTGGCGTCCGACGTGGACGGCGACGGCAAGTTCCGCCTGCTCAAGGCGACGCCTACGCTCACCACGATCCCCGGCGCCGCGACGGACTTGATCGTGACGGCGCCCGCCCAGGCCCAGCCGGGTCAGCCCTGCGTGCTGCGCCTGGCCGTGCTCGATTTCTACAGAAATGCCGTCGCCGATTTTCAGGGCGCCATCAGCCTGCAGAACCCGAGCCTGCCGGTCGACGCGCCGGCAAGCGTCAGCCTGGCAGCTGCCGACGGCGGCGTCAAGCAGGTCAGTGTCACGCCGCGGCAGGCCGGTTTGCTCACCTTTACGCCGCGGGCCACGCCTGCGCTGCAGGTCGCCAGCAATCCGACCCTGGTCACGGCCGCGGCCCCGCCTTACGCCTTGCTGTGGGGCGACATTCACGGCCACACCGCCCGCTCCGATGGCGGCGGCGTACCCGACGACTATTATCGCTATGCGCGTGACGTGGTTGGCCTGGACTTCGCGGCTCTGACCGATCATGACGACATGCTGGATGATCCAGAATGGGCCGAGTCCAAGCGCGTTACCAACCGCTTCAACCAGCCGGGGCGCTTTACCACGCTGGTCGCCTACGAATGGACGCATTGGGTGCATGGGCATCGCTGCGTCTATTTCAAGGGCGACGACGCGCCCATCTTCCGCCGCACCGTGGCGTCAACCGCCACACCGGCCGGCCTGTGGGCGGCCCTGCGCGCGAGCGGCGCGGCGGTCATGACCATCGCGCATCACACGCGCGGCCTGCGCGGCACGTTCAACGGCGGTCAGGCCGAAATTGACTGGCGCGCCTTCCCACCTCCGCCCGACCTCGAACGCCTGGTGGAGACCTATTCGATTCACGGGCATTGCGAGAATGAGGCGCTGGCTGGCCCTGATTTCATTGGGCGTAAGGGGTATGTGCAGGATGCCTTGCGCCAGGGATTGCGCCTGGGCCTGATGGCGTCCGGCGATGACCACAGCGGGCATCCCGGCTTTGGCCCCGGCGCGCATGGCGAGCCGGCCGGCCTGCTGGGCGTGTATGCCAGGGCCAACACCCGTGCGGCCATCTGGGAAGCCTTGCAGGCGCGGCGCGTCATCGGCACGACCGGCGCGCGCATCCGGCTCGATTTTCAGGCGAACGCGCACTGGATGGGCGAGGAATTTACCCTTCCCGCGCCTACGCCGCTGCGTTTCGTGGCCCATGCCTGGGGTACGGCGCCGGTGACCCGCTTCGAGCTGCTGCGCGATGCCGTGACGATCCATGAGGCCGCCGTGAACGGCGCTCAAAGCGCGGTGTTGGAGACGACGGAAAGCGAAGCGACCCCTGGCGCGCACTTCTACTACGTTCGTTTGACGCAGGCGGATGGTCATATGGCCTGGGCGGGGCCGATTTGGGTTACGCGCCCTGCTTCATCTTGACGAAGCATCAACCTGGTGGCAAAATAGCCAGGTCTATTTTTACTCATCCGCCTGATCAGCCGGCGCCTGGCGCCGGATAAAGGGAAAAAGGTGCTGTTGGCATGAAAATTGCTATGCTGGGCACGCGCGGCGTACCGGCAAGCTACAGTGGCTTCGAGACGTGCGTCGAACAGCTTGGCAGCCGTCTGGTGCAGCGCGACCATGAGGTCACGGTATACTGCCGTAGCCATCATGTGACCTACGACCAGCCGACCTACAAGGGCATGCGTCTCGTCAAGCTGCCGACCGTTAAAAATAAATACCTGGACACGATCGTTCACTCCTTTCTTTCCAGTTTGCATGCACTGGGGCAGGGGTATGACATCGTGCTCTATTTCATTGCCGGCAACAGCCTGGTTTCCTGGATTCCGCGTCTAGCTGGACAAACCAGCATTCTCAACGTGGATGGCCTGGACTGGAAGCGAGCCAAGTGGCCGCCGCTGGCCAAGCGCTATATTCAGTTTGCCGAGCGGATGGCGACTGTTTTGCCAAACGCCTTTCTGACCGATAGTCGGGTGGTGCAGCAGTTTTACCTGGACACCTACAAAGCCGATTCACCCTACATTGCCTACGGCGCCGAGCTGCCCATGCGCCCCCCCGGCGCCGAGCTGAGCCGTTGGGGACTGGAGGCGCGGCGATATGCCTTGTTCGTGGGGCGCCTGGTGCCAGAAAATTGCGCCGACCACCTGGTGCAGGCTTTTCAAACGTTACGCACCGACATGAAGTGCGTCATTGTGGGTGATGCGCCGTACGCGGAGGAATACATCGCGCGCTTGAAAGCCGCGCATGACCCGCGGGTAATCTTCACCGGTTACTGCTTTGGCGAAGGTTATTGGGAACTGGCGTCCAACGCCTACCTGTTTGTCGAGACCTCCGGCGTCGGCGGCACCCATCCGGCGTTGGTTGAGGCCATGGCCTTTGGCAACTGCGTGGTGGCTCACGCCACCCCCGAAAACCAGGAAACTGTGGACAATGCCGGCTTCCTTTACGATGGAACGAGCGGAGCATCGGCCCTTGCGCTCCTCTTGCAACAACTTTTGGATGATCCGGACCTGGTGGCTGCCTATCGGCAGAAAGCCGCCGCACGTGCGGCCGCGTATTATAGCTGGGAAAAAGTGACCGATGAATACGAGGCCATGTTCAAGAGATTACGCCCTGTGACCGCCGCGGCGGTCTCGCGTCGTAACGGCTGACCAGTCCCTTGATCCCCTGCAACCACGTTGCGCGAGGGAGCACTCAACGTCGCGTGCCCATCCATCCGTTTGTTTCACGGAGACGATATGCGTAGATACTATCAATCGAACTATGTGCTTTTTCTGGCCGCGGCGGACCTGATACTGACCTGCGTCTCTCTCTTTCTTGCCAGCCAGGCGCGCTTCATCCTTCCCTACGGCGTGCGCCTGACCGAAAAAATGGCTACCTTACCCGTGGCGGTCTATGCTGCGGCCATGGTGATTTGGGGCATTGACTTCATTCTCTTTTCGGTCTATGACCGGCGGCGGTTACTGCGCATTGTAGATGAGGCTCAGCTCGTGACCGCCGCGGTAGCGATGTCGAACCTGGTTTTGGCCGGGTTGCTCTACCTCACCTATCGCGATGTCCCACGCTTGCTGTTTGTCTACTTTGTGGTGCTCGATGTCTTCTTCCTGCTCATGCTGCGCATCACCTTGCGCATCGGGTTTCGCATTGCCGGAGCGCGGCGCATGCAGGAAGTGCGCGTGTTGATCGTGGGCGCCGGCAAGGTGGGGCGTCAGGTCGCGCAAGAGATTCAGACGCAAAGCTGGACCGGTTTGACCCTGATCGGCTATCTTGATGACGACCTCACCAAACAGGGGAACGTGCTCGACGGCGTGCCGGTGCTGGGGACGCTGGCAGCAGCCAATCGCCTGGTGCAGAGTCAGCGCATTGATGAGGTGATTCTGGCCTTGCCCTTACGCGCGCACGGCCCCCTGGAGGACCTGGTTTTTGCCCTGCAAACCCTGCCGGTGCGCGTGCGCGTCGTGCCTGATTTCTTCGACCTGGCTATCTTCCGCGCCACGATTGATGACTTTGGCGGCATCCCCCTGATCGGTCTACGCGATCCGGCCATTGACGGTTATAACCGCGCCATCAAGCGCGCCTTTGATCTGCTGATTGCTGTGTTCGGCCTTCTGGTCATCTGGCCGTTGCTGCTGCTGGTCGCCATCGCCATCAAACTCGATTCTCCTGGCCCCGTGCTCTTCCGCCAACAACGCGTGGGGGAGAATGCCCGCCTGTTTACCATGATCAAGTTTCGTTCCATGGTGGTGGACGCCGAGAAGCGCCAGGCCGAGGTTTTGAAGACCGTGGACGACGGCGTCATTATGCATAAGACCGCCAACGATCCACGTATTACGCGCGTGGGCCATTTCATTCGTCGCACCAGCCTCGACGAGCTGCCTCAGCTGTTCAATGTGCTCAAAGGCGATATGAGCCTCGTCGGCCCACGCCCCGAATTGCCCTTCCTGGTCGAACGCTATGAGCGCTGGCAGCGCCAGCGCTTCGCCGTGCCGCCCGGCATGACCGGTTGGTGGCAGGTCAACGGCCGCAGCGACAAGCTGATGCACCTGCACACCGAAGACGACCTCTACTACATCCGCAATTATTCGCCGCTGCTTGATCTGCAGATTCTGTGGCGCACCATTGCGGTGGTTTTGCGGGGCCGGGGCGCTTATTGAGCGGATCGAGAGCGCCCCTCATCACTTTCATGCGCCGTTTGGCGCAGGATTACCCAAACGAAGTATTGCCATCGCGCACGCATCGTGTTATTCTGTACCTTGCAGGCGGCCAATCTGGCGTGATGGTTTAGCCTATTGATGTCAACTAGGAGGAAATCTCAATGAAGCGTTCACGTTTACTGATGATCTTCAGCATGGTCTTGACCCTGGCTTTGCTGGCTACACCGGCTTTTGCTGCGGATCCCAATCCGGGTTCCGGCAGCGCCGATGTTACGGTCATGAATGCCGACACCAACACGGGCGGCAGTGCATCCACGGTTCTGGCGCAGTATTACAGCCAGGCCGGCGTCCTGTCCAACACGCGGCAGCAGAACGTTGCCCCGCTTGGTTCCTATCAGTTCCGCGCAGCTGATTCTGGTTTGCCTGACAACTGGGTTGGCGCGATGGTTTTGTCGGCCAGCACCGAGTTGGCTGCTGTCGCCACCATCCAGTGGACCGGCGGCTCCGCAGGCGACGGCGTCGAAGCCGACTCCTATTCGGGCTTTGCCAGCGGCTCCAACCGCATGAACGTGCCCTTTGCGGTGTACGCGCCTAACGCGCAGTACACGGTGTTCTCCATTCAGAATACCGAGAGCGCCACGACCGCCAACATCACCATGAAGTATTACAACCGCGCTGGCAATCTCGATGCCACGATTACCGACTCCATTCCGCCGAACGGTCAGAAGATGTACGACCTGCACGTGCCGGGCGCCAAGATCCCGGTGTGGGCCAACATTCCGTACTTCCAGGCCAATGGCAACTGGACCGGCGCCGTGGTCGTTGAGACCGCCAGCTCGGATCAGAAGGTCGCCGCGGTGGCTAACAACTTCTGGCCTCGCTACAACGTCGCCTTCAATGCTTCGAGCACGGGCGCGCGCAAGCTGTTCGTACCCTCGGTCGAGCGCCGCTACACCAACCCCAATACCGACAACGGCTGGTTGGGCTTCAGCGTGACGATCGTGCAGAACCTGGGTTCGAGCAACACTTCCGTTACACTCAAGTACATCAACAAGGACACGCAGAACATTGACCTCACGCTTGGCCCGATTACGCTGGGGCCTGGCGTGGCCGTTGGTTGTAACACGCGCTCCGGCGGCAACGGCTGCACGGCGGCCGCCACCTACAATGGACTCGGCGCCGGTTGGGTCGGCTCGGTGATCGTTGAATCCACGACACAGGATGTGGCGGCCATCTCCTACTCGCTGCGCCCACGTGACAACGAAGCCGGCGCTTACACGGCCGCGGCTGCGTCCAACGCTGGTAACAACACCTTCCTGTCGGAAGTGTACCAAATCGGCGGCAGCGGCGACGCCCGCACGCTGTGGTCGCTCTTGCGCCTGCAGAACGTCTCCAGCAATACGGCCACGGTGCAGGTGCGCTTTGTCAACCGTGACGGCACCGTTGTCAACTCGGCGACGCAGAACATCACCATTGCCGGTGAGAAGTCCTCCAACTTCAACCTGCGCACCGACTCTCCCATTAACCTCGGCGGCAACTGGTCGGGCGGTGTTCACATCAGCTCCAACCAGCCTCTGGCCGTCGTGGTCGAGAACCTGTGGGGCCTGAGCAAGCTCGCCGCCTACAACGGCTACAGCCGCTAACCTTTCCCTTGCGCTGACTGCTCAAGAGCCACCGATTCGTCGGTGGCTCTTTATTTTTTGCCGCCGCCGCGCCGGCTGCTCCACACAGCTAGCGAACGTGAATGGCGCCGAAAGCAAAGCTTATTCCTGCTTGTGGTTAGACAGGGCGCATTTCAGTTTCGGGGTGTAGTCCACGCAGGTGGACTTTGCAATCGTTGCAGCGACTTGCAGTCGCCCGATCTGCCCCCAGTTTGAAATGCACCCGGTTAGACACGGTCACTTGGCGGCCTACTAGCCCTATGGTATAATCTTAATGGGTTGTCGCTACTCACGCTCGAATCTGTTCGTTGGTCGAGCCGCTTAATTTGCCTGCCATAGAGGAGAAAGGGTGTTTTTATGGAACTCACCACATCATTGTTGAAGCGTTGTGTCCTTGTCAATGTCAGTGGCCGTATTGATGGCAGCACCGCGCCAGAGCTAGAGCAAACGCTGAAGGCGCTCGTGGACGCAGGTCACTACCGCTTTGTACTCGATGTCGGCGGCGTTACGTTCTTGAGCAGCGCGGGCATTCGCGTCCTGGTCAGCACCTGGCGTGCGGCGCGCCGCTTCAATCGCGGCGACCTGCGCCTGGCCAATGTCCCTGCCCGCATCAGCGAGGTCCTGGACTTGACCGGCCTCAATGACCATTTTACCCAATTCAGCAGCACTGTCGAAGCCGTTGGCAGCTTCTAACCCTCCCGTTCCACCGGATCATGCGAGTCGCCCCCCTGGCGCTCCAGCGCGCCCTGTCGTTGGTTTTTGGCAAATAACGATGAAATGCCTATGAGCAAGCGCTGGCAACTGACGATTGCAAGCGATCTCCATAATCTGCCCCTGATTGCGCAATTTGTGCGTGACGCTGGCCGCGCGGCCGGCCTGGATGAGGGCGCGCTGTTTGCCGTTGAATTGGCCTGCGATGAAGCCTGCAACAATGTCATCGAACATGCCTATCGCGGGGCGAAGGGCTTGCTGCGCATCGCTTGTTCGGTAAGCCAGGCTGACTTCGTCATCGAGATTCAAGACAACGGACACCCCTTCGATCTAACCGTCATCCGCCCGCCCAAACGTATCCGCCGGCCAGCGGACCTTCCGGTGGGCGGCCTCGGTATTCATTTGATCCGGACGCTGATGGATACCGTCGAATATCGCTTTAGCCCAGAAACCGGCAACCACCTGACGATGATTAAAAAGGGCGTCGTCCCCCTCACGACGCCAGGAGAAAGTTGAGGCATGGCCGACATTTTGCCGGTCACCCGTGACACACTGCCCCCTGTGGGACGGGCGCCCATCCACCTTGACGAATTGCGCGCCCTGGCCGAGGCCGGCCAGGCTATCGTGCAGGCGAAGATGGATGAAGATCAGCTTTGTGAACTGATCTTCCAGCAAGCCGCGCGCCTGATGGATGCTTCGAGCTTTCATCTGGGCCTTTTCGACAAGGATGATCTTGTCATCAAGGTGTGGTTACGGCATGGCAAGCGGCTGGCAGGCGCGCGTTTTGTCGGCGGCGCCAATGAAGGCATCGTTGGCTGGATGCGCCGCAACCGGCAGCCGCTGCTGGTGCATGATTTCCAAACTGAGATGGAGCATCTCCCCGCCCGGCCGCGCTACGAAGATGAAAACCCCCCGCGCTCCGCCGTTTTCGTACCCATTCTCGCCGGTGAAATGGCGATTGGCAGCCTGGCTGTGCAGAACGATGAACCAGGCGCTTACAACGAAGAAAACCTGCGCATTCTCTTTATCATCGCCAACCAGGCCGGCGTGGCCCTGGTCAACGCCCGCCTGTATCAGGTGGTGGAACGCCGCGCGCGCCAGCTGCAAACCGTGGCGCAGGTCAGCCGCAAGGTCGCGGCCATTCTCGACCTCGATCAACTGCTCAACCAGGTGGTCGAATTGATTCGCGAGCGCTTTGGTTACTACCACGTGCAGATTTTCCTCGTGGATCAAGGCAGCGGTCGCGCTTATTTTCGCGCCAGCAGCGGGCACAAACTGAACGAGCTGTGGCTCAAACGGGGCCGTTTTGTGCGCATCGGCGTCGAAGGCATCATCGGCTGGGTGGCCCAGCACGGACAGCCTTTGCTGGCCAATGATGTTTCACAGGAGACACGCTATTTTCCTGATGACCCGCGCCTCTTGCCTGACACACGCGCCGAGCTGGCCGTGCCGTTGATTGTGGAAGACCGCGTCCTGGGCGTGCTGGACGTGCAGGCGCGCGAGCTGAACGCGTTTACCTCGGAAGATTTGTTCATCTTGACCACGCTGGCCGATCAAATCTCGGTAGCGGTGGAGGATGCGCGCCTCTATCAGGCCGCCAAGGACGAAGCGGCCATTTCCAGCTCGCTGCTCGAGGTGGCCAATGCCATTGCGCGGCCGTATCGCGTTTCTGAGTTAGCAAACACGGTGGCGCGCCTGACGCCGGCCCTGGCTGGCGTTGACCGCTGCACCGTCTTCATTTGGGATCGCGAGCAGGCCATCTATGAGGTGATCGCAAGCCAATGCCAGCCTTCGACGCGCAGCATGCAGCCGGTCGAGATGGGGCTGCGCGTCACGGTTCACGAATTCCCCCTGCTTGACCAGGTTTGTGGGGAGCGGCGCCCGCTCTGGGTCGAAGATGTCAGCGGCAGCGCGCTGGTGCCGTCAGAGATTGTACGCTGTTATGGCACGCAGGCGGTTTTGGCCGTGCCGCTCATTGTGCAGGATGATGTCCTGGGCGTGCTGGTGGTTGATGAAGTGGATGGGCCGCACGTCTTCAGCACCCGCCAGGTGGAGATGGTGCGCGGCGTCGCCAGTCAGCTGGCCATGGCCATCGAGAGCGCGCGCCTGGTGCTGCAAGAGGCAGAGCGGGTGCGCTTGGGCGAGGAATTGCGCGTCGCGCACGAGATACAGGCCAGCTTTTTGCCGGCGACCAATCCCGCGCTGCCAGGCTATGACATTGCGCACGTCTGGCTGTCCGCGCGCGAAATGGCCGGCGATTTCTTCGACTTCATCCCGCTGCCCGCACGACGCATGGGGCTGGTCATTGCCGATGTATCAGACAAAGGGGTGCCCGCGGCGCTTTTCATGGCCCTGGCCAGCATCCTGATGCGGGTCATTGCGGCGGATCGGCGCTCGCCGGCGCGGGTGCTGCGCCGGGTCAATGAATTACTGCTTGAAAACAGTCGGTCCGACATGTTCGTTACCCTCTGGTATGGCGTGCTCGACCCGCAGCGGCACGATTTGA
>DAISHS010000091.1:0-13502 GCA_036822415.1 Chloroflexota bacterium
TATGCCAGCGCTCCGCCGGCGGCTGCTTTCACTCGCGCGGCTGCGTCCAATGCGGATGCAGCCCTAAAACCTGCGCCAGCGGCACGACGAAGAGCAACCCGCTGTTGGGCGCGTTGAAATCACCGCCCACCGCCTGCTCCGAGGCTTGCAGCAGCCCTGGCAGGTCGAAGTCATCGCCCAAGACCGCAAAGATGGTGCGGTGATGATACTCCTCGGTATCCAGCAGGTGACGCAGCGAAGGCAGCAGCGGCATGTCATCGCGGCGCGCGCGCATCTGCTGCAGCTTGTGCAGTCCCGTGCTCTCCAGGATGGTGATGCCGGGGACTCCCCTGCCTTCCCAGGTGTTCACCACATCCTGGAAACGATCGGCGTTCGGTAGTACAGCAACGATCAGACTAGGCATGACTTGTCTCCTTAGTCGTGAAGGCCTGCCGCAAGAGCGGCGGTGTAATCAACGTCGTGACCAGCACAATCAGCGTAACGATCGAAAATAACTCCGTTTTGATCAGGCCGGCGCTTACGCCGACACTGGCCACGATCAGGCCCACCTCGCCGCGGCTGATCATGCCCACGCCCACGCGCAGAGACTCGCGGTTGGAAAACCCACCCAGCCGCGCGCCGATGCCGCTCCCCAGCACTTTCGACGCCACGGCCACGATCACCAGGACGAAGACCAGCAGGAGGTCTGGCCCCACCAGGAGCCGCACGTTCGTTTTAAGGCCGATGCTCACGAAGAAGATCGGCACAAGGAACGCGTAGGTGATGGTATGCATGGAGCGGGCAATGGTCGCGTGCAGGTGACTGCGGCCAAAACCCACGCCGGCGATGAAGGCGCCCGTGATCGCGGCCAGCCCGCCGCCAACTTCCGCCAGCCAGGCATAGGCTAGCGTCACAACCAGGACCAGCGCGGTCAAACCCTCGCTGATCGGCTGATTGTCCATCCAATCGGCCAGGCGTGGCAGCACAACGAAGGCCGTGACGGTTGCCAACCCCAGGTAGAGCAGCATCCGCACGAAAACCAGCGCGATGGCCGCCGCCCCGGCGCCGCTGCTGGCAAGGGCAACGACCACCGACAGCAGCAAGATCACCAGGATGTCATCAACCACCGCCGCGCCCAAGAGCGCAATCCCTTCGCGGCTGCGTAACATGCCCAATTCGAGCAGCGTCTGCGCGCTGATGCTCACACTGGTGGCGGTCAGGATCATGCCCACGAAGAGAGCCGCCTGGCCCCGGTAGCCAAAGGGCAGCACCATCAGCGCGCCGAGCGCCAGGGGAACGATCACCCCAAAGACGCCGGCCAGCGCGGCGACGCGTCCCGTCCGACGCATCTCGCGCACGTCCACTTCCAGGCCGGCCAAAAACATCAGGCAGATGACCCCCAGCTCTGCCAGCTCGTAGACCGCTTCGGTCAAGAGATGGGGATCAACAGAATTGCTCAGGAGCGGCCAATGCAACAGGTCAAGCAGGCTGGGGCCGAGCAGCACACCGATCAACAATTCGCCCAGCACGGCCGGCTGACCCAAGCGTACAGCCCCCCAGCCGCCCATCTTGGCGGCCGTGATGATGACCATCAGGGCGAAAATCAACTGCAGAAAAGGCGTCATAGCGTTTGCCCCCAAGTCCTAATTCGAGTATCAACAGCCTCATGGCGTTTGCGCTGAATAGCGATCGGGCCAGGCCGGCGCTGGGAGCCGCGCGGCCGCGGCGGCGCTGGTCAGCCTCAAGCTGAGAGGGAAAACAAGCGTGACATCCAGCATGACGGCTATTATACCTGGGCGCACGCAATTGCTGAAACGCCAGGCGTTGTCGCCCTGGCCGTATGCGGACGCGCCGCCCGCGCCTGCCAGGCCGGGGTACATTCAGTTTCGGGGTGTAGTCCACGCAGGTGGACTTTGCAATCGTTGCGGCGACTTGCAGTCGCCCGATCTGCCCCCAGTTTGAAATGCACCTGCCGGGCCGTCCAGCACTTGACAGCCCCTGGTTCATCGTCTATATTGATGAAATCCAGTAGGCCGTTGATCTGCCAGGGCGTGGGGTAAATGATGAATGTTCCTGTGACAACTTTGCAAGGTAAGGTGTTGGGCGCGTTTGACGAAGCGGCGGGCGTGTACAGTTTCAAGGGCATCCCCTTTGCCGCCCCGCCGGTCGGTGATCTGCGCTGGCGGGCGCCGCAGTCCATGCCGCCCTGGTCCGGTGTACGCGAGGCCGTCCGTTTTGGGCCACGCGCCATGCAGCTTCCCCTCTTTGGCGATATGAACTTCCGCTCCGACGGGATGAGCGAGGACTGCCTCTATCTGAATGTCTGGACGCCTGATCCTTCCACGAGCGCGCGGCTGCCGGTGCTGGTTTACTTCTACGGCGGCGGCTTCGCGGCCGGCGACGGCTCCGAGCCGCGTTATGACGGCGCGCAGATGGCGCGCCGCGGCATCGTCGCCGTGACGGTCAACTACCGTTTGGGCGTGTTCGGCTTCCTGGCCCATCCTGAGCTGAGCGCCGAATCGCTCCAACACAGCTCCGGCAATTACGGTTACCTGGACCAGAACGCGGCCCTGCGCTGGGTGCGCGATAACATCGCTGCCTTCGGCGGCGACCCCGACCAGGTGACGATCGCCGGCGAATCGGCCGGCTCGGTTTCTGCCAACGCCCAGATGGTTTCCCCGCTGTCGCAAGGCCTGATCGCACGAGTCATCGGCTCGAGCGGCTCGCTGCTCGGCATCTTCCTGCCGATCGCGCTGGATGAGGCCGAACAGGCCTGGCTGGCCTTCGCCAGGAAAGCAGGCGCATCGTCGCTGGCCGAGCTGCGCGCGATTCCGGCGCGCAAACTGCTGCGGGCCACGAAGGGGATGGCGCTGTGGGAATTCTGCGGGGTCATTGACGGTTACTTTTTCCCCAAGTCTCCCTACGAGATTCTCGCTGCCGGCGAGCAAGCCCAGGTTCCACTCCTGATCGGCTGGAATTCCGAGGAACAGAACTCCCGCGCACTGCTGGGTCGGCGCAAGCCGACCCCTGAGAACTACGCAGCCGCCGTGCGCGCCCTGTACGGTGCTCAGGCAGATGAGGCGCTCACACTCTACCCGGGGGCGACGCCCGCGCAGGTGGAGCAATCGGCTACCGAGCTGGCGGGAGACCGTTTCGTGATTCACAGCGCCTGGATGTGGGCGGATCTGCAGCGCAGGCGCGGCGGTCCGCTGTTTCGCTACTATTACACCCACCCGCGCCCCCCGATGGTCCCGGAAATGGGCGACGCCATGGTCGGGTTAGCCGGCGGTGTGATCCGCAAACCGAAGACAGCCGCCAAAGCCACAGCCCTGCCTCCGGCCAAAGGCGCGGCGCACTCGGCGGACATCGAATACGCGCTGGGCAACCTGGCCGCCAATCGGGTCTATGCCTGGACGGCGGAGGATGAGCAGGTCTCGGCGCTGATGCAGGCCTGCTATGCCAACTTCGTGAAAAACGGCGACCCGAATGGCCCTGGCCTGCCGGCATGGCCGCGGGCGGATGAAGGCGCGGAGATGCAGTACATGGTCTGGGATGTGCAGCCGCGTGTCATGCTGGACTGCAACCGTGCGCGCTATGCTTTTCACGATCAGTTCTACAAGCAGCAAGGCAACAAAAAAGCGCTCATGCGTTGAAGAAGCGCAAACCTGGCAATGGCAGAATGGCAAGAGCACCGATCTACGTTCGCAGTCCTGCTCACACTCAGGGGGTGATTCCGCCCTGAGCTTGCTATAGATGTTCAGATAATGTTTCGTGGTAGGGGCGATCCCTTGCGGTCGCCCAGGGCAGGCGCAAGGCACTGCCCCTACGGATCTTTATCCGACCTACTATAGCGCAGGCGCAGCCGCAACATCAGGAGTGAAAATGAATTCCGCCACGTCAACCGCAAAACCCGCGCAACATTTGCTTGCGCTGATCGCCTGGCCGCTGATGATCTTCGTCTCCATGCTGCCCGATATTCTCTTTCGGGAGTTGACCGGCCACCTGCCCAGCTGGCTGTTTGGGGCAAAATTAGCCCTGATTGCCGCCCTTTTGCTGGGCAGCCTGCTGTGGCCAAAGCTGCGCCCGCTGCGCCTGTTCTTTGGTGTGCTGCTGGCGCTTTACCTTTTGGAATGGGGAGTCAACTCGTTCTATACCGCGCTGGCCTATCGCCGCTGGTTCGCCGGCGCCGGTTTCTTTATGCAACAGGTCGGCCCCGGTCAGGTGACACGCACGACGACTGCGGTTTTGTTGGCGCTGGTCATGCTGGCCGTGTTACGCCGCTTCGACCGCTTCTTCCTGGTGAAAGGCGATCTCAGTGCGCCGGCAAAGCCTATTCCCTTTATCCTGACCATGCCGCCGTCCTGGCGCATCCTCGCCCCGGCCATCGCTGGCGCCATGTGCCTGGGATTGCTGGTCTTCATTTTTGCCTTTGGCAGACCGCCGGCGCTGAAGCTGCTGACGGCGGCTCTACCGCTGCTGCCGTTCGTGCTGCTCTTTGCCGCCAGCAACGCCTTTGGCGAAGAAATGCTTTATCGGGCGCCCTGGCTGGCCGCGCTGGAAACCCCGCTTGGCCCCGCGCAGGCGTTGTTGATTCCCGCTGTGTACTTTGGGATTGCGCATTACTACGGTGTGCCCTATGGCGTGCTGGGGGTCATCATGGCGTTCATCCCCGGCTGGCTGAACGGCAAGGCGATGCTGGAGACGCGCGGCTTCTTTTGGGCCTGGTTCATCCACCTTTGCATGGATACTGTCATCTTTTTCTTCATGGCGCTGGGCGCGGTGAATCCTGGCGGTTGACGCGCAAGCTGGCCTGGCCTCAGTCGTGCGCACCGAGCGTCAGAAGAAATTCTTCGCCCTGCTCGCCATCGGCGTCGCGAAACGCGCCCTCGCCGGTAATGACGAACCCGCACTTCTGTAAAACCCGCTGCGAGGCGATATTGTGCCTGGCGACATGGGCATGCAGCGGGCGCACTGTCACGATCTCCAAAAATTGTGACAACGCCGCGCTGGCAATGCCCTGGCCCCAATAGCTCCTGCCAATCCAATAGCCGACCTCACGCGCGCCGCCCTGTTCCCAACTTACGATATGGCCGGCGACGCGTCCCGCGCAGAGGATGGTCTTGATGATGACGGTGTCATCGTTGAGAATCTTCGTCCAGTGCGCGCTGAACGCCTTTTGCGCCCGGGCCGGAAAGGCCGCCATGCGGTTAGCCTCTGGCTCTGCTTGCTGCGCAAAGAAGATCGGAAGGTCGCGCGGAGTCACAGGACGGAGGGTGACGCGCTTTGTCATATTCACCTGGGTTCGCTGCGCTTGATCTGGCCGATTAGCTGTCTTCCGTTCTGTGCATGGCCGGCGAGCTTAGGGGGTGAGCACCGTTATCCGCCCGGCGGAGCCGTCCACGCGGATGCGCTGGCCGCTGCGCAGGCGCGTGGTCGCCTCATGCACACCCACCACAGCCGGAATGCCGTATTCACGGGCAACCACCGAGCCATGGGTCATCAGTCCGCCCACCTCCATCACCAGGCCGCCCGCGGCCAGAAAGAGCGGCGTCCACGCCGGATCGGTGCCGAGACAGACCAGGATTTCGCCCGGCGCCAGCTGCGCGCCCCGTGGGTCAAGGACGACATGCACGATCCCTTCCACCACGCCGGGGGACACCGGGCTGCCGGTGATGGCCCCATCCGTGTTGCTGGCCCCCATGCCGTCGTAAAAGACCTGACCATCGCTCAGCAGCAGCCGCGGCACCTGGCGGCGCTGTTTTTCGCGCAGCCACACCGCGCGCCGCGCGGCCACCAGCGCTTTCCACGGGCGCCGCGCCCCCGAAGCCAGTTGTCTCAGTTCGGCCGTGGTCAGAAAAAAGAGATCATCAGGCTGGTCCAAAACGCCGGCCGCGGTCAGGGTGCGCCCACTGTCCAGCAGCGCCTGGCGCACGATTCCCCATGTACGTACAATCGTAAACTTGGGCGTTTCACGCAAGCCGGCAAGCGCGCGTATGCGCCGCGCGGCCGCGCGCGCCAGGCGCGCTTTGAGCCAGCCGCGTTTGCCATGCCGTATCGCCTCCGTCAGGCGTTCGATGGCAGCCTCCGCGGCCGCGGCGCCGCGTTGAAAAACGACATCGGGCGCCTGGCTGGGATCTGCGATGTTCAGGTAACTTTGCACCACCTGCATGATCTGCGCGGGGTCTTCGCGCCAGCGCGGCCGGCCGATGTCAATTTCGGCCACGCCGCGCATGCCATAACGCTGCAAAAAGGCGCTGAGCGCCGTCTGCGCCACCGGCGGCAGCTGTCCGGCTTGATAGGCCGTCACCAGCGCGGACACATCGGCTTCTGCGAAGGCGGCAGCCGCGGCCGCGTCTGTTTTGATCTGCTGGGTCGTTGCCCATAAGGCCAGGTCCATCTCCGTCGTCACGTTGTACGGTAGACCGCGCGTGGCGGTCAACACCAACTCGGCGCCGCCGGGGATGTCATGCGCCAGCGCGTTGAGCAGGCGCAGGGGAATGACGCCAGAGGCGACACTTGGAACGAGATAAGGCATGAAGACTTCGGGCAACAGCTGCGGCATCGTTTCGACCAGGGCGACGCGCGCGCTCAGGCTGGTTGCGGCCTGCGCCTGCGCCTCGAAATCGGCAATCATGCGTTCGGTGAATTCCTGGGTGGCTACGCGGCCATGATCGGGGCGCGCGAGGTTGATCAGCACAGTGCGCAGCAGCGGCGCCAGGAAGCGCACAATGCGCCAGCGCGCGCGCAGGCTGAAGCCCTGCCTATCTGGCAACAGGCGCGGATCGCTCAGCATCGTCTCCAACGCCTCGCGCGTGCCTGGTTCGATCACGCCCAGGATGGCCGGCATCAGCGCGCGTGTGCTGCGGTTTTTGAGCGCGCCTGTTACATTTACGAACAATCGTTCACTCGCTTCTGCCAACACCTGTTGTGTCTCATTGGTGACATGAATGTCAAAGGCTTGGGCGACATACGTCACAAAGCTCAGGAAGAAGTCGCGCCCCAGGGGCGTGATGGGGTCGAGCATGCCTTGCACGGCGCCAAATGAGACGAAGGCGCGCAGAGGCTCAACCGGGAACGGCGCGGGCAAGGGAAAGAGCGAGGTGATCGGCCGCGCCTGCAGCAGCCAGAGACGCCCATCCGCCCAGCCCCATTCGATATCTTGCGGCGCGCCGAAAAGGCTTTCGACCCGGCGGCCCAAGCTGGCCAGTTCGCTGATGACCGGATCGGGCAGGGCCTGACGCTGGCTGGCGTCGTTGGCCGTGGCGATCGTGCCGCCGCCGGGCTGACCATGAATCGCCAGCGCTTTGGCGCCCAGGGTTTTGCTGGCGAGGCGACCCTGCGCATCCACCACGTAATGGTCAGGTTCGACCTGGCCGGAGACGAGCGCCTCGCCCAGGCCCAGGATGGCATCAATCACTACCTCGCGGCGCTTGCCGTTGAGCGGATTGGCCGTAAAGAGGACGCCGGAAGCTGTGCTGGCGACCATCTCCTGCACCACGACGGCCAACGCCACGCTCTGCTGGTCAATCCCGTTGCGCGCGCGATACCCGATGGCGCGCGCCGTCCACAGGCTGCTCCAGCAGTTGATGACCGCGGCAAGCAGGGCCTCATCGCCGATGATGTGCAGGTAGGTGTCTTGCTGGCCAGCAAAGGAGAGATCGGGCAGGTCTTCAGCCGTGGCGGATGAGCGCACCGCCACCGGCGGACGCCCCAGGCCAGCGTAAGCCTGACGAATTTCCTGGGCCAGGCTGGCAGATAGGGCGCCCGTGGCAAAACGGCCGCGAATGGTCTCCGAGGCCGCCGTCAACGCCGTCGGATCATCGGCGCGCAGGGCGGTCAGCGCGCAGGCGATCACGGTATCCAGGTGGTTGCTGCTGACGAAGGCCTGGTAGGCGGCCGTGGTCATGATGAATCCTGGCGGCACGGGCAATCCGGCGCGCACAAGGCGCGTGAGATTAGCCCCTTTGCCGCCGGCGCTGGCCAGCGTGGCTTCGGCCTCGTGCAGTGTGAACACCGTAGCCTCTAAGTTCATGTTCATGCTCCTTGGCGTTAGCGGGGATAATCAGGTGCGTCCCTGGGGCGTCGTGCGTCGCCCCCCTTTCCAGGTGGGGCCAGGCGCAGCGTGTGCGGGCGCTGGAGGGGTCGCGCTGGCCGGCAAAGCCGCCGCCGCTGGCTGCGAAGGCTTGTCCAGCACAGGGGGCGTCGAGGCGTCGAGCGTGGGCGCGGCCATGACGCCATGCAGAAAAATGTCCAGCGCATCGTCCAGGCTGCCGAGGTCGCCTGAGATTAAAGGCGCCTGGTTGAGGAGGGTCATGGTCAAATAATGGGCGAAAAGATTGCCTATAAAGATGCGGAAAATAACCGGCGGACTGAGTGGGCGCAAGCGCCCAGGCGCCGCTTGCAGCCGCTCCAGAAACTCGAACACGTTGGGCAGCAGGGCTTCGACCAATTCGGGGATGTGCTTGCCCTTGAACTCGACCATCTCGATGAACATCAAATTGGTCAAGCCCGGCTGCCGGTCAAGCTCAGCCAGCAGGTGTTGGGCCGTCGTGCGCAGGATCTCTTCAGCCGTTTGCCCGGAAGCCCCATGGAGTTGGGGCGCCATCGTCACGAACGGGTGGTAAGTGCGCACCACCGCGCTGAAAATCTCTTCCTTGCTGCTGAAATGGTTGTACACCCCGCCCACGACCAGGCCGGCGCGCTCGGCAATCAGACGCATCGAGGCGGCATGATAGCCGCTGCTGACAAACAGCTCGTAGGCGGCCGCGAGGATGGTCGTGCGTGTACGCTCGCCTTTGCTCAGTTCATCTGCCATGGCCTTGTTTGCCCGCCTTATTTTTATGAACGTTCGTTCGTAAACATGATACAGCGAAAACGTGGCGCTGTCAAGTCCACCGGCGCGCTGGTTTTACTGACTGCTGCCCAGGGGACGCCTGCGCATGACACCGCTGGCGCGCGGATAGGCGGGTGGGGTGGGCTGAATTTTGCGCATGACGATGAGGCTGCGGCGCTCGTTGAGGCCGGGCACATGCAGAGCCTGCGCCGCCGCCAATTCCCCGCCCAGGCGCGCCATGGCGTCGCCGGCCGCTGCGATTTCAGCCTGCGGCGCTGCGCCCTTGTAGGCAAGAATCCAGCCGCCGACGCGCGCGAGGGGCAGGAGATATTCGATCAAGAGCGGAAATGGCGCGACCGCCCGCGCCAGCACCAGGTCGAACCCTTCACGCCAGGGCGCATGGCCGGCCAACTCTTCGGCGCGGCCGTGCACCGCCCTGATGCCGGTCAGCTGGCAGACCTGGATCATATGCTCAAGGAAGGTGACCTTTTTGCCCGTGCCTTCGAGTAATGTCATCTGCAGGCCGGGCCACACCAACTTCAAGGCCAGGCCCGGCAGCCCTGGCCCACTGCCGACATCAATCGCCCTTGCCGTCGAGGCCAGGAGCGTGGTCAACCCGACGGCCTGCGCGGCGGCCAGCACAGGCAGCGCGCTGAGGGAATCCAGGAAGTGATGGGTTTCAACCTGCGCCGGTTCAGTAATGGTCGTTAGATTGAAACGTTCATTCCACGCGGCCAGCTCTGCGGCATACCGCTCGAACTGCGCCTGCTGTTCGTCGCTCAAGCTCAGGCCCAACTCCCTGGCGCGTTCTGCAAAATAGAGCATTGATCCACCTTTGGCGTTCACAAACTAAGGCCATTATACGTCGCCACGTCAGCCTGTCAACGCCAGCGGCCCTGTCCACAATCGCCTCCGCGCGCGCCTTGCCATTTCGGGGTTTGGCCCACGCCCAGGCAAGCGCTATCAGCGTGGCCGCCACTTGCCGCCGCCCGCGCCGCGTAAGGCGCTTGCCAATCCCGCCCGATAGTGATAAACTCCTGTCCTGTCAGGCCACAGGCCCGTTGCTTAAGGAGATGGAAATGGCGGCGCAAGCCCTCTATCGCAAATGGCGTTCCCAGACATTCGACGAATTGATCGGCCAGGAGCCGATTATGCAGACCTTACGCAATGCCTTGCGTGACGGTCGCATTGCGCATGCTTATCTTTTTACAGGGCCGCGGGGCACCGGAAAGACAAGCACGGCGCGTATTCTGGCCAAGGCGGTCAATTGCGAGGCCGCGCCCGCGGCGCGCCCCTGCAATCAATGCCGCATTTGCCGCGCCATCAATGAAGATCGCTTGCTTGACCTCATCGAAATTGATGCGGCTTCCCATACCGGCGTGGACAACATGCGCGAAACGGTCATTGACCGGGTCAACTTTCAGCCTGGTGAAGCGCGTTACAAAATCTACATCATAGATGAAGTCCATATGCTTTCCACTTCCTCGTTCAACGCGCTGCTGAAAACGCTGGAAGAGCCGCCCGCGCACGTCATTTTTATCCTGGCCACCACCGATGCGCAGAAGGTGCCGGCCACCGTCATCTCGCGCTGCCAGCGCTTCGATTTTCGCCGTATTCCCCAGCGAGAGATGGTGCGCCATCTGCAGGCCATTTGCCAGGCCGAAGAGCGTCAGGCCGAATTGGAAGCGCTCAATGCCATCGCACGTTACGCCACGGGCTGTATGCGCGACGCCATCAGCCTGTTGGATCAGCTCATGGCCTATGGCGGCGAAACGATTACAGCCCAACAGGTCGAATCTATGTTGGGGACCGTGCCCAGCATGGCGATTGCACGCCTGGTCAATGCCCTGGCCGCGCACGATCCCGCGGCTGGCCTGGCGGTCATCGGAGAGCTGTTGACCACCGGCGTTGAGCTGCGCGAGTTGGCCCGCCAGACCGTGGATTATCTGCGTACGCTTTTGCTCGTGCAGATGGGGGGCAGCGACACGCTGATTGATCTCCCAGAGGAAACCATCCGCGACATGGCCCAGCAGGCGCGACGCTTCGACGCCGCCAGCCTTTTGCGCGCAATCCGCCTGTTCAACCAGGCCGCGGTAGACTTGCGCGGCAATTTGCAGGGCGTTCCCCAGCTGGCCCTGGAACTGGCCGTGGTGGAGGCCGCGCTCGACGGCGCCGACAAAGCGCCCGCGCAGCCCGCGCCGGCGCTCACCCCGACTCGCCCCGCCGTGGCCGCCGCGCCTGCGCCCGCGCCGAATCTTCCCGCCGCGGCCCGGCCGACAATCGAAAGCCAGCGCGCGGCAGTCGTCAATCCTCCGGGGGTGAGTGACAAGACTGCGGAGAGCGCGCCGCCTGCCGCGGCGCTGGACGCGGCGCCGGCGCCTGCCGCCAGCGCGGCGAGTGTGGATAAACTCAGCCTGCTGCGTCAGAATTGGTCGCGCGTCAAGGAACTGCTGCAGGATCGGCGCCGCATGTTGTTGGGGATTCTGACGGGCGGCGTGCGCTTCCTGGCAATCGAGCAGTCCGAAGTGATCATTGGTTATGATGGCAGCAAGAAAGAAGCGCAGTACAACGCGCGGCGCCTTTTGGAGCCTGAAAACAAAGCCACGCTGGAGTCGGTGCTGAGCGATGTCCTGGGCGGGCCTCATCGCGTCACGGTCATTGCCGAAGATCAATATCAGGCGCTGCGCCGGCCCACCCCGTCACCGCCGCCGGCGGAAAAGTTGACGGTTGATCCCCCGGAGCCGCGGCCGGCTCAGCCGGCGGTTGTCAGCCCTCCACCTCCACCGGAGGACCCCGTGGTGGCGTACGCCAGGGAATTAGGCGCTGTGGTGCATGAACTGCCAACAGGTGGCGCATGAACTGCCAACAGAATGAAAGCCGCTCTGATGCAGAGTAAGATGTAGAGTAATAAGAGAAAGGAATGTAGATCGGTTATGGCAAAAGGTAAGCATCGCGGGTTTGTACCGCAGCCGTCCATGCGCGGTGGGCCTGGCGGCGGCGGGGGCGGCAACATGATGTCGCAGATCCAGAAACTCCAGGAAGAAATGGGCAAGACGCAGGAGGCTCTGAAGTCTGAAACGGTCACCGTGACCGCAGGCGGCGAGGCCATCAAAGTCGTTGCCACTGGGGATCAGCGTATTGTCTCGATTTCCCTCAAGCCCGAAGTGGTTGATCCAGAGGATGTCGAGATGCTGCAGGACCTGCTGGTCGCTGCGGTCAACCAGGCGCTTGAGGAATCACAGGCGATGGCTGGCAAGCGGATGTCGGCGCTGACGGGCGGCTTGAGCTTGCCCGGTCTTTTCTAGGATTCAACCTATGGAACCACTGGCGCCACCTGTGGCGCGCTTAATTGACGCGCTGGCGCGCTTGCCCGGTATCGGGCCGAAAACGGCCTCTCGCCTGGCTTTCTTTTTACTGCGCGCGCCTGATGAGATGAGCCAAACCCTGGCCCAGGCGCTTCAGGACCTCAAGACGCAAACGTTGCTGTGCGCGGAGTGCTTCAATGTCGCCGAAACCAGCCCCTGCGCCATCTGCGCAAACGAAGCCCGCGATCATGCCATCATCTGTGTGGTCGAAGAGCCGCTGGATGTCATCGCGATCGAGCGCACGGGGAGTTTCAAGGGCGTCTACCATGTTCTGCACGGCGTCATCTCGCCGATTGATGGCATCGGGCCGGAGGAGCTCAAGATCGCTGAGCTGGTCCAGCGCATCCAACGGCGGCCGGTGCAGGAGGTCATCTTAGGCACTAACCCTGGCCTGGAGGGCGACAATACAGCGACCTGGATTCAGCGTCAGCTGCAGCCGTTGGCGACGCGGGTGACGCGGTTGGCGCGCGGTCTACCGATGGGCGGCGATCTCGAGTATGCCGACGTCGTTACCCTGGCGCGTGCTCTGGAGGGGCGCAGCGAGATGCGCTAGGCCAGAGCGAATCATGGCGTGGTTTTACCTGCGGGTGCGTGAGATTTGACACAAGCCGCAGAGCGTGGTAAATTCCCCTGCCGTTGCCCCCTGAGGGGGCAGACAAAGAAGTTCTTTCAAAAGCGGTTGGGTCGTAAACGGTCAGTCAACGTTTGGTTTTTGAATAGGTTGCTGGTTTCGCCACAGGCGCGTCGTACATCATCCTAGCGTTGCATCCAAGTCGAGTCTGTGTGTGAGTTCATCGGTTCGCAAGCAAAAGAGTGAAGCGCTCAAGTAGCTCGCGGGTTTGACAGGACACGCCTTCGGGGCCATCCACAGGTGAACGGCTTGACGTGGCTCTGGGATCGAGGGTGGATCGCAGGTGATTATCAGCCTCGTTAAATGCCTACTTTGGAAGCCAGGCTTGATTTGACAGGATCGAGCAAGCTTGATACAATACCTGACTGCCAATGCGCTCGCACAGCAAAAAAGCTGGCGAGCGGTTCTTTGAGAAGCGCAGTTTTACATCACAATCAAAAATCGTCAAGCGAAGCTGGCGACTTCCGAACCGGGAAGGCGGGCTGGCTCGATCAGAGTCTGTTTGCGATTTGCCAACCGATTGGTTGTGTAGTAAAATAGCTCATGTTGCGGCGGAAGCGCAGCGACATTCATAGGAAAGATCGAAAAAGCAGGCACATGGACTGGCCTGCTGTTTTTTCGGCCATCTGACCTATTAACGCACCTTAACAGTTAAAGAGTGGTAGGAAGGTAAGAGACACGAGAGTGTTGCAGT
>DAISHS010000092.1:0-2982 GCA_036822415.1 Chloroflexota bacterium
GACATGATTTCAGGCATCATGACCGCGCTGCCGATCTTGATCTTGATCTCTTCGGCCGTCTGCTCACCGATCAACAGGTTATACTTCTTGCGCACGTAGTTGACGATGGCATCATCAATGCGGTTGCCGCCGATACGGATGGCGCTCCAGACGACGATGTCATACATCGAAACCACGGCCGCTTCGGTGGTGCCGCCGCCGATGTCCACCACCATGTTGCCGGTTGGCGTGTCAATCGGTAGACCGGCGCCATAGGCGGCCGCCAGCGGTTCGGGAATCAAATAGGCTTCGCGTGCGCCGGCTTCGATGGTGGCGTCGTGCACCGCGCGGCTTTCGACGCTGGTCACGCCTTTGGGCGTAGAGATCATGACGCGCGGCTTGAAGAGCGGATTGCGGCCGCAGGTGCGGCGAATGAAGTAGCGCAGCATGGCGCCGGTAACAACATAGTCCGCGATCACGCCATCGCGCATGGGGCGAGCCACTTCGATACTCTCTGGGGTGCGGCCCAGCATGTCGGCGGCCTCCTGGCCGACGGCCACGATCTTGCTGTCACGCGTGGCAATGGCCACAACCGATGGTTCCTGCAAAACGATGCCCCTGCCCTTCATGTAGACAAGCAGGTTCACCGTGCCCAGGTCAATGCCCAATAACTTTTCAAACATGCAGTATTTCCTTCTCGAGCTCGTTCGCAGAGATCAACGGGGCGATTATAAGGGAAAGCAGAGACCGATGCAAGTTTGCAGGCGGCACATGCCTCCAGGCGCAAGTCAAACCTGCTTGAGACGCGCGGCGCGCTGGCGGCGGCGCTTTTCGAGTAGATTCAGAATGCGGGCATGGCGGGCGCGCGAAATGGGATAGAAAGAAACCAGGACGATGCCGGCGATGAAGAAGAGCGCGGGCAGTGGGCCGGCCAGGATGCGAATGGCCGTCAGGGCGCTGGCGGGCTGCGCGGCGCCGACCAGGCTGGCGTTCGCCATGTAACCGGTGGCCGACAAAATCAGGCCGGTCAAGGCGATGGTCAACGCGCCGACCAGCTTCTGAATCAGGGTGATGACGCTGTAATAGGCTGCCTCCTGACGCTGGGCGCGGCGCAGTTCGTCCCAGTCAATCACGTCGGGCAGAATCGCCAGCGGGATCGCATGAGCGGCGGAGATGCCAACGCCGGCCAGCGCGGCCAGCACAAAGACCAGGTTGCTTTGACCTGCGGGGATGAAACTAAGCGCGACAAGCACCACGGCCATGAAGGCGATGCCCAGCTGATAGGCGCGCGGCTTGTCCAGCTTGTGGGCCACCCACACCCACAGCGGCAGGGCCAAAATCCCCACGCCAAAGAGGAGTAAGAAGATCATGTCGCGCGCGCCGCCGCCCAGGCCGAAGTAGTCACGAATCAAAAATACGAGAATGAATTGAATGAGATCAATCGGCATCCAGGTCAGCAGATAAACGCCAGCCGCGATGAGGAAGGCCTTGTTGCTGGCGGCAATGCGAAACGAATCAAGCAGGCCCGGTGTGGGCAGGTCCTGGAACTCCGGGCGCTCGCGCACGACGGCAAAGGTGAGCCAGATGGGCAGCACGCTCAGCAGCCCCAAAAGCACCGCCATCGTCACATAGGCGCTGTGGCGGGCCGGCGCGCTGGCGCCGGCGCCCGCAATGGCATCCACGATGGCCAGGGGCGCCACCGCGCCCAAGAGGCCAAAGCCGATGGAAAAGGCCATGCGATACGAGTGCAAGGAAGTGCGTTCGTCATACGTAGGCGCCAGCTCAGGCGTCAGCGCAATGTACGGCACGTTGACCAGGGTGAAAAAAGTGTCGAACAGCACATACATCGCCGTGTAGTAGATCAACAGCGTGGTCTGATTGCGCGTGGCGGGGATGAGCCACATCAGGATGAAGGTGACGCCAAAGGGCAGCGCGCCAAAGAGCAGGTAGGGGCGGCGGCGGCCCCAGCGCGAACGCGTACGATCGCTCAGGGTGCCCACCACCAGGTCGTTGATCGCGTCCCAGATGCGCCCCAGGCCGATGGAGATCCCGGCCAGGCGCGGGTCCAGCCCAACCACATTGACCAGGAAGTCCAGATAGAGCAAGGCCAGGGCGGTGGATGTCAACGAAAAGCCAGAATCGCCGGCGCCGTAGATGATTTTTTTCCAGGTTGACATTCAAAAAACCAGTGTTTCCTTGCCATGCAAACGATCCTGCACCCGCTGAGCCACCAGGGAGAGATGCGACTCATCGCGCACGTAGTTGAGATGATCGGTTTCCACCACCAGGATAGGGCACAACGTGAAGCCGGCAATCCATTGCTCGTAGAGATCGTTCAGCCGCTGCAGGTAGGCCGGCGCCATGCTTTGCTCGTAGTCACGTCCCCGTTGCGCAATGCGGTCGAGCAAGGACGGGACTGAGGCCCTCAGGTACACCACCAGGTTCGGGGGTTGCAGGAGCAGCGTGAGCGTGCCGAACAGGTCGTAGTAGGTTCGCCAGTCGCGGGCGCTCAGGTGGCCCTGAAGATAAAGGTTGCGGGCAAAGACCTCGGCGTCTTCATACACGCTGCGATCCTGCACCACGGATTGCCCATGCTGGAGCAGATAAAAGTGCTGCTGCAAGCGTCGTGAGAGGAAGAAAGCCTGCGAATGGAAGCTCCAGCGCTGCATGTCAGCATAGAAATCGGCCAGGTAGGGGTTTTCGTCCACCGCCTCGTAGACCGGTTCCCAGCCCAGCCGATCGGTCAGCAGCCGCGTGAGGGTGGACTTGCCAACGCCGATATTGCCGGCGATGGCGACAAAGTATTTGTTAGGCAGGCCCGGCGGCATGATGCACTTACTCCTTATCCCAACCAAAGGCGTCACGATTCGTTTGCATGTAAAACCTCCGTGGCAAAAATCAGCGCAACGACGGAGCCGCTCGCCGCGCGTGCGCCGCTGATTTTACCATACAACGGGTGGTTGCACCATCAGGGAGCAAAAGATGGGCAGTTTATGGAATAGA
>DAISHS010000092.1:3082-13370 GCA_036822415.1 Chloroflexota bacterium
ATGGAATAGACAATGAACGAACGGCTGTGGTACACTGCGTCAGGTCTAAACCGTTGACACCCAAGGAGATGAAAGAATGACCCTCAGCTTTCCGCAGGACGATCGTCGCCATGCCGTGGTCATTGGCGGCAGTATGACCGGGCTGGTGACGGCCCGCATCTTACTGCCCTACTTCGAGCGCGTCACCATCGTCGAACGGGACGCCTTGCCGGTAGGGCCTGAGCTGCGCCGCGGCGTGCCCCAGGCGCGTCACGCGCATGTGCTGCTGGTGCGCGGGCAGCATATCCTGAACGACCTTTTCCCTGGCCTGACCAGCGAGCTGGCGACCCTGGGTGTTCCTGCGGTGGACTGGAGCGCCGACTGCGTCATGGTCACAGCCTTTGGCCTGGGGCCGCGGCAGCCATCGGACATGATTACCTACACCTGCAGCCGTCCCTTGCTGGAGTGGACGGTGCGTCAGCGCCTGGCCGCGCTACCGCAGGTGCAGTTCCTGACCGGCGCAGAGGTGGCGGGCCTGGAGGCCACGGCCAATCGCAGCCGCGTCACCGGCGTGCAGCTCCGGTTTCGCCAGACGCCGCCGCCTGAGCTGAACGGCAGCGTCACGCTGGCGGCCGGCCTCGTGGTTGACGCCAGCGGGCGCACGTCGCAGCTGCCAGCCTGGCTGCAAGCCCTGGGCTTCGACGCGCCGCAGGAGACGATCATCAACAGCTTCCTGGGCTACGCCAGCCGTTGGTATCAGAAGCCGGCCGGCTTCGCGGCCGATTGGAAGTGCCTGCTCATTACGCCCAGGCCGCTCAGCAACCCGCGCAGCGCGGTCATCTACCCCATCGAAAACGATCAATGGATCGTCACCCTCGGCGGCATCAGCCGCGTCTTTCCGCCCACCGACGAGGCCGGCTTCCTGGAATTTGCCCGCAACCTGAGCACGCCGACCCTGTACGAGGCGATCAAAGACGCCGAACCCCTGTCCTCCATCTTTGGCTACCAGCGCACCGAAAACCGCTGGCGTCACTACGAGCGGCTGACACGTTGGCCGCTGGGCCTGGCGGTTTTAGGCGATGCGGTGTGCGCGTTCAATCCGGTCTACGGGCAGGGCATGACCACGGGCGCGCTGGGCGCGTTGGCGCTGGCCCAAAGCCTGGACAGGCAGCAGCGCCGTCAGGCCGATCTCACCGCCGTCGGCGAGCCGTTTCGCCACGCGCTGGCCAGGGTCAACCAAACTCCCTGGCTGATGGCAACGGGCGAGGATTTCCGCTGGCCCGCCACTGAGGGCGGTCGCCCCGGCGCGCGCACGCGGCTTTTGCATCGCTACCTGGATCAGGTTCTCCAGATTGCGTCGCACGATGCGGTTGCACAGCGCGCCTTCATGCAGGTTTCGCACCTGATGCAACCCCCGGCGCGCCTCTTCACCCCCACGATCATCGGCCGGGTGCTGGGACACGTGGCGCGCAACGGCTGGCGTCCGGTGGAAACGGCGCAATCCCTGCAGCCGACATGAGTCCACCACGAAGATTTTCCGTTGCAATGTCCAAACGCACCCAGTTGATCGTCAGCAGCGCGGTCATTCTTCTGATCGTCCTGCTCTTCCCGCGCTTCGTGGATTTAGCAGCGGCGCTGCGCGCGGTGCAGCAGGCAGATTGGCGGCTTAGCCTTCTCGGCTCACTGGCGTTCATCGCCGGCCTGGCCGCGTATGCGCAGCGCTGGCGCTTGCTGTTGACCGGCAAAGCGGGCCTGGGCGTCACTTTTCAGGCGGCCAATACGGGGCACGCGGTCAACATCCTGCTGCCCCTGCGCGCGGGCGAAGCGGTGCGCGTGGCGCTGCTGGGCCGTTCGGCAGACCTGCCGCTAGCGGAGATCACCGCCAGCGTGGTGGTGGAGCGTCTCGTTGAGCAGGTGATGCGCTTGTTGGCGCTGCTTGGCGCGCTGTTGGCCGGGTTGCGCCTGCAGCTGCCCCCCTCGGTGCTTGCCAGCGCCGGCGGGATGATCGTGCTGCTGACCCTGCTCGTGGCCTGGGCGCTGCGTCACCAGGCCGCCGTGCTGGCGCGGGCGCCTGGCCTGCTGGCGCGCGTGCCTGGCGTTAGCGAGGCGGGGGCGCGGCAGGCGCTGTCAGCGGGGCTGGCCGGTTTCAACGAAGCGGTTTCTGCTGAGCAGGTGCGCCGCGCGCTGCTGTGGTCGTTCATCACCTGGGGCTGCTTTGGGGCATTTCACCTTTTGACCCTGGCTGCGCTTGGCAACGCCGATCTGCCCGGCGCGTCATGGGTGGCGCTGTGCCTGGGCGCGCTGGCGCTGGCTCCGCCCTCGGCGCCCACCCAACCGGGCTTTTACCATGCGGCGCTCGTTGCCCCCCTCGCGCTGCTTGGCTTCGACCGCGCCGGCCTGACCGCGTTTGCGGTTCTGCTGCACCTGCAACAGATGCTGTGGATGATCGGCCTGGCGCTCGCGGGCAGCGGGCTGCAGGCGCTGAGACAGATGGGCAGGCCGTAACCAGAAACGCACAGCGTTTTCTGTGCGTTTCTGGTTGGCTCCAGGGTGCGTCGTTTGGCAGGGCGCCGTTGCGAATTTCGCCCGGCCTATTTAGCCGGTCAACCCGCCAATTTCGCGCTGCCACAGCACCTCGTTGACGCGCTCGAGCGCGGTCTTGAGGTGGCGCCGGTAGGTGCTGAACGGTAGATCAAGCAGCTCGGCGGCTTGTTCCTGCGTGGGGGCGGGGTGCAAGTAGGTGTGATAAAGCACGCGGTAAAACTTCACATCACGCGGCGTCTGCTGCATGGCGCCAGCGGCTTCTTTGAGCAGGGTTTGCAGCACGCTGATGCGTTCGGCCTGGCCAGCCTGCGCGCTGACCTGATCGGTGACGACGCGCGAGCGCAGCAGGGGATTGGCCTGCAACAGGTTGGGCCGTGTCAGATCGTGCAAGGCATCGCGCACCGCGTTGGCAAACTCAGCCTCGCTCAGGACCATCAGCGGCGCGACAGGCGGCGGCGGCGGCGTCACGCTGGTGTTCGCAATTTCACGCTCGCCCAACAGCATCAGCCAGGCTAAAGGCGGCGTCGTGCGCCAGTTATGCCCAAAAATCCCGTAAAGCTCATTGCCCACGCGGAAATCAAGCTCCGGTATGCGCAGCAAATCGGCATAGGTGAGGACGCCCAGCCAAAAATCGGGCTGCAAGCAGGGAAAGATAGTGTAGACCAGGCCAGGCGTCGTCAGATAGTGGCGCACGATGGTCACGAACAACAGGCTCTGCACCGGTGAAACCGACTGGTAGGTATCACGCGCCATCCAGAAGCGGAAGAACGTGGCGGTTTCGCCGGGGCGCAAGGGCGCATGACGCTGTACGTAATCCCAGGCTTTGCCCGCAGCCGGGTCTATCTGGGCATCGTCCGCGCTGATCTGAGGCAACGTCACCAGGATAAGCAGGCCGGCCGGCATATCCGTCTCTTCGGCGCCAGCTTCGCGCACCACCAGGGCGCCCGTGGGCTGGCGCTTGATCCAATGCGCGGCCAGGCGCGCGGATTCCGGGCCTTCGTACTTTTCGATCAGCGCCAACACGCCGGCTTCATCGGTCGGCCGCAGCGGATTCATCGCCATGCTGCTGCCGGAAGCCTGCCATTCGAAGTAAGGGCGCACGGCCGGGTTATCGCGGTGCAGAAAGATCAGATCGAAGAGGTAGCGCTGCTGCTCCAGGCCGTGCGTCTGCTGCAAGCGGGTGACGTAGTAGGTGCGAGCGCGCTTGTGCAGCTCGGCATACCAGTCGGGATTGCGCCAGCGCAGATCGGCGGCCAGCGCTTCGCGCGCCAGATCGTGCGGAAAGATTCCCAACGGGCCGGTCTCGACAAAAGAGAGGCTGCGCAGCCAGGCGAACAGATCATGCACATCGGGTATGCCCAGCATTTCAGCCAGGATCGCTTCGGTCATCAGGCGCACCATGGCGCACGCCTCCAGCGCGGCGCGGTGGGCCGGGCCAGGCACCTTGCGCGCCAGCTGCTCGACCAGCACGCGAATGATGTCAGGCGTGCTCTCCGGCTGGAAGCTGACGTCCTGGCGCTGCGCAAACATGTCGGCGACGAGCGAAAGCGCCAGCGGATGTCCATGCGTGAAGGTCAAGATGCGTTCGTACTGCTCGGCGGGCACCTGCGCCTTGTGCAAGTAGGCGATACTTTCATCAGGGCTGAGGTTGCGCAGCGGCGCCACTCTGATCAGGCTGCGCCAGCCCGGATCAGCCTGCCAGGCGTGCGAAAGAGGCCGGCGACCCGCAATCACCGTCAGGATGTTATCGGACAACTGCGGTAAGAACGTACTGCTCAGCCAGTGATCCAGGGGCGCGATCAGCTCATAGGTGTCGAGGAAAATCACCAGGCGCTCGCTGCGTTCAGCCAGGGTTTGGATGGGAGAAACGTCAGGCTGCAAGGCGAGCAACATCTGCAGGGCGTTCAAGAATGATTCAGGGGTTGGCTCAAGGTTGCGAGCATCGAGATACAGAGTCGCAATCTGCGCCTCCCCGGCCAGAGCGATCAGGGTGTGCATCAACGTGGTCTTGCCAATTCCACCGGGGCCGAAGAGGTAAAAGACATTGAATGGAAGTTCGTGAGCGGTCAAGGCTGCGTGAAAGAGAGCTATTTCTGAATCGCGTCCCACGAACTGGTTTTGCCGCGAAGCATTCAATCGTTGCGCCAAACGCCGCGACATGGACTATGCCTCCCCTACCTAAAATCAATAAAACACTGGCTGTGGTTGCTAACTTTTCGAGGTTATCTATGGGGGCCGTCAAGGGCTGCATTGTAGCACATGCGTTGTGAATTTGACAACCAGACGACCAAAAAACAGCAGCCTGCGGCGGTCGGTTTTGTAAGAATTCTAGCAGTGTGACGCGCCGCGCGCGGGTAAACTGGCAGCAGGGGCGGTTGAAACGGCGGGGACAAAGGCCAACGCGCGCGGCAAGCGATGCGCTGCCCGCTCTACACCCGCTGGCTCAAGCGCGGCCGCGTTGTCATCACACAAGGAAGCAGCATGACCATCATTCTCACCTTTTCGCGCACGCGCGCAGAGAACGCGCACGTGCGCCAGGCCCTGGGCGCGCCCGCCGCCGCATGGCCCGGCGATTTCGCTCGCGAGCGCGCGGCGTGAGAGACGCGCGCCTTCTGGTCCGCCGGGCGGGAACAAGACGGCGGCGCATGGGGCTGCTGGCCGGCTTGCTGGCCGCGCTGGCGCTGCTGGCGGCATGCCAGTCGGGCGAGCGCCGCGCGCCTGAGCAATCCCTGGCCCCAACCGCTGCCCCCACCGCGCCAGCGCCAACCGTCGCCGCGCCGACGCCGACATTCAGTCCGACGCCAACGGCGACGATGACGGCGGCGCCAACCGTCAGCGCCACGCCGACGCGGACCGTGACCCCAACGGCCACGAGCACGCCGAGCGCCACGAGCACACCTACCCGGCGCGCGACCGCCACGGTCACCAGCGCGCCTCTGCCGACCGCATCGCCGGGCCAGGCCACGGGCTGGACGATTGCGGAGATGGCCGCCCGCGCCTACGGCGGCGGGACGTTGAGCAGCCAGGGCAACGCCACCCCTGCCGCCGGCTTCACCCGCAGCATCATCACCTATCCAAGCGATGGGCTGACCATCTACGGCTTCATCAACGTGCCCAGCGGGCCAGGCCCTTTTCCGGTCATCATCGCCCTGCATGGGTACGTCGAGCCGTCGCAGTACGGCATCCTGGCCTACACCACGCGCTACGCCGACGCGCTGGCGCGCGCCGGCTACATCGTCATTCATCCTAATCTGCGCAATTTTCCGCCGTCGGATGAGGGGCCGGACGTTTTTCGCACCGGCATGACCGCGGACATCTTGAACCTGATCGCCATTGTGCAGGCGCAGGGCGGGCAGCCCGGCTTGCTGGCCGCGGCCGACCCGCAACGGATCGGCCTGTGGGGTCACAGTCTGGGGGGTGGGCTGGCGCTGCATGTCATCACCATCAGCCCGCTGGTCAAGGCGACGCTGCTCTATGCCGCGCTCAGCGGCGACGAACAGCGCAATTTCGATTACGTCTACCGGGCCAGCAAGGGGCAGCGGGGCGCCGTCGAATACCACACCGCGCCGGAGCTGGTGCATGAGATTTCGCCGCTTTTTCATCTGGAGCGGGTGCAGGGCGCGGTCAGTATTCATCACGGCGTTGACGACGCCGGCATCCCCCTGCCGATCGCCGCCGATCTGTGCGTGCGCTTACAACAGCTGGGTAAAACGGTGGAGTGCTTTACCTACGCCGGCCAGGGCCACCTCTTCACCGGCAGCGGGGATGAGCTGCTGCTCAAACGCACCCTCGACTTTTTCGCCAAATACCTGCGGCCATAACCCGCCCTCCATTTACTCGGCCCAACGCCAACCGCTGCCGTCGCGCGTGTCTTCCAGCACCACGTTATGCGCCGCCAGGGCGGCGCGCACGCGGTCGGCCAACGCCCACTGTTTTTCCACGCGCAGCGTCTGCCGCAGCGCCGCCATCTCCTCGATCAACGGCGCGGCCGCAAAGCCGCGCTGGCTGGCTTCTTCCAGCCAGATGGCAAGCAGGGCCAGCATTTCGCGCACCATCAGCTCGATCTCATTAGCAACCGCCGCCGCAAGATCGCTCGATGCGCTGGCCTGGATGGCCTCCAACAGCGCATGCACGTAGCCAACGGCGCTGGCGGGGTTGCGCTCCTGGTAGAGGGCATGGCGGAACGCATGCGAAACATCGCGGGCCTGGGTGAAAAGCAGCGCCGCGGGGTCAGCCGCCGACAGGCTGGCGGCCGCAGGCTGGCGCCGCGCGCCCGCGTGTTGAAGTTCAGCAAAAGAGAAAGTTTCCCCGCTGGCGAAGACGCAGTCGGGCGCGCCATCGAGCGTGCGAATGGTCACCACGCCCTGTCCAAACACACGACAGCGCTGCGCGCCGGGTTCGATAATGCACGCGGTAAATTCATCAATGCCTAAGATGATCGTCGTGCGCGGCAGCATGGCTTCCAGTTTGCGCAGGCGCACTTCGCCCATGAAGCAGCGCGAGGTGTCGTGAGTCTCGCCGCTGCTGTTGTTCCAATGAGGCACGACAGCCAGATCAAGGCCATAGCGCCCCAGCAGATCGAGACCCTCGACCCAGTGCAAATCGAGGCCGACCTTGTAAATTTCATACACCGGCAGCGTCCAGCGCCCCATGGCCGTCACGGCCGCGCTGGCCAGCACCAGGTGACTACCCGAGGCCAGCTTGCCGGCCATCGTCTCGAAGACGGCCGTGTGTCGCCAGGCGCGCACCGCGTAGGTGGGACTGCCGGGGCCGGCAAAGAGATAATTGGCGCGTCGCAAACGGCGCAGCACCGCTTCCATCTGCGCGGGCGTTGGGTAGGTTGCCGTTGGAAACGAGATGGTGTCCAGAGGCAAGCCAAAATGAGTGGCGAAGTATTCCACCGCGCGCTGCGAGATGCTGTCCACATTCAGCTCGAAGTTGGCTGGCGTGTCAATGAACACGGGCTGCACCGCGCCCTTGATTCGATCCATGATGTGGCGATGAACATGGACCATCGTGGCGGTCATTTCGCCCGACCCCATGAGGGTCAATGTACCGGCCGTTTCGTTCAGGTGATGCATGGAACTGCTCCCCTCGCACAGAAAATCAAACTTTACGCGTCATTGACGTGCACTGATTGGACGGAGAGCGGTCAGCGGAGTCACCGGCAGGCCGGCAAATCCTGGTTCGAGCGGGCGGTTCGTGTATCGCGCGATTGGCCCGGCCTTATTCGTCGCGGCTATCTCGCGCCAGGCTCAGCGGGGAGGCGACGATCGCCACGCGAAAACAACCCTGCGCACGGCTGTGGGCAGGGTTGTTTCTTCCATAACATCCCCGCCTAGCTCGCCGCACAACCCCGCCCACCGGCCATGCCGATGCTGAAAAAATTAACCTTGCCAAAGTAATGCTCGATACTGATTTGAGTCGTTTGACGTGTTATCAAGGAATTGATCGCTTATCCTCTCAGCAAAAGAGGGTAAGCAAAAATACATTTTTCCTCAGGAACTGATCATAAGCACCCTGAGCACGAGTTAGTCAATCCAAAGGAGCCTATCATGGAAGCATTTCTCGGTCAGATCGAACTATTCCCCTTTACCTTCGCGCCGGAAGGCTGGGCAAAGTGTGAAGGCCAGTCGCTGTCAATTGCTCAAAACACCGCCCTGTTTTCTCTCTTGGGCGTCAATTTCGGCGGCGACGGCCGCACCACGTTCAGTTTGCCTGACCTGCGCGGCAAGGCGCCGGTGCCAAACACGGTCTATTGCATTGCCACTCAGGGCATCTACCCGTCTCGACCCTAACCACCACGCCTGCTTGCAGGTTCTGTGACGTTTGCTCATCAATGAAAAACACTCCGCCGTGCGGCGGAGTGTTTTTGCGCTCCCAATCCAGGGTCCCTAGAGGAGTTTGCAGGTGGCGACCGATACCCAAGCGGGCGCAGCGCGCAGCCTAAGGCTTCTGCGGGCTGTGCTCGGTTACAGCTTGATGGTTCTCTTGCCGACAGTCATCTTTCTGCTGATCCGCCGTTATGGCGAAACGTTGGCGGCCCCGCCCCCGCTCCAGGGTGGGCCTGTCATGTCAGCCGCCCTGGGCGGCGACATCTTCTTGCATGTTTTGCTGGCGCTGACCGCCATCATCGTGACGGGGCAGCTGCTGGCCAGGCTGTTTGCCTACGTGAGCCAACCGCCCGTCATTGGCGAGGTGATCGCAGGGATTCTGCTTGGCCCTTCGTTCTTGGGGCCGCAGCTTTCCGCGCTGATTTTGCCCCCATCGGTGGCGCCCTTCTTAGGCGTCATTGCGCAGCTGGGCGTCGTCCTCTATATGTTCCTCGTCGGCCTGGAACTCAACCTGGCCTTGCTCAAACAGCGCGTCCATGCCACCGTAGCCACCTCGCACGCCGGCATTTTGGTCCCCTTCGTCCTGGGCGCATGGTTGGCGCTCTTTTTATACCCGCAGCTATCCAACAGCGCTGTGACATTTACCAGCTTCGCCCTGTTCATTGGTGTTGCCATGTCCATCACGGCCTTCCCGGTGCTGGCGCGCATTCTGACCGACTACCGCCTAACTCGCACCAGCCTCGGCGTCGTGGCGCTGAGCTGCGCGGCCGTGGATGACGTGACGGCCTGGTGTTTGCTGGCCTTCGTCGTTGGCGTGGTCAAGGCGCAAATGGGCGCGGGGCTTTTAGTCGCCGTCGAGGCCGTGGCTTTCATTACATTCGTGTTCCTCGTGGGCCGCCCCCTGCTGGAATGGATCACACGGCGCTGGGGCGGCGAAGGGCAGTCACGGGAGCTTGTGACGCTGATCTTCGTGGCTCTGCTCCTGGCGGCGCTCACGGCCGAGGCCATTGGCATCCATGCCATCTTTGGGGCTTTCTTGCTCGGCGCGGTGATCCCTCATGACAGCGTGGTGGCCCGAACCCTTACCCGGCAACTCGACAGGGTGGTCACAATTCTCCTGCTGCCGGCCTTCTTTGCCTTGACGGGGATGCGCACGCAGATCAACCTGCTCACGACGCCCACCCTGTGGCTGATTTGCGGCCTCATCATCTTGGTGGCTACGCTGGGGAAGTTCGGCGGGACCTTCGCCGCCGCGCGGCTGACGGGGCTGAGCTGGCGCCCGGCCGCCATGCTGGGCGCGCTGATGAACACCCGCGGCCTCATGGAGCTGATCGTCCTCAACATCGGGCTGGATTTGGGCATCATCTCACCCACGCTCTTCGCCATGATGGTGTTGATGGCCCTGGTCACCACCGCGCTGACTTCGCCGGCGCTGCATTGGCTGCGTGCACAGGCCACATCCGCCGCAGAAAGCGACATGCTGACTGAGCTTGCCCCTTCATCCTCAGGTGAAAGCTGAAGGTTGAGGCTGGGAGCGCCGCCTGAGACGTCTGAGAGAAAGCGTGCATTTGTCGTCGAGGTGTGCTATAATCAGCCTGCGTGTGACGTAAAGCCTTTGATTGATCCGCTGCCTGCACCGGGGCTGCGCTGGCAGCCGGCCGGCGGACAGGCTAACAACCCCTGCGCGGACGTAACCGCCTCTCGTGCAGGGCGTTCGGCGACCTATGACCTGTTTTGCCAGATGAGGAGGCACCGATGCTCTCACCCTTTGCTCTCTTCCACCACCGACACTGGCTGCAGCGGACAGGCATCGCACTGCTGCTGACCGCGCTGCTCACGGCATGTGTGGCGCCTGCGAGCACCCCCACACCGCCGCTGCGGCCAACCAACACACCGACTCCAAAAATCACGCCAACGAATACACCGCTGGC
>DAISHS010000093.1:0-11404 GCA_036822415.1 Chloroflexota bacterium
ATTATACTCACATGCCAGGGGCTGTCAAATTTGCGGCGTGTTGCCTTTTCTGGCGACGCTGCGGGCGCTCGAAGTTGCGGCCGCGGCGGCAAAGGCTGGCGCCAGGCGTGCTCAAGCGTTCAGATAGTCACGCAAGCGCCGGCTGCGCATCGGGTGACGCAATTTGCGCAGGGCTTTTGCCTCGATTTGGCGGATGCGCTCACGGGTCACCCCAAACTCCAACCCGACTTCTTCCAGGGTGTGGCTGTTGCCATCGGTCAGTCCAAAGCGCATCTCCAGGACACGGCGCTCACGGTCGCTGAGCGCGCTCAGAATATCGTGCATTTGCTCACGCAGCAGCTGGCGATTGGCTTCATCGGCCGGGCCAGGGACGCCGTTATCCTCGATGAAATCGCCCAGGTAGCTGTTTTCCTCGCTGCCCATGGGGGTTTCCAGCGACATCGGTTCTTCGGACGCGCGCGAGATGTCACGCACGCGCGCGGCGGCGCGCTGCCAGCGTTGTTCAAGGTGGGGAGGCAACGCCGCGCCGGTGGTATGCGCAGCTTCGATCGCCGCGGAGTCTTCGGCCGACAGAAATTCCATGGCCAACGCAATTTCTTCTGGCGTGCCCTGGCGCCCCAATTCCTGCATGAATTGATATTGCAGGCGTGTCTGCCGATTGATGCTCTCTACCACATGCACCGGAATGCGGATGGTGCGCGATTGGTCAGCAATGGCCCGTGTGATGGATTGCCGAATCCACCACGTGGCATAGGTGCTGAAGCGGTAGCCCAGGGTTTGGTCGAATTTTTCCACGGCGCGCAGCAGGCCAATGTTTCCCTCCTGAATCAAATCCAGGAAGGACATCCCGCGGTTCAGGTAGCGTTTGGCGACGCTGACGACCAGGCGCAAGTTGCACTGCACCAAACGCCAACGCGCCGCATTGCCTTTTTGAACCACCTCCTCCAGCGCCGGCCGCTCTTCGGGCGTGAAATTACCGGTGCGCAGGCGCGCGGACGCCTCCATGCCGGCATGAAGTTCTTCGGCCAGGGTGATCTCCTGGGTGGTATTCAAGAGCACATGATGACTGATCTCGTTCAGATAGAGGCGCACGGGATCTCCCGCTCCCGATTGATCGTGCGTCTCTTTCAGGATTTCTTCAACTGGCCTGGTGGCTTCGGCCGCCATTTCGCTGGCGAAGGCCTCATCGAAGTCAATGTCGAAGGCCAGCCTGCGCGCCGTCGGCATGTCGGCCTGCTCAGCCTCGCGCGGGCGACTGAGCACGCGTGTACGAACATTGGCCGCTGACTGGGGCGCAAGCGTTGCTGGTATGGCCGAGGTTTCAGCCTCGCCGCGATTGAGCGGGGGACGCCCGCGCCTGGCCTTCGTGGGCGCGGCAACGGGCGCCGGCGCTGAGGCTGGCGGGGAGGGCGGAATGGCCGGGGAACGTCTTTTCTTCTCAGTCATCGTTTTAGATTCCTGTCGGCCCAACGGTTGGGGGAGAAGAACGCTGTGCGCCCTGCGACAATAATGAACGACGGCTCAAGGCCGCCTGCAGTTTACCCAATTCCTGGCGGCAGGTTTCGACCAGCGCACGATAAGCATTTTCGCTGTCATTGGGTTCGGTTCGGTCGCCGCCGTCATCAGCCTGCAAATGACGCAGCTCCTGCAAGCGTTGCTGCAAATTGCCCTGGCGCAGGCGCAAAATGGCGTTGACCAGGTCATACGCAGCTTGATCGAGCGCCACCGCGGGGCGCGCTTGCAGCCCGTTGACCAGACCGGCCAGGTAAGTCTGTAGAAACGGCGGCACTTCTTCCGCCAGGCTCGGCAGCTGCCAGGTTTCACCGCGCGCTTGCAGGTCACTCAACACCTGCAGCAGCGTGCGCTGCTCGCTGCGCCCAAAATCAGCCTCACGCAGTGGCTCGAACCCCAGGTCTTGCAGTTGGCGATCGCTCTCGCTCAGAAGTTGAGGCTGCACCAGCATCTGCTGCAACACGTAGCCGGCCATGCCCTCGCCTGGTTTGGATGCGGCGCCTGGCGTTGCTGGCTTGCTGCCAGTTGGGCGCCCCGGGCGCTCGGCGTTGACAACCAGGTTGCTGGCGGCTGCCTGCCGTTCGATCTCGCGCTGAATGGTGCGCTCGTCCACCTGGGTCAGGCGCGCCAGGCGTTGGACGTAGTGTGTACGCTCGATCGGATCGGCGAGTTCCTGAATCAGCGGCGCCAATTCTCGAACGACCGTGGCTTTGCCTTTGGCGGAATTGAGATCATTTTCCCGCACGACAACGCCGAATAGAAAATCAACCAGGGGCGCGGCCGCTTTCACCAGGGCGCGCCACTGGGCGACATCGCGGCGGATCAAATCATCGGGATCCAACCCCTGGGGCAAGGTCATGACGCGCACATTGACCGCCAGACGCGCTTCCTGACGCATGAGACCACTGGCGGTGGGCACCGGCACCGTTTCTTTTTCCAGCGCCTGCCGGGCCAAATGGACGCCTCGAATCGTGGCTTGACTGCCGGCATCGTCAGCGTCCAGGGCCAGGATGAACTCGTTGGTGTAACGCTTCAGCTGGCGCAGCTGGGTCTCCGTCAGCGCGGTGCCCATCGAGGCGACCACATTGCGCTCGCCGGCCTGGTGCGCCGCCAGCACGTCCATGTAGCCTTCGACAATGACGACGTGCCCGGCGTCACGAATGGCGCGCCGGCTCTGGTCAAGCCCGTAGAGCACATGGCCCTTGTCGAAAACGACCGTCTGGGGCGAGTTCAGATATTTGGGCGGGGTGTCATCGAACGCGCGCGCGCCAAATCCAATCACGCGGCCTTGCACATCGCAGATAGGGATTATCAAGCGCTGGCGAAAGCGATCATAGGTTGAGTCGCGTTCTTCGTTGTGAATCAATAGCCCGGCCGCCAGCAGGAGGTCGCTGGTATAGCCCTGCGCCAGGAAAGCGCGTTTGAGCGCCTGCCAGTCGTCCAGGGCGTAGCCAAGCTGAAAGCGCGCGAGGGTGTCGTCGTTCAGCCCACGCCGGCGCACGTAGTCGCGGGCCATCTGCGCGGCGGGCGCGGTCAGCAGCAAGTTGTGAAAATACGCGGCCGCAGCTTTGAGCGCCTGGCGCACCTGCTCACGGTTCCGCTCTTCTGGTGAAATTTCCTCCCCGCGCGCGCTCAGCTCGATGCCGGCGCGCTGGGCTAAGACTTGCAGCGCTTCGCCAAAGTCGAGCTTCTCCTTGTCCATGATGAAAGAAAAGAGATCGCCGCCCTTGCCGCAAGAGCCAAAGCAGTGCCAGCTCTGGTTGTCTGGAAACACCACGAACGAGGGCGTCTTCTCGCTGTGAAACGGGCACAATCCTTTGAAATTGCGCCCGGCCTTCTTCAAGGGAACATAGGCCGAGATGACGTCTACGATGTCGAGGCGGCCCTTGATGTCGTCTACCACGCTCATGCCTGCTACCTCTGGAAGCCAATGCTCTCTCTGCTGCCGCCAAGAAAGAGCTTTGCCATCATTATATCGGCGATGACACAAAACGCCAAGCACTGCGGCGCGGCGTCAACAATGCCAGCAGAACGCCGCTGCCCTTAGCGTAGCCCCATCACCGCCGCTGCGCTGATGAGACGTTGGCGGCTGCTGTCCAACGCCAGGCCAAAGGGCGACGTGACCAGGGGCGCGGGCTGGCTGCCAAGATAGCCTCCGTCCGCTGCGGAGAAGCGCTGCAGGCCCATGCGGTCGCTGATGAGCAGTTCGTTGGCCCCAGGGTCAAATATCAGCGCTTGCGCCCCGGCCAGGGGATGGGCCAGGGTGGGCGCGATGCCGCCCAGGACTGCGCCGCTGCGGCCATCCAGCCAGGTCACTTCGCCGTACTGCGGGCCGCGCCAGAAGAGCACCGCCAGACGGGCGCCCACCGTGTCAACAGCCAAGGCCTGGGGATGGCCGAAGCCGCCCAGGGCCACCCGGTTGAGCAGGTCGCCGTTGTTGGCATCGAGCAGCGCGACTTCGTCACTGCCGGCCAGGGCTACGTAGACGCGTCGAGCGGCCGGATCGAGGGCCACCACCCACGGCGCCGGCGCCAGGTTGACGGTCTGCGCCGCCGACAGCGTCTCGGCGTCCAACAAGCGCAGCTGATCGGCGCCGGTTTCGGCAACCCAAAGCCGCGAGCCATCCAGGGCCAGCCCGCCCACGCGCGCCAGCGGCGCGGACATGGCCTGCACCGCGCCGGAAAGCGCATCGAGGCGTAACACGCGGCCGCCGCTGCGCAGGTCGGGCGTCGCGCCTTGCCTTTCCCATGTGCTTACGAAAATGGCCTGGCTATCGTTGTCCAGAACCAGGGCCACGATGGCGCCCGTCAGCTCCACCTGCTGCTGCGGCCTGCCCGCGGCATCCTCGATTGTCAGGATGCGCTCACGCCCCACGATGCGGCTGCCATCGCGCCGGTTGAGGGCCACCGCGGCATCGCTAAAGAGCGGCTCGTTGGGCGCGGGCGCCTGCTCATTGACGGTGACTGGCGCCAGGTCGCTGAGGGTTGGGGTCTGCGCAGCGACGGCGACCGGCGTCACGAGGCTGGGGGTTGGCGTTGGTTCGGACGCCTCTATCGCCGGCGCGACGGCCGTTTCTTGCCCTGGCTGCGCGGCGGCTTGTCCTCGCTTGATGAGCGGCGCAAAGTTGGGGATGACGGTTGTGACCTGGAAGGTGTAATCACTGTTACACCCCCCCTGACCATGAGCCGGCGCTATTTGCACATACACAGCGCCGTTCCAGGGCGCGGCCCATTGAATCATGGAGTTGGGCGTGGTGGGGTCCCAATCGTCGTTTTCGGCCAGGAGGATGGTCAGGTTTTCGTTCCACAACTCCAGCCTTGTATCGCCTAAGGCGCCGAGCACCTCAGTCTGCAGGCGGTAAATGGAACCGGCCCGCACCGTCAGGCGGCCCCAATCGGCATCGCCTGGACGATGGAAATTGTGCATCTGCGCGTTGGGGCCAGGAACCATTGGCGGCGCCGTATCCGGCGTATCGTCCGGTTCGAAGGTGTCAGCTGGCGCGTTGCAAACTCCCGTGGGCGTCGCCGTGGCGGTTGGTGTGCGGGTGGCGGTCGGCCGCGGCGTGAATGTTGCTGTCGGGGTTGACGTTGGGGCTGGCGTGCGCGTCGGGGTGATCGTGGCTGTGGCCGTTCGCGTGGGGGTGGGCGTGGGCGTGCGCGTCACGGTGGGCGTCGCTGTCGGGCCAGTAGGGGTTGGCGTTGGCGTCAGCGTGCTGGTGCTGCTCGGCGCGGCCGTGGGATAGGGCGTCGGCGTCGCGACCGGGCCTTCATCCTGCAAAATCGTGATGGTGTCATCGGCGCGGTTCGTGATGTACAGCCGATTCGTGGCCGGATCGAGCAGGATGGCGCTGGGATCGTTGCCCACAGGCAGCCAGTAGAGCCAGGCATCGGCCCCGCCCTGGAAGAAGTGGACGGCGTGCTCGTCGGGGCAGACGACGAAGAAACGCCCGTTATTGGGATTGGCAGCCACGGCCGTTGGCGCACAGTTCAGCGGCACGGTGTTGATCACCTCGGTGTTGACCAGGTCAATGATCGCCACGGCGAAGTCATCGGATTCGGTCACATAGGCGCGCTGGCGCAAGGGGTCCACGGCTACGCTGCTTGGGCCGCCGCTGACGGGAATCAAAAAGCGCAAAAGCCCGGCTTCATCATAAACACCCACGGTGTTATCCAGGCGGTGGGGAATCAGGAAGCTGAGCGCGCCGTCGTTGCGCACGATGGTCATCGGCGCGTTGCCGATACGCCGAATGTCGGTCAAGGCGGCGCTGGGGCCATCCACCATCGCCAGTGAATTATCGCCATTGCCCACGACCAGCACCTGTCCATTGAGCACCTGGACGGCGGCCGCGACCGGCTGGTGACTGACCCCCACCAGGATGGCGCCGACCGTTTCACCGGTGACGCCCGGCGGCGCGTCCATTGCGACCAGCACGTCACTGAAACGGGCGGCCGCGTAGAGGCGTTGCCGCGCGGGGTCGTAATCCAGCCCTAACGGCCCTGCCGCGCCGTTCAAACCGAGCGTCGCTATCACCTGGTTTGTGTCGAGATTGACGATAGAGATGTTACCGCTCAGGCCGTTGGCAACAAACAAGCGGCGCCCTGCGCCATCCAGCGCCAGTCCCTGCGGTTCCTGGCCGACGCGGATAATGCCGAGGACGCCGACCGGGGTGGCTGTTGCGGTGGGCGTCGGTGTAATCGTCGGGGTGCGTGTTGGCGTGCGAGTCGGGGTGGCCGTGCGCGTCGGCGTGTCGGTGGGCGTGCGCGTCGGGGTGGGCGACAGGGTTGGACTGGCCGTCGCCGTCGGCGACGGCGTTGGACTGGGGGTCTGGGTAGCCGTCGGGGTTGACGTGGGGCTAGGCGTTTGGGTGGCCGTCGGCGATGGCGTGGGACTGGCCGTGGGCGACGGTGAAGCGGTCGCGGTGGCGGTGGCGGTCGGCGTGTCGGTGGGCGACGGCGTCGCCGTGAAGGTCGCGCTCGGCGTGGGGCTGGCCGTGGGCGACGGCGTCACGGTGAAGGTTGCGCTTGGCGTCGGGCTGGCGGTGGGCGACGGCGAGGCGGTCGGCGTCATGCTCGGCGTGGGGCTGGCCGTGGGGGTCGTTGTCGCCGTCGGCGTGTCCGTGGGCCAGGGCGTCGGCGTCGCGGTCGGCACCGTCCCTGTGACCGTGGGGGTGTTGGTTGGCGTTAGCGTGGCGGTCGGCGTGCGCGTGGCGGTGGGGGTTGACGTCGGCGTCGCGCTCGGCGTCGGCGTCCTGGTCACCGTTGGGGTGCTGGTTGGCGTGGGGGTCGCGCTGGGCGTCCACGTCGGCGTGGGCGTTCTGGTCGGCGTCGCCGTGCTGGTTGGCGTAGGCGTGGCGCTGGGCGTCCACGTGGGCGTCGGCGTCCTGGTCGGCGTCGCCGTGTAGGTGGGCGTGGGCGTGGGGCTGGGGGTCCACGTCGGCGTGGGGGTGGCGCTTGGCGTCGGCGTCCTGGTCGCCGTTGGGGTGGCGGTGGGCGTGGGCGTGGGGCTGGGGGTCCACGTCGGCGTGGGGGTGGCGCTTGGCGTGGGCGTCCTGGTCGCCGTGGGGGTGGCGGTGGGTGTAGACGTGGGGCTGGGCGTCCAGGTCGGCGTCGGTGTGACGCTCGGCGTCGGCGTTCTGGTTGCGGTGGGGGTGGCGGTGGCGATTGGCGTGGGCGTGGCGCTGGGCGTACGCGTGGGCGTGGACGTCGGCGCGGCGGTTGGCGTGCGGGTTGGCGTTGCCTGACGCACGGTGACCGGCGCCACCTGGTTGTGCGGCGGGATGGTGGTATTTGAACTGACGGCGCTGACGTCGTTGTAGTAGGTGCCGCCGCTGCTGGCGGCGTTGGCTTGAAAGCTGATCACCAGGCTGGCGCTGGCGTAAGGGCTGGTCTTGTCCAGGGCGCGTACGCTGTTGTACTGCGCATGCGTTGCGCCGTTGGCTGCGATCCAATCCCAAACGGCCCAGCCACCGCTGGCGTCGCTCAACTCGAACGGGGCCACGGCCTGCACCTCGGCCCAACCCTGCCAGTAGTCGCGAAAGGCCCGCGTAATATAATCTGCCCGGTTGGTCTCGTTGATGATGGGGTAGCCCTCCCAGGTAAACGTGCCATCGCCGAGTTGGTAGCCGGTCTCGGACAGAATCACATCCACATCGCGCCGTCCCCAGCTTGCCAGCGCATTGAGCTCACGCAGGTAGCTGTCAATCGCGGCCTGCGGCTGTGAGGCTGTGCCGCGGTGCAGGTTGTACTCTGGGGGGTGGTTGGAAGGATAGGGATGTGCGCCCCAGACATCGAAGGCCCAACGCGCATTGGGCGCGGCGTTGAACATCTGGTTGATGAAGGTGAGCGGGCTGATGTTGCCGCCGGGCGACAGCGGCCCGTTGACGATGCGAATACGACTATCTCCAATGCTGCGGATCGCTGCGGCCGTCTGTTCCAGGAAAGGCGCATATTCGGCCGCGTTGGCGCTGCCGCTCCATTCCAGGTTTAGATTAGGCTCGTTCCAGATCTGAACGTAAAGCGTAAAGCCGTTGCGTCGCGGCAGGCCGTCCACCACCCGGCGAAAGGCCTGCGCCGCGCTGCTGTAGTTGCCGGCCCAATCTGCCTGCGGTTTCACCCAGTTGCTGCCATCGTGCGGCCCTTGCAGGCGCACCAGCACGTTGAGGCCACGGTCGTACGCAGAATTGACATAATCTCGCCAGCACGAATCTGGGCCGCCGGTATTGTTGGTAATCCCGTAGAAGAACTGCTTGGCCAGGGCATGATAGCCCATCAGTTCGCGTGTGCGGTCGAGCTGCCAGGCGATGGTGTTGATATTACAATTTTCCTGGATGAAGGTGTTGATGCCGTAAAAGCTGTCGCCGCGCCGCGCGGGCAGGGTCAGGCCATCCCAGCTCAGGCTGCGGCCGCTCACGCTGGGGTCTGACGAACGAATCAGAACGCCGTTGCGATAGATGCGCGTCGTGCCGGCGCGGTAGCTAAAGCCGGCGGGCAGATTATCGGTGACGCGCACATCGTTGGCGGCGACATCGCCGGCATTGCTCAAGGTAATGTTGTAGGTGACCGCGCCGCCAGGCGCCACCGAACTGGGGGAGACGGTCTTGCTCAGGGTTACGATAGGATAGGGCGCCTCGGTGCTTGCTTCGGTTGGCAGCGTTAGCAAGAGGGCGGTCAGCAGGCAAAGGAAAAGATTACGCATGATGTTTTCTCGCTGATCTGGGTCCGGCCCCATTATACCACAGCCCGGTTACGGCGGCAGCTTGCGCTACTTTCCTCAGCGTCTCTCAGCCAAACAGCGTAGACCTTGCTGAATAATCCGTCGGATGTGAGCGCGCCGCAGGGGTAGCATAATAGAGCCGATCCATTGATGCAACGCTGCTTTTGTTCTTCCCGATAAAGACCCAAGAGTGATTCTCTAAATTCCAAGCGTTTCTCGCGAGTGTGGTGTATGTTAGACGAGCAAAAACTGATCATCTCCGCGCGCAGCGGGCAGCTTCATGCCTTCAACCAGCTGGTCATGGCTTATCAAGCCCTGGCCTACAGCGTGGCGCGTCGGGTTGTGAGCGATCCCGAATTGGCGGCCGACGCAACCCAGGATGCCTTTGTGAAAGCCTATCGTAAGCTCGATCAATATCGGGGCGGCTCCTTCAAGGCGTGGCTCTTGCGCATTGTCATCAACACCTGCTACGATCGCCTGCGCGCGCTGCGCCGGCGTCCCTCTACGTCGTTGGACAACTTGCTCGATCAGCCTGATCGCGCAGCGCTTATGATTGATCCCAGCGAAGGCCCTGAACATCACGCCTTGCGCCTGGAATTGCGCCATCAGATTGAAGCGGCGATTGCTGATCTGCCTGACGATCAACGCCTGGTGATTGTGTTGTGCGATGTCGAAGGCTATAACTACCACGAAATTAGCGATTTGGTTGGCATCCCCCTCGGCACGGTTAAATCACGCATCGCCCGTGGGCGCGCGCGCTTGCGCAATCGCCTTGTCGTGCCGGCTTTCAACCTGGCGCCGCAGATGGCCTACTCCTGAGCGGCAGCGAACGCCCGCGGTTGCTGGCCCTGGAATCGCCGCCGTCCCTGGCGACAGTGGGACGGCCGCCGCCCCTGGCGCCTTTCCGGCATAAATCCTGCGCGATCTATTCCACATCTCCCTGGGGCGCATTTCAGTTTCGGGGTGTAGTCCACGCAGGTGGACTTTGCAATCGTTGCAGCGACTTGCAGTCGCCCGATCTGCCCCCAGTTTGAAATGCACCCATCTCCCTGCCACTGTTTGGCAACTCTCGTACTTTAGCGTACAATGCACCAATCGTTTGTCGTAAAGGCCGGGTATGACGCCGACGTGGCTGCAATCGCAAACTAATTTTTTCCTGGTCATTCTGGTAAGCCTGTTTGCACTGGGGCTTCTGATTGTCTGGTGGCGTCAGCGCACCCGTCGTTGGGGTTATTTGCTCACCACAACGTTTGTGGTGGCCGCCATCCTGACCTGGTCAGCCAGCCGCTTATTCGAGGTGCCCGATTACCTGGTTGGGTGCCCAACCTTATGCCCCGGTTGGCGTGGGTACCCGGTGCCGGCGGCCCTCAGCACCATGCATGGCGGCTCAACGCTGAGCGTGGCCGGCCTGGTCATCAATTTTCTCTTTCATTGGCTGCTCCTTCTCCTGGCGGCAGCGGTTTGGAGCGCGGTGGATCGGCAGTGGCAAACACCCCCGGCGCTGACGCTGCGCAAGACCGTGCTGATGGGAGCCGCCATCATCACGCTGTGGGCATTGATTCCGCGCTACGCATCGCCGCCGGAGCCAGCTGTCAGGGAAGACCAGCAGCGCCTGGGCATCAACGCGAAACGTCTGGCTGCGCGGGCCGTGGGCGGGTTGGATTGGCGGATCCAACGCCTGGCGTTGGAGGATATACGGCGCTTGCCGCAACGCTCGCAGCCTGACGCCCCCGGCCTGCCGCCTCCGACCGGGCCGGAGTGGCGGGTCTGCTTACGTGGATATACCTTTTTCTATGCACCGTGGCGTCGGATCTATGTTGACCTGGATACGACCGGCGCCCTGGCAATTGGCGGCGGTGTGTTGCCCCTGGATCGGGAATGTTGGTCGGCGCCATTTCCGAAGTCGCCTTACCCATTCGCTGAAGAACGGTCATTACCGTAAGGGGTGCAGATGAGGAATGACTTGTGAAACGACGCGTTTCCTACGACGCAGCAGGCGGTGTGGTACTGACCGAGGATGATCGCGTCCTCGTCCTTCATCGCGTCCGTAATAACGAAATCCGCCTTCCCAAGGGGCATGTCGAAGCACGCGAGCTGCTCGAGGATGCGGCGGCGCGCGAAATTGGCGAGGAGTCGGGGTACACCGATCTGCAGTTGATCACGAGCCTGGGTATGCAGGTGGTTGAATTCGACCTTCCAGAGAAAAACCAGCATGTCGTACGCCAGGAGTTTTATTTCTTGTTTCGCCTGGGCAGTCTGCGCCAGGTGACGCGTGACCCTCATGAGCTTCAATTCGAGCCGGACTGGCTTACGTTGGACGAGGCCATGGCTCAGCTTTCTTACGAAGCTGAACGTGAGTTTGTTCGCCGCGCCCGCGCCTGGCTCGAACGGGGAGATGAAGGCTTGTTACACGCCGCTTGATTCGCACCTGGCCCCAGTCAGTTTTTTGACAGGCCAGATGATCTCTGATTTCACCAATCCCATACTATCCAGTGAGGAGTCTTCAACCGTATGAGCGAATTTCCGCTGCCTGAATCATCGCCCGCTGCACCATCATCGAAGCGTACGCTTTGGATCATCCTGGGCGTTGTAGTCATTTTTCTGTGCTGCTGCTGCCTGGCATTGCTGGTTGCTGGCGGCTTCTTCCTGAATATCGCCAGCCGCTCCAATTCTGATTTTT
>DAISHS010000093.1:11504-13282 GCA_036822415.1 Chloroflexota bacterium
CGCGACCACGCCTCGCCCGGTCATCACCGACGCTGGCGCCGGCTCGGAGACGGAGCGACTGCTGCAAGAGGTCAATGTGCCGCAGCGCGATCTGCGCATCCTCTCCATGCAGCTGCGCCCCGGGGTTGGCGAAATCCCGCCGACCGTCAATCCAGAGCCGCCTTCGTTTACCGTGGGGGATGTGATCACCTTCACGGTGAGCAATGTAGACGATAATCGCCACTTCGAGATCGAGGCCGAACTACGCTACGAGACGCCGCATCTTTATATGTGGGTCGAGAAGGGTGAGCGCGTCAATCAGTCTGACCTGGAACGCTCAGCCGACCTGTTCGAGAGCAAAATCTACCCTACCAACCGTGAATTTTTCGGCAGCGAATGGACGCCGGGCGTTGATAACGATGTGCATCTGCACATCTTGCATGCCACCGATCTCGGCGACAGTATTGCCGGTTATTACTCCTCGGCCGATGAGTTTTCGCGCCTGGCGCAGCCTTTCTCCAACGAGAAAGAGATGTTTTACATCAACATTGACAACAACGAGCCGGGCACCGATTTTTATGATGGCACGCTGGCGCACGAGTTCCAGCACATGATTCACTGGCATAACGATCGCAACGAAGAGACCTGGGTCAATGAAGGCTCTGCCGAGCTGGCCTCCGCGCTCAATCAATTCGACCCAGGCGGCTCCGACCGCGCGTTCATGGCCAATCCAGACACCCAATTGAATACCTGGGGTTCTGAACCGGGCACCAACGCGCCTCACTATGGCGGCGCTTACCTGTTCATGACCTATTTCCTGGAGCAGTTTGGCGAAGAGATGACACGCGCGCTGGTTGCCTCAGGGCTTAACGGTATTGCTGGCTTCAATGACGTGCTGGCTAAGAACAATACCAACACCAACTTCGACGCGGTTTTTGCCGACTGGGTGATGGCCAATCTGCTTCACGGGAACGACGTGCAGGATCAACGCTTCAGTTACAAGACGATAGACCCTGGCGACGTCTCCCAGGAGGCGACCTTCCGCCGCTACCCGGCCATCGAAGAAGGCGGCCGCGTCTCGCAGTATGCCACCGATTACTTCACCCTGAAAGCCAGCGGCGATGTGACGATTGACTTCACCGGCAGCACGCAGGTCGGCCTGGTGGACGCCAGCGCGCACAGCGGCGCGTTTGCCTGGTGGGGCAACCGCACCGATGACAGCGACGCCACCCTGACGCACGACTTTGATCTGAGCGGGGTCAAGACCGCGTCGCTCAACTTCTGGGCGTGGTACGACCTGGAAGAGGACTATGACTACACCTATGTCGAAGCCTCAACCGACGCTGGCAAGACCTGGAGCATCCTCTCCGGCCGCTACAGTGTGACTACCAATCCTAACGGCAACAGTTTTGGCCCCGGCTACACGGGCGTCAGCGGCGGCGGTCGTTCAGCAGAATGGATACAGGAGAGCCTTGACCTGAGCGCCTACGTTGGCAAGCAGATCCAGGTGCGTTTTCAGTACATCACCGACGATGCCGTCAACGGGCCTGGCATCCTGCTCGATGATATCAGCGTTCCTGAACTGAATTACAGCAGCGATGCCGAAGAGGCGGATGGCGGCTGGGTCAGCCAGGGGTGGCTGCGCACGAACAACGTGCTGGTGCAGCGCTGGCTGGTGCAGGTGGCAGAGGTGGATCGCCAGGGCCTCAAGGTGTCGGTGATCGAGGTCGGGCCGGATGGCAAAGGGTCGCTGGATGTGTCGGGCATTGGCAACAATGGCAAGGTGGCCTATCTGGCGG
>DAISHS010000094.1:0-13121 GCA_036822415.1 Chloroflexota bacterium
AGCGGACGCGCAATGCCTATGGCGCGGGCGGCATGGCGCTGCTGGTGCTGACCGGTATCCTCGGTTTCTGCGGCTTGCCGTTAGTCATTGACCGCGCTGAAGCAGCCTGGTTTCCCGTCTTTGGCTTAGGCGTCACCGCCCTGATCTTCATGTCCATTGCCCGCTTCATGCCGCGCAAGACTGACAAGGGCGCTGAAGCCGCCGCGCGCTGGCGCGCGTTCAAACGCTATCTGCAGGAAATCGAGAAGTATACGAACCTGGCAGAGAGCAAGGCAATTTTCGAGACCTATCTGCCCTTTGCCGTGGCGTTTGGCCTTGATCGCACATGGATCAACAAGTTTGCCCAGGTGGACGCGCCGGCGCCGACCTGGTGGATACCCTATCCGTCCTACGGTTCCGGGCCTTATCGCGACCGCGGGCCGGTGATGGGCGGCGGCAGCGCAAATTTGCCGGGCGGCGGTCATGTCAGCGCGGAGGGCCGTTCGGCGCCGCCCACGCTGAGCGACATGTCACGCGGCCTCGGCGGCGGGCTGAGCTCGATGAGCGCCGGTTTGGGGACCATGCTGTCAGCCTCAGCCGCTACCTTGACCAGCCGACCGGCGCCGCCACCCTCGTCTGGCTCCAGTAGTTCAGGCTGGTCAGGCGGCGGCGGCGGCTGGAGTGGCGGCGGCGGCTTTTCCGGCGGCGGCGGCGGCGGCGGTGGTGGTGGGTTTGGTTGAGCGAGACGTTAGCGCAGAAACATAAGACAGACCGCGCTGTACATTGGCTGACCGGCCGGTCGTCATCTATCGTAAGGCAAAGGAGGCTTTCATGGTTGGTTCTGGCCGCGTGGTGGGTTTAATTCTCGTGGTGATCGGAATTTTGACCTGCCTGATTGGCAGCACCGTGGCCATTAGTTCGGTGCAGTCTGCCGGCGCGCAAGGCACAACGGGCGGCATGGTGCTGGGGATCGCTTTCAGCGCCCTGCCCGCGCTGCTGTTCGTCGGCGTTGGCGCTTACCTCTTTACGCGCGGGCGCGCTGAAGCCACTCAGATGGCAGAGGTGGCGAAGCAAAAGAAAATTCTCAATATCGTCATGACTCGCGGCAAAGCGACCATCTCCGACATCGTCTTGGAAATGGGCACCAACACCGAGCAGGTGAAGGCCTGGATTTATGATCTGGTGGGGAAGGGCCTGTTTAGCGGCTATGTCAACTGGAACGATGGCATTCTCTATTCCAAGCAGGCGTCACAGATGCGCGAGGGCGGCAAATGCCCCAACTGCGGCGGCCAGCTGGAACTCAGCGGGAAGGGCGTCATCAGTTGCCCGTTCTGTGGCAGCGAGATTTTCCTTGCCCAATAAACGACGCTGCGAGGCGCCGTCACAGCTTGATAGTCAGATCTGGTAGAGAAAGGAAGAAATATGGACCTGGTAGAAAAGGCAAAAGCGGCTCAGGGCGCGCTGGAACGAACCTTCGCTGGTTTACCTGGCGTGAAAGGGTATAAAGAAAAAGAACTGCGGCGCGAAGCCGACAAGACGGTGCGCGAGCTATTGGCTCGTGACCTGGACGAACAGCGTAAGCGCTTGCAAGCGCTGCAGGTTGACCTGCTGAGCGCCGGCGGCTTGCAGTGGGTGGATGACGTGGAACGCGCCGTCAACAAGCTGCAAACGCTGACGGATCGTATCAGGACGGCCAGCTACGGCTACGCTCCGCTTTTCGATGATGTCAAGGTCAAGGAACCTCAACTCGAGGCCTTGGCGCAGTTCGATCAGCAAATGGTGGAACGCGTCGGCGCTTTGCAGGCCGAGGTGGACAAGCTGGCCGCCGCGGTTACCGCGCGCGAAGGTATTGGTGATGCTGCTACGGCGCTGACCGACCATGTCGCGATGCTCAACACCGTCTGGGGGCACCGCCAAGAGGCGATTCTCAATAGCTAACCCCTCGCTTGTCCAGACAAGCACATAGACACCCAGGAGGAACAGATGGCACGTGTTATTGATGTGATCGAGGCCCCTAATCAAGGGCCAACTGAAATGGTGCTGCGTGTCCCGCAGGCTGGTTCGGGCGATTTCCAGATCGGCTCGCAGGTTATCGTACGCGAAAGCCAGACCGCCGTCTTTTTCCGTGACGGCAAGGCCCTGGACTCGTTTGGCCCCGGTCGTCATACGATTACGACGGCTAATATCCCGCTCATCACCAATCTGCTGGAGCGCATTTTCGCCAGCGGTAAGAATGTCTTTACAGCCGAAGTTTTCTTTGTCAACATGCGCGAGTTTTTGGAGCAGAAATGGGGTACACCGGAACCCATTACCCTGCGTGACAAGGACCTCGGCATGGTGCGCCTGCGCGCCTTTGGCAACTACTCCATGCAGATCAGCGATCCGCAGCTCTTCGTCACCAAGATCGTGGGGACGCAGGGGCTTTACCAGACGGCGCAAATTGACGACTATCTGCGCGGCGTTATCGTCAGCCGCATGACCGATGTGCTGGCGTCTTCTGGCGCCAGTTTTCTGGACCTGCCGGCCTTGTTCGATGAACTGAGCGCAGGGATCAAGGCCAAGCTGGCCGATGATTTCGCCGCCCAGGGCATCACCCTCAAGCAGATGTTCATCCAGTCGGTCAGCCCGACCGAAGAGACGCAGAAGGCCATTGATGAGCGCGCTTCGATGGGCGCGATTGGCAACATGCAGGCCTATTTGCAGTTCAAAACGGCGCGCGCCCTGGGCGATGCCGCTCAGGCGGGCGGCGAAGGCAGCCTGGCCGGCGCGGGCCTGGGGCTTGGCGCTGGCGTGGGCCTGGGCGGCGTCATGGCGCAGGCTATGACGCAGGCCATGGCTGCCGGACAGCAGCAGGCCGCGTCAGCGCCCGCCGCCGCGGCCGTGCCCGATGTCATGACCACAGCCGAGGCCGCGGCCTATCTCAAGGTGTCCGAAGCCGATGTTTTGGCGCTGATCGAGGCCGGTGATCTCAAGGCGCGCAAGATCGGCAGTCAATACCGCGTGGGCCGGGCTGTGCTGGATGAATTCTTGAAAGGCTAATTGCCTCTTGCCCCTTGTGTGTGGTGCTACCCCGGCGTTTTCGTAAAAACGCTGGGGAAAAATGCCGCAGACACGGAGATGGCGGACCGTCACCGGCGCTGCGATCTCCGTGTCTTTGCTTAGCGCCGATGAGCGAACGGACAAGCCAAAGCCCTGGCCCCATGCGTGGCTTTGGCGATCAAGGAGAGGATGCCATTTTATGCTGCGGCGATTTGTTATCGTAGTTCTGTGCACGGTCGCGCTGGCGCTCCTGCTGGCTGCTTGCGGAGCCACGCCAACGCCAGTCACGGTTGTCCAAAAGGAAACGGTCGTTGTCAAAGAGACCGTCGAGGTGGTCAAAGAGGTCACCAAGGAAGTAACCAAAGAAGTGGTCGCGACGCCAACGCCAGCGAAGCCACAAACCCTGCGCTGGTCCATCGAGGGCATCAACGAACTAACCTCGATTGATCCGCCCAAGGCCAGCGATTCCCAGGGCATCCTCGCCGTGAACATGCTTTTCGCCGGCCTCGTGCGCCTGGACGGTGAGCTGCGTGTGACGCCGGATGGCGCTATGAGCTGGACAGTGGCGCCGGATGGCCTGACCTATACCTTCAGCCTGCGCCCCGGCCTGGCTTTCAGTGACGGCGCTCCGGTCACAGCCGATGATGTCGTTTTTTCGTTGACGCGCGCGCTCAATCCGGCCACCGGCGGCTGGACTGGACCTTTCTATCTGAGCAACATTGTCGGCTCGGATGATGTGACCAACGGCGTCAGCGCCACCCTGACCGGGGTCAGAGCGGTGGATCCCTCCACCGTTGAGATCAAAGTCAAGCAGCCGTCGGCCTATTTCCTCAAGCAGTTGACTTTTGCCGGCGGCTTCATTGTGCCCAAGACCAAAGTGACGGCGAATCCGGCCAACTGGACTGACAGCCCCGCCGGCACTGGCCCCTTCAAGCTCAAAGAATGGAAGCATAACCAGGCCCTGATCTTGGAGCCGAATCCGTACTACTGGAATGGCCCCATTCAGCTGACCGAACTGCAGATGCCTTTCTTCCAGGATAGCGAAACTGCGTTTCAGCTCTATCGCACCAATGGCCTGGACATCATGGGCAGTCAACAAAACGGCGTGCCTGCGGCGCGCCTTGCCGAGGTCAAGGACCTGCCCGATTTTCGCACCGCTTCGTCGTTTGCCGTGCGCTATGTTGGTTTCAACAACAAGCTGCCGCCGTTCGACAATGTGAAGGTGCGCCAGGCCTTTGCCCGCGCCATTGACAAGCAGGCGCTGGCCGACAAAGTGCTGGGCGGCAGCGTGCGCCCCACGGACCGCATCCTGCCGGCTGGCCTGCCCGGCTCTGAATTGCCGATCAAGGGGCTGACTTTCGATGCCGCCGCGGCCAAGAAGCTGCTGGCCGAAGCGGGTTTTGCGGGCGGCAAGGGCCTGCCGCCCATCGCTTTCACCTACGGCGTCGAGGGCGACAACGAACGCATGGTGACGTTCTTGCAGGAACAGTGGAAGCAAAACCTGGGCGTTGATGTCACCCTGGAACCGCTGGAGCTGGCAACCTTCAGCGAACGTTTGAACACCACCTATCAACATCCGGAGCAGGGCATCCAAATGTACTTCAGCATTTGGGGCGCGGATTACCCCGATCCGCAAAACTTCATCTCGCAGCAGCTGCGCACCGATGTGGGCAACAATAACGGCCACTGGTCGAACGCAACCTTCGATAAGTTGGTAGATGAAGCCGATGTTATCGTGGGAGATGATAGCAAGCGCATGCTGCTTTACAATCAGGCTGAGCAGCTGGCCGTGGATGAGGTGGGCTGGCTGCCGCTCTTCAATCCAACGCTCAACGTGCTGATGCGGCCGTATGTTTCTGGCTTTGTCTTCACCGGACAGGGCATCACCGTGCCCGACTGGTCAGCCGTGCGCGGCAAAGCGCAATAAGCGGCGTGCGGCCGATTTGCTGAAAAAATCTGCTGCGCGTGCTCACGCGTGGCTGCCGAACAGCGAGCAGACCCTCGCTGTTCGGCAGCCAGGAAATAACCTCATTCTATGGCATCCATTGTTTTGCGGCGCGTGCTCAGCCTGGTTTTTGTGGTGTTCAGCATTACTCTGCTGACCTTTATCATCGGTTACCTGGCTCCGGGGGATCCCATCCTGGTCATGCTTGGCTCGCGCCGCGATCCGGTGCTCTACCAGCGGCTGCTGCATCAGTATGGGCTTGATCTACCCTGGTGGCAGCAGTATCTCCGTTACATCGGCGGGCTGCTGCATGGCGACCTGGGTCTCTCCTACAAATTCCAGGGGCGCCCGGTGCTCGATCTCCTGCGCCACGGCCTGCCTATCTCTATGGCGCTGGGCGGCGTGGCGCTGCTGCTGAGCCTGGTCATCGGCGTTCCGGCGGGCGTACTGGCGGCTCTGCGTCAAAATTCCTGGCTCGATCGCGGCTTACTCACCCTCATGCTGGCCCTCTACGCCATTCCGAGCTTCGTGCTCATTCCCATCTTGCGCGTGGCCGACACCTGGCTTTACCGGGCCGGCTTGCCCTTTCTGCCGGTCGCGGGTTGGGGAACGCCAGCGCACTGGGTGCTGCCGGTGATTGTCCTAGCCGCGGCTACCACCGGCTACCTGGCGCGCCTGACGCGCGCCTCCATGCTGGAGGTGCTGCGCCAGGATTTCATGCGCACCGCCGCGGCCAAAGGCCTGTTCCCCTACCAAATCACCTGGCGCCATGCCTTTCGCAACGCGCTGCTGCCCATCGTCACCGTGCTCGGCCCTTCCCTCGCTTTCCTGGTCACGGGCGCTTTTGTGGTCGAAAATCTTTTTGCTGTGCCCGGCATCGGCTTCCTCGCCATCCAGGCCATCGGCCAGCGTGACTATCCGGTGCTGCAGGGAACGACCATCATCCTGGCGACGGCCGTGGTTATCATGAACCTGCTTACTGATCTGACTTACATTTTTCTCGATCCACGGATTCGGATGACGTGAGCAACGCAACGACCACGGCCCTGGCCGCAAGCGATCGTTCACGCACCTTATCGGCGCGCTTCGTCTCCAACCGCCTGGCTCTGTTCAGCCTGACGGTCATCATCCTGCTGGCGCTGAGCGCAGCCGTTGGCCCTGGCCTGTGGGCGGTCAGCGCAACGACCCAGGACTACGACGCCATCAACGCCTGGCCCTCCCCCGTGCATCCCCTGGGCACGGACAACCTGGGGCGCGACACCCTGGCGCGACTGTTGCGCGGGCTGCGGGTTTCACTGTTGGTGGCCGTGTATGTGGAAACGCTCAACATCGTGCTGGGCGCTACCTTTGGCCTGATGGCCGGCTATTTTGGCGGCTGGCTCGATCAATGGCTCAGTCGCATGGCGGACATGCTTTTTGCTTTTCCGGGCCTGCTTCTGGCGATCCTGGTCGCCGGGGTATTTGGGCCGGCCGTCTCGCAAAGGTTGGGCGGCATCGGCCGTCTGCTCCTGGTGGCCGGCGCGCTGAGCCTGGTGAGCTGGCCGTTGATGGCGCGCACCGTGCGCAGCATCACCCTGGCCCTGCGTGAGCGCGAGTTCATCGAGGCGGCGCGCGCAGTGGGCGCACGCCATCGCACCATCCTTTGGCGCCATCTGCTGCCCAATGTGATGGGGATCGTCATCGTCAGCGCAACCCTGGACGTAGCCGGCGTCGTGGTCAATGAGGCTGTGCTGAGCCTGTTGGGCCTGGGGGTGCAGCCGCCCGCGCCCAGCATCGGCGGCATGATCGTGCAGTCCATCCCGTATCTGGAGAACAATTGGCTGCAAGCCTTTTTCCCCAGCCTGGCGCTGATGATCATGGTGCTTTCCTTCTCCTTCACCGGTGATGGGCTGCGCGATGCGTTCGACCCCAAGGCGACCTGAGCCGGGGGAGAAATTGCCCCCAGGGGCCGTTGCGGACAGCGGCGCCTTCAGTTTGGAAAGGAAAGCCATGAACCTCATTGATGAGGCCCGTGAACGGGCGGTTGAGGTGCTGCAACGTTGCAGTACGCCGATTGGCTTCAAAGCCTCTGGCCTGGCGCGCGGCTACCCGCACGTCTGGGCGCGCGACAGCATCATCACGGCCCTGGGCGCGGCCTGGGCGGAGCCAGCGCTGTTCATGCGACCATTGCGCGCATCGCTGGACACCCTGGGCGCTTTTCAATCGTCCCTGGGGCTTATCCCACTCAACGTAGATGTGGCCAGCCAGACCGTCTCCACCGAGAATGCGGGCGCGGTGGACGCCAACCTGTGGTTCATCCTGGGGCATTATTACCATTGGCTGCTGACGCACGATGACGCCTACCTGCGCGCTGCGTTTCCGCGCCTGCAGCGCGCGCTGCTCTGGCTGCGTTATCAGGACATGAACGAATGTGGCCTGCTTGAGGTGCCCGAGGCCGGCGATTGGATGGATTTGCTTTCGGTGCGCTATAATGTTCTCTATGACAACGCCCTTTATTTTGCCTGCCTGATAGCTTTTGCGCGCATGGCGACCGCCTGCGACGTGGAGACCGGAGGCGCGCAAGCGTGGGCGGACGGGGTGCAGGAACGCTTGAATCTGCTGCTGTGGGTCAACCGCCGTTGGGAACCGGAGCTGTGGGCCGAGCAGCTGGCGCGTCTCAAGGCGATGCGCCTGGAATGGTACATGCTCTATCACAACGTGGGCACCATTTCCAGCCGCCCGTTCTACCTGCCCTGGGTGGCCTTTCGTGAATTTGGCGATTACTGCGATGTGCTGGGAAATATCCTCGCCATCCTGACCGGCGTCGCGGACAGGGAGCGGCGTGAGATCATTCTACGCCATCTCTACCAGGTTGGCGTTGGCAGCCCTTATCCGAGCAAGGCCATTCACCCGGTGATCTATCCGGGCCAGGCGGAGTGGCGCGAGTACTACCGCAGCCGCAACCTCAACCTGCCGCATCAATATCACAACGGCGGCATCTGGCCTTTCATCGGTGGCTTTCATGTCGCGGCCCTGGTGCGCCAGGGCTGGCTGGACGACGCCGCACGGCTGCTGCAAGACCTGGCCGCGGCCAATCGCCGCGGCGCGTATGAACCGTGGGAATTCAACGAATGGCTGCACGGTCAAACTGGCAACCCCATGGGCTATCCGCTCCAGGCCTGGTCGGCCGGCATGTATCTTTACGCGTACGAAGCGCTGCGCCAGCGGCGCTTGCCTTTATTCGATGATTTGATCCAATCCTGACGTGCGCGGGCACGCAGCACTGACCCTTGCGAACGAGGCATCAAATGGCAGACCTGCAATTATCACCTGATTTGCGCGACGCGCTGACGCATGGCAGCCTGGCCCTTTTTTGGGGCGGCGACCTGCCAGCTGCCTTGACGGGCCTGCCCAGCCGGCAAGACCTGGCCCAAGGCCTGGCCTTGCGCACCAATTACCACGGCCGTGACCCATCGCTGGAAGCCGTGGCGCAGGCGCTGGTGCTCAGCCAGGGCGGTTTTGTCAATGAGTTGAACCGGTTCATCATCCGGGAGCTGGATGAACAACGCCATCAACCTCTGGACGTGCATCGCCTGGCGGCTCAACTCCCCATCAAGCAGTACATCGTCACCGCTTATGACGGCCTGCTCGAAAAAGCCCTGACAGACCTGGAGCGACCCTATAATTACCCGGTCGTGGCCAACGCCAGCCTCAGCAACCTGGACCAGCTCGATGGCAACCGGCCCACGTTGATCTGGCTGTATGGTCGGGTGCGCGAACAGCAGAGCCTGGTGGTGACGCGTGACGCCCATCTGCGTCTGGTCAACGATCCGGTCAATGCCGGCCTGCTCAACTACGTGCGCAATGTCATGCGTGTCAACACCTTGCTCTTCATCGGCTATGACCTCTCCGACGTAGATTTTGAGCTGCTCTACACCAACGTGCTGACGGCGGCCGGGCCTTTGGGGCGTCGCGCCTTTGCCGTACAGCCGGGCCTGGACAACTACCAGCGTCAGACCTGGCAGCAGCGCAACGTGGAGCTGATTGACGCCGACCCGCTGGCGGTCTTGCGCAGCCTGCTTGGTCAGCCCGCGCCCCTGACCGATGTCACACCAACGCCCGCGCCCGTCAACCCTGTCCCCGGTCCGTCTCAAGAGGTGAAACCTGCTATGCCCACATTGCCCAACTCAGTGACACTAAACCAGCTGCTGCGTCAACTGACGGCAGACGAAATTGATGAAATCCTGCTGCTGCCGGACTTCAGCAGCGTGCGTGACAGCGCCGGGTCGTCGCTCAACAACCTGCGTTTCAAACTGATTGAGCGCGCCGAAAAACAGATCAAAGTCCCGTTGCTGCTCGAGCAGATCTACGCCCTCAACCCCAATGCCTATGTCCAGATCATGGGTGAGCCGCCGCCTGGCCGCGGGCAAACAACACCCGCCGCGCCGGCAACCACTGTGCGCGGCGGCAGTGGCGGCGCCGTGACGCGCGGCGGCGCTGGCGACGCACCCGCTGGCTCGTCAACCGACCCTGGACCGCGGCCTGTGGCGGACAGGAGTTCGTCCCCAACCGACGGCGCTGCAACGCCGACGCCGGCCCCGCCGATCGGTTCGACGCCAGCGCGCCAGATTACCTACCACAACTTTGAGCTGCGCATCCGCCGCGGCAGCGCCGCCGGCCAGTATGACGTGGAGACCAGCAGCGATCTGGGCGGCCAGGCTGACGCCAGCGTTGCCTTCGACCTGGCTGACGTGGACTTCAAGCGCTTGCTCACCCGCTTTGGCGTGCTGCGCGGCTTTGCCGAGGACGCGGCCACACGCACCCCAGGCCCCGTGCGCTCCAGCCTGCCGCCGGCCGAGAAAGACCTGGCTCAGCTTGGCTATCGCTTGCAGCAGCTCGCCTTTCCGACGGCTGTGTACAACCGCGTGGTGACCGCGCAGAGCAAATTGGGCGACGATGACAGCCTGCGCATCCGCTTGCGCCTCGATCCGCCCGAGCTGGCCGTGCTGCCCTGGGAGTTGCTGACCGACGTCGCGCCCGGCCCTGGCGCGGCGCCCGACTTTTGGGGCTTGAGACCGAAAATGTCGCTGGTGCGTTTTCCCCCTGCGGCCAAACCGGCTGCGGCGGTGGCCTCGCCGACGCCGCTCCGTATCCTGCTGGCCGTGGCCGGGCCAACCGATCAGCGCACACTGAACACCGCCGACGAGATTGCGCGCATGCGCACGGCGCTGGCTCCGTTGGGCAACAAGATCGATCTGGTGGAGATGGATCACGTGCAGGCTGTTGACCTGCTGCCCCGGCTGCGCGAGACGTTCCACATCCTGCACTTCATCGGCCATGGCACCTTCGACACCAGCACCAGCACTGGCCAGTTGATCCTGGAAGACGAAAATCACAGGAGCGATCCAATCGATGCCAGATTGCTGGGCCAGCTGCTGACGGGCAGCACCCTGCGCCTGGTGTTTCTCAACGCCTGCGAGACCGCGCAGACCGCCAACAGCACCGACGCCTACGGCATCGCCGACGTCCTGGTCAAGGCAGGGGTGCCGGCCGTGGTTGCCATGCAGACGGCCGTGCGCGATGATTATGCCATTCTCTTTGCGCAGCAGTTCTATCGCGGGGTGGCGCAGGGCCTGCTGCTCGACGACTGCGTGGTGGATGGCCGCCGCGCCGTGTCGCTGAAGGCTGGTCTCGGCAGCTTCGATTGGGCCATCCCGGTTCTGACGACCCGCGTCTCAGATGGCCGCCTGTTCAAGTAAAACAATCTGATTAAGGAGAAAAGTCGCGATGCCCTTACCGACTCGTGCGCAAGCGTGGGCGTTGGTGTGTGAATGGGTGCAGGCCGACAGCCTGCGTAAGCATATGCTGGCGGTGGAAGCGGCCCTGCGCGCCTATGCGCGCAAGTATGGCGAAGATGAGGACTTGTGGGGCATTACGGGCCTGGTGCACGACCTCGACTTCGAGCGCTTTCCTGACATGAATGACCAGGTGGATGGACACCCGCGCACCGGGTTGCGGCTGTTTCGCGCCCTGGAGTGGCCGCCGGCGTTGATCCACGCCGTAGAAGGTCACGCCACCTACCTGGGCGTCCCGCGCGTAAGCCGGCTCGACAAGGCCCTGCTGGCGGTGGATGAACTGACTGGCCTCATCATGGCCGTGGGCTATGTGCGCCCCAGCAAAAGCCTGCTCGATGTGGAGGTCAAGTCGGTCAAGAAGAAGTGGAAGGATAAGGCCTTTACCGCGGCCATCAACCGCCAGGAAATCGAGCATTACACCGCGGAGCTGGGCGAACCGCTGGACGAGCACATCCAGACTGTGCTGACTGCCTTGCAGGGCATCGCTGCGGATTTGGGGTTGGGCTAAGCGCGAGCTGACCCGCCGTATTGACGCTGTTGGTTCTGAAAAGAGCAGGGGCCTGTGTGCCAGTCAACCGGGTTCAGGGGTGTGTATTGGGGTTGTCGATTGTCAGTCCTTCGGCGGACGCGGCTTGGTTCAAGCGGTCATCGGCAGAGAGAAAAGCCAGTGGGGGCAGATCGTTCGCTAAGAGGTGGCGATTGGAAACCAACGCTGTCGCCAGATGGACTGCATCATACGCACGCAGCGGGTACGCCTCAAGCAACCGATTGGCTTGGGCGATGACGTCGCCCACGGCTGTTACAAGCTCGTATTGGCGTAGGCAGTCGGCTCGAAAGGCATCTTGCATCCGGACATATTCGCCATCGGTCAGAACACCCTCTCGCACACGCCGCATCAACGCGCTGGTCACTTCGACGATGACCAGATGTACGATAACAACCGCGGGGCGAGGCTTTCCATTGAGAATCGCTCGAAGCCAACGACTGCCAGCCTCATCAACGTAACGCTTGATCAAGGCGCTCGTGTCCAGGTAATACGTCGTCATGCGCGATCTTCCCGCTCGGCGATAATGATTTCGGACAGCGGCTGACCCTGGGCCAGCTTTTTCGCCAGACGCTCCCGTTCTTCTGGCGATACATCGGGCGGACTCTCCCAATCCGGTTTGTACAACAAGCCTGCGGCGCGCAAAACCTGGTGCGTCCGGGATCGGGTATCAGCGGCGTCGCTTTTGGGGCGAATCAAGATGCTCCGCTCCCGGCGTACTACCTCCACTTCGTTGACGCTCCAGTCGTGCAGTGCCGCACGGGGGATCAGGAGACCCTGCGGCGTTAACTGGACGGTGATTACGGTTGTCATATCGCTGACCTCTCTGGTGTGTCCATCAGGTACGCTCTGTTGTTTTGTGCTGTACGGGTTAGCCTGAGTATACCCATCGTGAAGGGCGCGGTCAAATGCACGACCCAATCGGAGGACATCCGACGGCGCTTACTGCTGGGCATGGGGTCTATGGCCGTGGCAAAACTGAGCCGGTCAAAGCTCGCATCAACGCACGTTCGGAATGAGTCTCTGCTCCCTCACTCCACCGGCGACAGCAAACGCTGGCTGCCTGAGTTCTCGGCCGCCCAGCCATCGTACTTCTCATTCTTGACATGCCACCAGCGCAGGCCATCCACGTCCACCGGCGCTTCGGTCAGCGCCAGTTTGCTGCCGCGCGGCATCTCGCGCAGAAGGGTGGTACCCTTCCCCGGAAAAGCGCGCAGGGCCACGCCGTCGGCCGTCACGACCACGGTGTCACCCACCTGGATGGGGCGATCCACCGGGCGCGGATCGCCCAGCTGCGCCGTCAACCAGACGGTATTGGCATCACGCTCGGCTACCCAGCCCGCCTTGCCGCCGCTGTCTGACACGCGCCACCAGCGAAAGCCATTCGCCTCCACCGGGCCTTCTTGCACCGTTACCTTGACGCCGGCGCCAAAGCGTCCGATGCGCCGGCCGCTGGTGCTGGCGGCGTTGCGGATGTTGATGCCCTGTGGGGCCACGACCCGCGCCGGTTGCCCCACGCGCAGCGCACTGCCTGGCGGCGGCGTCGGTGTAAATGTCGCCGTTGCCTCTGGCGTCGGAGTCGCCGCGCGCGTCGCGGTGGCGCTGGCTATGCGCGTGGGGAGGGCGGTCGCTGTGGCCGTCGGGGGCAGGGGCGTTGGCGTGGGGCGCGGCTCGAAGCGCCCACAGGCCAGGGCCGGCCCCAGCAGGAACAAAAACCAGGCGACCAACGACCAGCGTGTAGCCGCGCGATCCGGCCACGGTGTTGGCATCGGTCGCCTGC
>DAISHS010000095.1:0-13076 GCA_036822415.1 Chloroflexota bacterium
GCCTGCCCTGGGCGACCGCAAGGGTCGCCCCTACCACGAAACATTATCTGAACATATAGCACAGGCCCCCCGTGAATGTCAGGGCCATCGCCCTATGGCGTGACGGCCTGGCTGTAGAGCGCTTCCTCCAGGATGATCTTTTCCACGGCCTCCGGCACCTGGTAGCGGATGGGCTGGCCGGTGCGGACGCGTTCTTGCAGGATGTGCGAAGCGATTTCCAACTCTGGCATGTCCAGCTGAATGACCCTTTCGTGCAGGCCAGGGAGAGCGCCTTCCAGGTATTCCCAATCGAGGGTGACATCATGCCGGGTCAAAGCCACCAGGCGACAGTTAGCTACCAGGCGGTCGGCCAGATGCCAGTTGGGGAGGTCGCGCAGCGAGTCGGATCCCATCAGGAAAAAAAGCTCGGCGCCAGTCGGCAGGCTGTCGCGCACCAGGCGCACCATGTCAATCGTGTAGTGCGGGCCAGGGCGGTCGACATCCACCCGCGAGAGATGGAGATGGGGGTTGCCGGCCAGGGCTGCCTCCACCATGCGCACGCGGCTGGCGGCGGGCGACAGACGCCGATCGCGTTTGTGCGGCGGATCGCCTGCCGGCACGATCATGACGCTATCGAGTTTGAGCTGAAACCAGGCCTCTTCTGCCAAAATGAGGTGTCCAATGTGGGGAGGATCGAACGTGCCGCCGAAAATTCCTACGCGCATAGCTTCTCCATCCAGGCTGTGCTTGTGGGGGTAGCTTCTCCAAAAGGGCATGGCCTTGTGGCCGGCCATGCGAAATGTCATCGCAGGCACAAAGTATAGACAAATGTCAGAACTCGTCAAAACAGGATGGTTATTGCGCAAAACCCTAAAGTCGTGTATGATTGGCTTGCGAGTTCATTTATTCTCTGTTTCATTCGTGTGATTGTTAACGGGATGTTGCTCACGACGCAGCTGCAATGGGAGGGACTGCAACAAGGTAGCGCATGGTAAGCAAAATTTAGCTCGTACCATTCCTATACTTTTTCCCATATTATTCCCAATGCCATGGGAGGCGATTTGTGAAAGTGGACTTATTTTTTCGTGTTATCGTTGCGCTCATTCTTGGTATTTTCGGGTGGGAAGTTGGCATGGAGGCGGCTGGCGCGACCGCACTGACCGGTGAATCGCTGCGCTGGGTGGGGCCTTTGACGCTGGCAGGTATCGTGGGGGGCGCGCTCTTGGCGCCGTGGTTGACTACGGTGCCGGCGCGTTGGGCGCGGCGCACGGTGCGTCAAATTCCAGCGCAGCAAATTCTGGCGGCGGCCATTGGTCTGGGCGTCGGTCTGCTCATTGCCGCGCTGCTGGCCTGGCCTCTGTCATTCTTACCCTCACCCTTCGGCAAAATCCTGCCCGCCATCGGCGCCGTGGTGCTTGGCTACCTCGGCACCATCGTCATGGTCTTACGCCAGAAAGAAATCTTTGCCCTCTTGGGCGCCCGTTGGTCAGCCCCGCCCGCCATCCAGGAACAGACGCCGGTGTTGTTGGATACCAGCGTCATCATTGATGGACGCATTGCCGACATCTGTCAAACGGGGTTCATTCGCGGGCCGATGATCGTGCCGCGCTTCGTTCTCAATGAACTGCAGCACATTGCGGATTCGCCCGACCCACTGCGTCGCAATCGCGGGCGCCGCGGCCTCGACATGCTCAACAAAATGCAGCACGAGTCCGAGGTGCCGGTGGTCATCAGCGATCTCGATGTGGATGGTGTACGCCAGGTGGATGACAAGCTGGTGCAGCTGGGCAAACAGCTGGGCTGTCCCGTCGTCACCAACGATTTCAACCTGAACCAGGTGGCCGGCTTGCAGGGCGTGACGGTGCTCAACATCAACGCACTGGCCAATGCGGTCAAGTCGGTTGTTTTACCGGGCGAAACGATGCGGGTGCGCATTATTCAGGAAGGCAAAGAGAACAGCCAGGGCGTCGGCTACCTGGACGATGGCACCATGGTGGTGGTCGAAAACGGGTATCGTTATATGAACAATGTACTCGATGTGGTGGTGACGAAAGTGCTGCAGACTAACGCCGGCCGCATGTTGTTCGCACAGCCTCATTCGAATTAATCAGGACAATTTCGTTATGGCTCTACAAATCTATAACTCGCTTGCACGTCAGAAAGAACCTTTTGTCCCCTTACATGCCGACCAGGTGGGGATTTACGTCTGCGGGCCGACGGTCTACGGCGCCGCGCACATCGGCCATGCCAAAAGCTACGTCAGCTTCGACGTGGTCGTGCGCTATTTGCGCTACCTCGGTTACAAAGTGCGTTATGTCCAGAACATCACCGACGTCGGTCACCTCACGGATGACGCCGATGAAGGCGAAGACAAGATCATCCGCAAGGCGCGCTTCGATCGCGTGCACCCGATGGAGCTGGTCGAGAGTTACACGCGCAGCTACTTCGAGGACATGGACGCGCTCAATGTGCTGCGGCCTGACATCAGCCCGCGCGCCAGCGCGCATATTCCAGAGCAGATTGCGCAGATCGAGCAGCTCATCGCCGCCGGTCACGCCTATGTGGTCAATGGTTCTGTCTACTTTAGCGTGGACAGCGACCCGGACTATGGCAAGCTCTCCGGCCGCCGCGTGGAGGATCAGGAGGAGGGCGCGCGCGTGGCCGTCAACCCGGAGAAGCGCAATCCGGCCGATTTTGCCCTGTGGAAACGCGCCGAGCCGTCGCACATCCTGCAATGGGCTTCACCCTGGGGCGCGGGCTACCCTGGCTGGCATATCGAGTGCTCGGCGATGTCCACAAAGTACCTGGGGCAGCCCTTCGACATCCACGGCGGGGGCCTGGAAAATAAGTTTCCACACCATGAAGCAGAAATTGCCCAGGCCGAAGGGGCCAGCGGCGAGACGCCGTTCGTGCGCTACTGGATGCACAACAACATGGTGACGGTCAACGGCGTCAAGATGGGCAAGTCGCTGGGGAATTACACCACGGTCAAGGACGCGTTCAACCTGGTGGAGCCGTTGGCGCTGCGCTTCTTTGTGCTGAGCACGCACTACCGCTCCAGCACCGATTTTAGCCACGGCGCCCTGGAAAGCGCGCAAAAAGGCTACAGCCGGCTGCTCAGCGCGGTGCGCCTGGTCAAACAAAAGCTGAACGAGGCCAGCGCCGCGGGCGACGTTCCGCCTGAGGTGACCGCGCGGCTCGCGGCCACACGCCAACGCTTCGCCGCGGCGATGGATGACGATTTCAACACGGCCAGCGCCATTGCCGAGCTGTTCGACTTTAGCCGTGAGACGAACACCCTGCTCAATGCCGCCCTGCCCAATCGGGCCACGGTGGCCGCGCTGGAGGCGCTCTACAGCGATCTGGCCGGCGCGGTGCTGGGACTGCTGCCCAATGACGCGGGCGCCAGCAGCAGCGCCGCGCTGTTAGCCGTGACCGATGGCCTGGTCAATTACCTGATCGAACTACGCCAGGAGGCGCGCAAGAACAAGCAGTGGGCGCAGGCGGATGCCATTCGCAACCGGCTGAAAGACCTGGGCGTCGTGCTCGAAGATGGCGCACAAGGCACCGGCTGGCGCCTGGCCGACAGTTAACGCACACGCCATGGCTTTCAACACGGAATGGCTTTTTGGCCGGCAGGCGGTGCGCGAGATGCTGCGCGCGCGCCGGCGCCGCGTGCAGCGCATTTTGCTGGCCAAAGGCAGTCAGCGCAGCGGCATCATGGCTGAGATCATCGCCCTGGCGCAGGGCGCGCGTTGTCCGGTCGGCGAAGGCGACCGCCAGGCCCTGGATCAGGTCAGCGCCGGCGCGAACCATCAAGGCGTGGCGGCGGAAGTGTCGGCCTATCCTTACGTGACGCTGGAGGCGATCCTGACGGCCGCCGGCGACGAGGCGCCGCTGCTGCTTGGCCTGGATCATGTGCAAGACCCGCAGAACCTGGGCGCCCTGCTGCGCAGCGCGGACGCGGCCGGCGTGCATGGCGTCTTGCTGCCAGAACGCCGCGCGGCCGGCATCAGCGCCGCGGTGAGCAATGCCTCGGCCGGCGCGGTGGAGCATCTGCGCATTGCCCAGGTCGTCAACCTGACGCGCACGTTGCAGGAGCTGAAGGCGCAGCGGCTGTGGGTGGCCGGCCTGGAAGTTGACCCGCAGGCCATTCCGTTCGATCAGGCCAACCTGACCGGGCCGCTGATTTTGGTGGTGGGCAGTGAAGGCCAGGGGCTTAGCCGCCTGGTGCGCGAGACGTGCGACTGGCTCATCAGCCTGCCGATGCTCGGCCACGTCGAATCGCTCAATGTGGCGGTGGCCGGCTCGATTGTGCTCTACGCCGCCCGCAGCGCACGGCGGCGGGGCTGAACGAATGGCAGGGTTGATGAAGGGTGCATTTCAAACTGGGGGCAGATCGGGCGACTGCAAGTCGCTGCAACGATTGCAAAGTCCACCTGCGTGGACTACACCCCGAAACTGAAATGCACCCGTTGATGAAGGGTTGATAAGATGAAAGGATTGGTATCTTCTGGTGTTTACGCTGCAAACCAGTGCTTTTGCGGATGGCGGCCCGCTTCCGTCGCGTTTCACCTGCGAGGGCGCCAATGTTGCGCCGGCGTTGTCCTGGCGCGGCGCGCCGGACAGCGCGCAGAGTTTTGCCTTGATCATGGACGACCCTGATGCACCGCGCGGCGTCTGGACGCATTGGACCCTCTTCAATCTGCCAGCGACCGTTCATGACCTGGCGGAAGGGTGGCAGGCCGGCGCGCCTGGGGTCAGCGGGCAAAATGATTTTGGCAAAGTCGGCTACGGCGGGCCGTGTCCGCCGCGTGGCAACGGGCCGCATCGTTATTTCTTTCGCCTGTATGCCCTGGCCGTACCCTCGCTGCCGCTGCGCGCAGGCGCCACCCGCGCCGAACTGGAACGCGCCCTGGCCGGTCACGTCATAGGCCAGGCGCAGCTGATGGGCCGCTACGAACGTAAGTAGGCTGCTGTGGGAGAAACCGCCATGCGCTTGACAGAATACCATCGCCCCATTGATTTAGCCACGGTGCGCCGCTTGCTGGCGCGGACGCCCACGCCGGCGCTCCTGGCCGGCGGCGCCGCCCTGCTGCCAGAGCTGAGCAGCGAAACGGTTGTGGATCTGTGCGATTTACCGCTCAATTTCGCCGAAACGCAGGCGGATGGGCTGCACCTGGGCGCGTTGCTGACCCTGGCCGCGCTGACGCCCGCGTCGGCAGCCGGAACCTGGGCCGGCGGACTGCTGGCGCGCGCCGCGCAGGCCGAAGGCCCGATCAATCTGCGCAACGTAGCCACGCTTGGTGGGCTGGTGGTGCAGGCAGAGGCCACCTCGCTGCTTTGGCTGTCGCTCCTGGCCCTCGACGCGCAGGCGATCGTCGTGGCGGCGGCTGGCCCGCCGCAGCAAGTGGCGCTGCGCACCCTGGCCGACGCGCCCGCGCCGCTCCTCAGCGGACATCTGCTGCTGGAAGTGGCGCTGCCCAAGCACCTGGCCCTGGCGCAGCACGGCATCGCCACGGTCGCACGCACGCCGCGGGATCAGGCCATTGTGGCCGCGGTGGCGGTTGTCGAGCCAGATCAGGCCATCGCCACGGTGGTCCTGGGCGGCGTCACCGCGCAACCGTTGGTGCTCAGCGGTTTAGCTGAGTTCACAACCGACCCAACCCGGCTGCCCGCCGCCCTGGCTGACCTGCTGGCCGCGCAGGCGGTGGTAGCAGATTTTCGGGGCAGTGCAGCCTATCGGCGCCATCTGGCGGGTGTGCTGGCGCGCCGGGCCTTGACCGAAGCCCTGAAGACCGCGCCGGACGCTCATGCCTGATCTTCATTTGCTCTGGCAGCGAGTTCAGGGGCGCAGCTGCGAGAATTGTCGTTTCAGCGACACGTTTCGCAGTAACGGCGACGGCCAGGTGACGCGCGTGCATCTATTTTGCCGGGCGCCGCAATCGCCCTACTGCGATCGTCCGGCGCCGGCGCAGCGCTGGTGCCCGGCCTGGACGGCCGGCAATCCTCAGCCGCCGCCGCAGGTCGGCAATCCAGATTTGACGATTTAGGCGCTTCCCCGCTTTTTTGCCGCCCGTGGCAAAAAGACCCAAGGCGCCGAAATGCGCCGCGGCTACGTTGGCGTCACCACCACCGCCGGGCTGGTCGCCCCGCCCGCCGCGCTCCACTGATAAATCCACCAGGCATCGTGCAGGCTGAAATTGACACAGCCGTGACTGCGTGGGCGGCCAAACGCGTCGTGCCAGTAGGCCGAATGAAGCGCGTAGCCGCTGTAGAAAAACTCCGTCCACACCACTTCTTCCAGGTAGTAATAGCCTGCCCCTGGGCGGCCGCCAGACATTTTGCCGCCGGGCCGCCGCAGCCAGGTGCGAAAGATGCCCTGCACGGTGGGAGTGCCAGGCAGGCCGGTAGCCACCAGCGCGGCGTAGACAGGCTGATCGCCCAGGTAGGCTACGGCCGTCTGGTCACGCAGGCTGACGGCCACCCAACGCTCGTTGCTGCGAATGGCGGCCGGCCGCGTGCGACCGCGTGCAACCCCAATCCACTGTCCGTACACCCACTGCTCCGCGCCGATACGATACCAGGCGGCGCCGCCGACGCTGGCGCTTTCCAGGATGTCCACGCGCTGGTTGTGGGTCACTTCGCCCACCAACGCGTAGTCCACGCCGGGGCCGCTGCGCACATTGATGGCGGGAGAGACCACCCAGCCGACCGGCAGCTGCACGGCGGTGGGCGCGGCGCTGACTGAACGCGGCGGCTCGGCGGCCGTCAACAGGCGCACCCAGCCGCTGTGCACCCAACGTCGCTCACCGATCCGGTACCATACGGCGTCGCCGACCGTGCTTTCTTCCAGAATGGCGACTTCCGCGCCGGCGTGGAGGCGATCAATCACAGGATTGTCGGCCGCAACGCCGGGCCGGGCGCGCACATTGAGCGTGCTGGCCGTCACAACCCCGCGCCGCGTGGCGGGCGGCGGTGGCGGAGGCGGCGGCGCGGCGGCCAGTTCCACGCCGCGCAAGGTCGAAGGCGTGAGCAGCGTCACCGCGCTGGCCGGAATCCAATCCTGACCGGCGCTGCGATACCAGAGATCGTCATGGACCCAGGCTTCGGCCGTGATTGCCAGGTAGGTTCCGGCCGCCAGGCTGCGCACCACGCGGCTGCTGCCCGGCAAAGCAAAGGTCTGCGCCCAGCTCCAGGCCGGCCGCGCGTAGCGGTACGGCTGCCAGGGATCGGTCGTCTGCGGAATTTCCAGCGGCGCGGTCAGCGGCGTCGCCGCGAGGGTTGGTTCCAGGGTAGCCGTTTCTGGCGCAGGCAGCGGGTCGGCAATGACCAACGCTTGCTCGGTCAGGTTGCCCAGCCAAAAGCCGTCGCTGTCCAGCCAATCAACCGCAGCCAGGTAGGTCCCCGGCTTGGAATAGGCCAGGGGCCAGGCGGCGTGCTGCTCGGCGCCCGCCTGGCCCGTCAACTCGTAGACCTGCTCGGCGCCGGCGGCCAAACGCAGGCGTTCCGTCGCACCGAGGCCCGTCACCGTCAGCGCGGCCTGGACGCGCAGCGGCTCGTGCGCGTCCGCCTGCAGCGTCAGCGTGACGGCGGGACGCGGCGCAGGCGTCGGCGCGGCGCGGGCGGCCGCAGTCAAGATAACATCCGTCGCGGCGCTGGCCTGGCCCCAGGTCACGCGCGCGCGGACGGGGCCGGTCTGGGTGTAGGTGTGATCGGCCAGATCGAGGACGCGCTGCTCGCGCCAGGTGACCGTCGTCGGCGCGCACACCATCCCCAGCTCGATCGGCTGGCCGTCGCCTGTCTCCAAGCGGGCCGGCGCGCAGAGGCTGGCGTCCTCTGCGCCAGGCGCGCTGAACGCGAGTTGAAAATGAACGGCGTTGATTCTCTCTCCGGGCTGGACGAGCAGGCGAATCGGTGTGGGCATACGACGATCCTTTCTTTTGTTCAAGATACCTGAAGATCACACGAGCTTGCCTGTTGTCTAGGACGGGAGGCAGGCGCGCAGACTGACGTCATCCACATAGAGCCACGTGCGGCCGGGCAAGCGCTGGCTGTCATTTTTGACTTCGAGATAAATGCGCACCGTGCGTCCCCGGTAGGGCGTCAGATCGAAGCTGAGCTGGCGCCAGTCGTCGTGATTTTCCAACGCGCGCCACAGCTCACGCGACCCGCCGCGGGTCAGGTCCAAGAGCAGCAGGCGCTGGTAATCGCCGCTGCTGGCCTGCGTCCCAGGCTTGATCCACAACGTCAGGTTGAGGCGGGGTGCGTCGGCTGGCAGGCGCACGTCCTGATAAGCGGACGAGAGGGTGACGCCAGCGGAGCGGCTCGGATCGCTCGGCAGCAGGCCTAAGCGGACGGCGCGCGCACCGCCGTGCGCCGCGCCAGAGGCGTAGCGAGCCGTGCTGGCGGTCGTGAGCATCTTCCAATTGCCAGCCTGTTCGAAACCTCCATTGCGCAAAAGTTCCTGACATTGGGCCGCGGGCGCAACCAGGCCCAGGTTGACCACTGTCGCGGTGCTGTTGGCCCAGGTGACTGGCGTAGAAGCGACCAAAGCCCCGGCGGGTGTATCGAGCGCAAAGGTGATGCTGGCTCCAGGCGCGCCGCAGCCCTGCCAGGCCGATTCGTTGGCGGCGTGTATTTTGATGGCATAGCCGATGCCATCGTCCGTACCAGCGGTGCGGCCGTCGCCGCAGCGCCGACCGTTGATCCACGCGCTGACGGTCATGCCTGCGCTGGGCGCGAAGCCTGCGCTGGGTTGCAGCTGCCCATAGACCAGCGCCGGCGGGCTGACCAGGCTCCACCGCGGCGTGCGCGCAGGCGTGAGCTCAGATGGCGGTAAATTCCTCTGGGTGGTGATCGCAGTCGAAGCAAATGGCGACAGTCCCTTCAAGCGCAGCACCGTACTGACGGTCGTGTGAATGAAGTAGCCCTGACCGAAGCTCAGTTCGGTCAAGTCGCTGAGGGCCGGCGCGTCGGGTAGATAGACCGACCAGGGGTCGGAGGTATTGGCCGGGTTGTAGCCATAGACCACTGTAAACGCGCCGTCCGGGAGTGAGGAAAGGGCGACGGTCACCGGCCGGGTGGGCGGGTCGGCCACGGGATAGCCAAAGGCGTGCCAACCGGCGCCTGGCAGCTGAATCTCTGTGCTCGAAAGCAGGGCATATAGCCCAGACTCGTGAATGGCGACCACCGCGTTGTTGGAACCGGTGGCGACCGAGGTCGGCAGCGGCTGCCAGGCGCCTAATGTCTCGTCCCACTGATGAATGAGCAGCGAAGACTCCTCGCCCGGCGGCGCTTCATTGTCGAGATAGCCGATGTTGAGCGAGGCGTTCGTCAAGGTCACGTTGGGGCTGGTTTCCAGGCGGTAGGCATGACCGACGAGCGTGGCCCAGGCCGGCAGATCGGGAATCGTGACCGCCGTTTGCAGGATCGCCAGGTGATCGGGATCGAGGTTGAGATTCTGATCGAAAAGCATCGCCTGCCCATCGGTGGACAGGACAGGCGCCAGGCGTCCGGTGCCTTTGATGAAGGCCAGGCGCCCGGTGCCTTTGATGAAGGCGGGGCTGCCGCCAACGGTCAGGTCGAGCGTGATCCGGCAGGGCGCTGGACCAATTTGTGCGCCGGAAGATGCCAGACAGCCCTGGCCAGTGATGTCAATGAAGCCAGCAGCGTCATTAAAAGGCAAGGTGGCTGTGTAGCTGCTGTCGCCGGGCGTCAAAGCCGTGCGCGTGATCGGGGTCGTCAAGGGCGCGTTGCTCGGAACGAAGCGTGCTTGCAGGGCAAGATCGCGCGGGACGCCGGTCAGAGTGATGGCAACGGTCGTCGAGTTGACAGGGCTGACGCTCACGGCGGGATTCCAATCGGCCCGCAGTGCGGTCAGTGACAGTTCTTGATTTCCATGTTCAACCACGTCAAGGCACCCCTGGCGCCTGCCGTCCGGATCCATGACGCACAACGTGTCGCCGACCTGCGCGCCCCGCGTCTGCACCTGGTCGAGCTGCGGCCGGCCGAGGTCCACGATGCGACCGTCGCTTTTGTACAGGAAAGCGCGCGCGCCAGGACCGGGTTGAGCCTGGCGTCCTGCCCCGTCCAGCAGATAGAAGGTGGGCACAGCCAGCGTGGCCGTTGACGTCACAGGCGTCATCTCAGTGATTTGGGTGATGTTCAGCGGCAGAATGTCCGGCCCCAGGGTGTTCACGTCCGGCGCCTTGATGGAGGGGTAAAAGGTCTCGATCGTGGCCCAGTCGGCGCGCCCACTGCTCCGCTGTGAAAGCGTCTGCTGGCACCGTCCGGTCCAGGCGGCGCCAGGCAGGTGAAACTCGCCGTTGCCGTTGTCATCGTCTTCTTTGTAGGGGTCGGCCATGACGCCGGAGCAGTCGGTCACGGGAATCATGAGGCCGTTATCATCGAGGCCCAGATAGTTGTCATCCAGGAAAAAGAGGTAGTGCCCCAGTTCGTGCGCCAGGGCGCGCGGCCAGTCTTCGGCCAGGTTGCCCGCGGTGCTCTCGCCAAAGCGGTTCCAGGTCGCGCCGATCTCGACCACGCCCGGGCCATAGGCAATATCCGATTTCAGGGGGTCGCTGATGACGGCGCTGGCCACACCGCCCTGGGTCGCGCTCGGCCGCAGGCGATTGCTGGCGAAAATGCGAATATCGGCGTCGAGCCAGCGGTTGCTGCCGTTGGCCGTCGGTTGGCGAGCGGCGTCGTGGAAGATCGTGATCTTCCCCAACGCGGCCTGACCATTGGTCCAGTCGTACAGCAGTTCTGAAGTACGCTGCAAATCGTGGGTGAGTTGGGCCACATAGCGGCGATCGCTGGATGCGTCCCACTCCAGGGCCACGCTCAAGTCGAAAACGAGCAGGGGGTTGTCCGCCGAAATGGTCAGCGTTTGCGTTCCGGGAACGGACACCTCCCACGGCTCGACGGCGACGCGGTGGGGGTTTTTCAGGCCAGCGTTGGCGCGCAACGGCGGAATCACAATGACCGGGGCGCTGCTATGGTAGAGTTTGGTGTGGGAGATGGGAAGCGCCAGGGGCGCCGTCACCGGCCAGAGCGCAAACAGACGGTCCGTGTGATTGAGATCGACCTGGTCAGGCGCCTGCCCGCAACTGTCGAGACGACCACAGAGATCGGTCGCGGCCGGGCCGCCAGCGGGAACGGCGAGCGGCGCGGCCAGGCGGTCGCCTGCCGCCTGACGGTAGACCAGGGCGGCAGAGATGGGCGCGCTGCCGCTGATCACCTGCAGCGGCGTCAGAATGGGGATGCGGGCCTGGCTCTGGCGAAACGGGCTGTATTGATAGGGGCCAGGCTGTCGGTCACGGCACGGTGTGACGGTGGAGGTCAGCAACAAACGCACGTCAATGTCATCGCGCCAGTCGCCGCTGTCGCCAGGCAAGGCCCAGGTGATGACCTGCGTCGCCATCGCGCTGGTGGCGGTGCGTGAATGTAAAGCAAGCGGCTTGCTGAACGGTAAGGCGCGCCAGGCGGCGCCGTTGTCCAACGAAAGCTCCCGCGCCACGACGAAATCGCAGCCGCCGTTGGGCACCGCCAGTGAATAAGTCAAACGATGCGTCGCAGAGAGATCTGCCTGATTCGTGATCGGCCCGTCGGTAATAAGGTGAATTGTCTCGACACGGCGGTGTGAATCGGCGCGCCGCCGGTTGAGGTAGACCATGAGCCGCCCTGTGGCATCATTGGGGTCAAAGCGATCGGCAAAGGCGATATCGGGCTTACCATCAGCGTTGAGGTCGCCGACGGCCACGGCGCGGGTGTAATGCTTGCCGCGCGTCAACACCACGGTGCGATCGTTGGAAAAACCGCCGTGGCCATCGTTCAGGTACACGGCATTGTCCAGCGTCTGCCAGGTAACGTCATCGGCAGTGGCCCAGGTAGCGGCCACGATGTCGAGCGCGCCATCGTTGTCGAAATCGCTCAGGGCCACGCTGTACGTTTTGTTGTCGAGCGTTCCCAGGTAGGCGGCTCTTTCGGTGGAAAATTTTCCATCCCCCTGGTTGAAATAGACCACGTTGGGCGCAAAGAAGTTGGCCACCACCAGGTCAAGGTCGCCGTCGCCATTGAGATCGCCCAGGGCCAACGCTTTGGTCGCCTCGAACTCACTGCCAAAACGCCAATCCGGTGCGCTGGAGAAATGCCCGGCGCCGTCGTTGAAATAAACGGCATTGGCTGCATTTTCGTTGCCCACAACGATGTCGGGCCAGCCATCGCGATTGAGATCGCCAACGACCACGCTGGTCGTGGGATCGGTCGGCCCACCGAACGCGTAGGTTCGGGTGACAGGAAAGCCGCCCTGGCTGTCGTTGAGGTAGATCGCGCTCTGCTTTTTGCTGCCGGCCACGATATCGGGCCAGCCGTCGCGATCGAGATCGCCGACGGCCACGCTCAAGGTGTCGCTCATGATCCCCCCTACACGCACCGTCCGCGTGCTTGGGAAGCTGCCCTGGCCATCGTTGTAATAGATGATATTCGATCTACCGGAACCATTGCCGGTGACAATGTCGAGCGCGCCATCTCTATTCAGATCGGCCAGAACCAGGCTATAGGTAGTGGCCGAAACGCCAAAATTACTTTGATCCCCGTGGAGATAGGTAAGTTGACCCGCATCCGCCCCAGCTACCATATCCAGTGTGCCGTTGCCGTCCAGGTCGCCCAGGGCCAGGCTGAGGTAGGTCCGCCGCGGCCCTCCCGGATTGCCAGCAAAGACGAGCTGTGGCCCGCTCGACTGCGTAAAGTAGATGCGATGCCGCTCCTGGTGATTGGCGGCAATGAAGTCGAGACGGCCATCGTTATCGAGGTCGGCCAGGGCGATGGCGTAGGTGCGGTCGGCGCCCGAACCGAAGAACTGCACATCGCCGTTGCTGAAGCGCGCCTGACCATCGTTGAAAAGCACCCGGTTGCGCGTGGCTGCGCTGCCGCTGCGGTCGCCGAATCCCACCGCCAGGTCGAGCGCATCGTCATTGTTCAGATCACCCAGCGCCAGGGTCAAGGGGGTATCATTGTCGCTGAATGAGAGGTCTGATGTCTTGTCCCACCTGATTGGCGCGCTGGCGACTGTGTCGGTGTAATTCGTGTAGATC
>DAISHS010000096.1:0-13063 GCA_036822415.1 Chloroflexota bacterium
GGCGACTGGCCTCTACGGCAAGACGCTGCTGCCGCAAAACGGCGCGCCGCTGCGCGTGGTCGTCCCGTGGAAGTACGGTTTCAAGTCTATCAAGTCTATCGTTAAAATTGACCTGGTGGCAGAGCAGCCGACATCGTTGTGGATGGCGGCCGCGCCGAACGAGTATGGTTTCTATGCCAATGTCAATCCGAATGTCAACCACCCGCGCTGGTCGCAAGCCAGCGAGCGCCGCATTGGCGAGCTGTCGCGGCGTAAGACGCTGCCCTTCAACGGCTACGCCGAACAGGTGGCATCGCTGTACGCCGATATGGACTTGCGCCGGTTTTATTGAGGCCAGATAAACGTGATCACTCGCTTGCTCAAATGGGGCGCCCATCTTGCCGCGCTGACGCCGCTGGCGGTCATTCTGTTTCTGGCCTGGCAAGGCCGGCTGACGGCCAACCCCATCCAGGACATCACCTTACGCACGGGACAAACGGCCCTGGTGCTTTTGGTGCTCTCCCTCTCGATCACCCCGCTGTACACGGCTTTCACCCTCAAGGAGCTGCTGCCGCTGCGGCGCCGGCTGGGGCTATATGCCTTTTTCTATGCGACGCTGCACTTCCTAACCTTTGTTGGTCTGGACTACGGCTTCGACGCCGGGCTTCTCAAAGAAGCGATTTTCGAGAAACGTTACGCGCTGGTGGGATTTGCCGCCTTCCTGGTGCTGCTCCCGCTGGCCGTCACCTCAACCAAAGGCTGGATGCGGCGTTTGGGCAAGCGTTGGAAGGCTCTGCACCGCTGGGTCTACGTTGCGGCGCTGTTAGTCATCGTGCACTACGTTTGGCTGGTCAAAGCAGACATCCGGCTGCCGCTGCTCTACGGCGCGATCGTTGGCCTCCTGTTGGCGCTGCGCATCCCGGCGGTGGCGCAGCGCGTCCGCCAGTGGCGTCAGGCCAGGCGCCGTAAGCAAACGCCACGGCCGGCGGTCACGGGCGGGCCGCCAGTAGCCGCACAGCCGCAGCAAGCCGGCGGGGAATAACCTCTGGAATACGAAACGACCTGCTCAGAGAGCAGGTCGTTTCGTATTGAGCGGCGATTGGGGCTATTTTAGGGCAGCAGGGTCAACGGGTTGCGATGAACGCCGCGCACACGCACTTCGAAGTGCAGGTGCGGCCCGGTTGAATTGCCCGTGCTGCCGACGTTGCCAATCACCTGCCCACGCGTGACAGAATCTCCAACCTTGACGTTGAACTTGCTCAGGTGGGCATACAGGGTCTGCATCTGATTGCCGTGATCAATCACCACATGGAAACCATAACCGTAAGGGCTCCAACCGGCCGCCACGACGTAACCTGCGTCTGCCGCTTTGACCGGAGTGCCCGCGGGCGCGGCCAGGTCAATGCCAGGGTGGCGACTCCAGAAGCGTTGCGACATTTGCGCTCGAATCGGCCACAGCAAGGCGCCGGTACCCTTGCGCGCCCCGCTTGGCGCGGTTACCGCATAGCTAACCACCTTTGCCACGTAGGGCTTTTCGCCGCCCGGGACAATCAACATACGCCCAATGGATAATGGTTGATTGATGTCGGTCAGCTGATTCCAGGCATAACTAACCACCACGCTCGCCGGTACTTTATACTTCTTGGCGATGTTGGTGACGGTGTCGCCCTTGACAACCTGATGGTAGACGCCGCTGACCGGCAGGATGACCAATTTTTGGCCCAGGCGCAGCAGGTCAGGATTGTCTTCGAGGCTGGCGTTCGCCCACAAGATCGTTTCCGGGGAGATACGGAAACGCTGCGACAGGTCAAAAACCGTATCGCCCAGCTGGACGGTATAGGTGATGACATCGAGGCGCGGGCGATCTGGAATTTGCGTGAAAGGAACGGCATTACGGATGAGGGTGTCGCGGCCAAAAAAGTTGTTGCCGCCGCGTGCCTCCAGGTCACCCTCTGCGCTGGCAGTGTCAGCGGTGATGGATGCGGACGCGTCGGTGGGTAAATCCCAGAGCGGCAATTGAACACGGCTCAGGGCCAGAACAAGCACCGCGACCAACAGCAAGGCCAGGTGTGACGCAAGACGGATGATTGAAGCCGCTTCGGGTGGGCGACCCATTTGTGACCCAAGCCCACGCCATAAATTGGCGATTTGTTTGGGTATTACACCGCCGTCGGTTGATTCGGGTAAGGCATCGGTGTCGGCAGTTGCACTATGCGATTGTTTTGGCATTCTTTCCCATCTCCACCCTACGATCTTTGACGAGCGAGGGAAGATTTTTTGGGGTGATGTCGCTGGGTATACGTGGTAACAGCCCTTGAGCCGAGCCACATTAAAAAAATTATACCATTGGCCGCAGAAAGTGCAAAATCACCGCGCCGCATGAATGAAATTTCATAATAATCTGGAACCTTGCCAATCTGGCGGCAGGAAGTTCTAGAGCGATTCTTTGTGCAGGGTCGCCAGGAATTCCTTGTTCGAGCGTGTGCGGGCCATCCGCTCCAACAGCGGAATGATGGCATCTGGCCCGCCGCCAATGGCATCCAACATACGGCGCATCGTCCAGACCCGCGCCAGGGTCTCCGGATCGAGCAGAAGTTCTTCGCGACGTGTGCCAGAGCGTTCGATATCGAAAGCCGGGAAAATACGGCGTTCGGCCAGGCGACGGCTGAGTATCATTTCCATGTTGCCGGTGCCCTTGAACTCTTCATAAATCACATCATCCATACGTGAGCCGGTGTCAACCAGGCAGGTTGCGATGATGGTCAGGCTGCCGCCCTCTTCGATCGTGCGGGCTGCGCCAAAGAAGTGCTTGGGCGGATAGAGCGCGGCCGGATCAATACCGCCAGAGAGCGTGCGGCCGCTGGGAGGCACGGTCAGGTTATAGGCGCGTGTCAAACGGGTAATCGAGTCGAGCAGAATGGCGACATCGCGTTTGCCTTCCACCAGGCGCTTGGCGCGCTCCAGCGCCATCTCTGCCACCCGCACATGGTTGGTGACCGGTTCATCGAAGGTGGAGCTGACCACTTCGGCCTGGACTGAACGATCCATGTCGGTCACTTCCTCAGGGCGCTCGCCAATCAACACCACCATCAGATGAACATCCGGGTGATTGATAGAAATCCCATTGGCAATGCGCTTGAGAATCGTCGTCTTACCGGCTTTCGGCGGCGAAACGATGAGGCCGCGCTGGCCGCGGCCGATGGGGGCGGTCATGTCAATCAGGCGCGTGGCAAGCAAGTTTGGCTCTGTCTCCAGGGTCATCTGCCTGTCAGGAAAGATAGGCGTCAGGCGCTCGAAAACGGGGCGCTGCTTGGCCACTTCGGGGTCAAGGCCATTCACCGCCTCGACCTTGAGCAGTCCAAAATACTTTTCGGTATCCTTGGGTGGCCGCACCTGGCCGATCACCAGGTCGCCAGTGCGCAGGCCAAAGCGCCGGATTTGCGACTGGGAGACATAGACGTCCTCTGGCCCAGGCAAAAGATGTTCCGCGCGCAAGAAGCCGATGCCATCCTGGACAATCTCGAGCACGCCGCCTCCAAAAATATAGCCTTGCTGCTCAGCATTGGCGCGCAATAAGGCCATAATGAGGTCATGTTTTTTCAGGCGCGAATAACCGGTCAGCCCCATCTCCCGCGCCATTGTTTGGAGTTGTTCAAGGGTTGAATTTTCAAGATCAGCAAAGTTCACGGTCGGAGTCTCCATTCACGAAAGTCGCTGCAGCCTGTCAGAGGGCAACGTACAAGATCGAACCATGTCACTGGGGCGACATCCGCGACATGGCCCGTTTGGGTCATAAAACAGGATAACGGTTGTTGCGGGGCGTAGCAAAGACGCACTCGCAAAGTTGGATTGCGCACTTGATCACGGTTGGTGCAAAAGCATAACTTAGATGGGAGCCGAACCCACGAGGGGCTTCTCAGCATGAATCAAGGGATAATTACACCACGGAGGGGGCGTCCTCGAGAGCATAAGCGGGACAAATCGCTCCGCATCTATTGGCAAGTTAGAGGACGCTCGACCTGTCGCAGCACAAGAGGCCATTCAAAAAATTAGCTTATAAGAACGCTGCGACACACACAAATTTTGCGCTAAAATGATTATAGCATTTTGTTCACAGAACGTCAAGTAGTCTTTTTCTTTTTTTGTACTTTATTGATGATCGAGGGCGCCGCAGGTGGCTTCTGCGCAAAAATCTGGCTGAGCCGCCCTGACGCTACGAAGCGCCGATCAGGCTGGCCCAATAGTAAACCACAGGAACCACGAACAGCAGGCTGTCAATCCGATCCCACACGCCGCCATGGCCGGGAATCAGGTGGCTTGAATCTTTGGCGCCCATTTGCCGTTTGACCATAGACTCGGCCAAATCGCCAAACGGCGCAATCAGGCAGACCAGGCCGGCCAGGGTCGCGCCGGCCCACCAGGATTGGCCCACCAGCCACGGCCCCAGGAACGCGCCGGCGACTACGCCGACTAACCAGCCGCCAAGCGCGCCCTCCCAGGTCTTTTTGGGGCTGTGACGCGGCCAGAGCTTGTGCCTGCCCAGGGCGCGGCCGCTGAAATAGGCGCCGGTGTCGGTGATCCAGGTCAGCAGGAGCGCCAGCAGCAGCCATTGCAAGCCAGAAGGCAGATTACGCAGGGCGACAAAGTGGTTGAGCAACAGGCCAAAGTAAATGACGCCGGCCAGCGTCCAGGCCCAATCGGTGACCGGTGCGTGAGTCGTGCGAAACAGCGCGGCCGACAGAGAGACGAGAATCAAGGCTGTCAACACCAGGCGTAAAGACCAGCCTTGCGCCCAGTGGGCTTCGGCGATGATGATGACAACGGCCGCCAGGCCCAGCCAGCGCAGCGGGGTATGCCCTCCCTGGGCCAAGAGTAAAAAATACTCCCAAGCAGCCAGAACGCCAACCAACAAGATCAAGCCCAAAAACCAAAGGCCCCCTAGATAGGCAAGGCCAATGACGAGGGGCGCCAAAACCAGGGCGCTTAGGAAACGATCGCGCAGCATGTCAGCCTGGTAGTGGGCATGTCGGGTTCGACCAGCTCATGTTGACTTGACCTTGCCAAAACGCCGATCACGGTCAGCATAATCCTGCAAGGCCCGTCGTAGTTCTTCCTTGTCGAAATCAGGCCAAAAGGTCGGCGTCGCGTAATACTCGGCATAGGCAGCCTGCCAAATCAGGAAGTTACTCAAACGGTACTCACCTCCGGTGCGGATAATGAGATCAGGATCAGGCAAGCCGCCCGTGTAGAGGTAACGAGCAAAAACCTCTTCTGAAAGGTCGTCTGGCCTGAGGCCATCCTGCATGATGTGCCGCACGGCATCAAGCACCTCGGCGCGCCCCCCGTAGTTGAAAGCCACATTGAGAATGATGCGCTGATTGTTCCTGGTCAAATCGAGTGCATCACGAATTTGCTGCTGCAAGCCCTGCTCGATCCCGGCCAGGCGACCGCTGTGGCGAATCTGGACGCCGTTGGCGTGCAATTCCGCCAGCTGACGGCGGATGCTTTCGCCGACCAGCTTCATCAAGCCGCTGACCTCGGCCGGCGGGCGCGCCCAATTTTCGGTAGAAAAGGCGTAGATCGTCAGCGCCTTGACGCCAAACTCGACGGCGGCTTCCAACACGCGGCGAATGTTATTGACGCCGGCGCGATGCCCCATCAAGCGGGGCATGCCACGCGCCTGCGCCCAACGCCCGTTGCCGTCCATGATAACGCCAACATGATAGGGGACGCGCGCAAACGTAGAACTGGCTGGGGTGCTCAATGAGGAGCCATTGGTCATGGGCGTAGTCTCATCATTCTCGATGCCGCGAGAGCCGGCAACAAAATCCCGTTTACAGCTCCAGGACTTCGGCTTCTTTGTCGCGGCCGGTCTTGTCTACTTGTTCGATGTGGCGATCGGTGAGGTGCTGAATTTCCTCACGACCATGGCGCAGATCGTCTTCGGAAATCAACTTTTCCTTTTCAAATTCACGCAGGTCCTCGATTGCATCGCGGCGGATGTTGCGCACCGCCACGCGAGCTTCCTCCACGCGTTTGTCCACGACCTTGACCAGCTCACGCCGACGTTCTTCTGTCGGCAGTGGGATAATCAAACGAATGATCTGACCATCGTTCGAGGGGTTCAAGCCCAGGTCGGACTTCAGGATGGCGCGTTCGATTGCGCTCATATCTTTGGAATTGAAGGGCTTGATGGCAATCAAGCGTGGCTCAGGGACGTTGATAGTCGCCAATTGCTGCAGGGGGGTAGGCATGCCATAATATTCAACTAATAGGCTCTCAACCAGAGACGGTGAGGCGCGCCCGGTGCGCACCTTTTTCAAATCCTCACGCAATGCTTCTACGGCTTTGTGCATGCGTTCGGTCGTGTCATGAAGCACGTCTTTGACCATGACAGAAACTCCCTTGTTCTGAAAACCTGGCTGCACGTCTGTGGGTGCGGTAGAAAAAATTAGCGGGTTTGGATGACAAAGGACAGCAGCAGGTTGCTGTCTTTCACCAGCTCACAGCCTGGTTGCTGTCCTTTATCATTCCACTGCCTAGTTGTCTAGTTCGAAGCGGACAAAGCGGCGCACGACGATGTTTTCGCCCAAGCGCGCCACCATATCGGTTAACAAGCTGCGCACGGTGACGCTGTCATCCTTGATGAAAGACTGTTCGAGCAGGCAGGTTTCTTCGTAAAACTTGGCCAGCTTGCCCTCGATGATGCGATCCACCACGCTCTGGGGCTTGTTTGCGTCCTCGAGCTGCTCGAGATATTTCTCTTTTTCCTGCGCAACGACTTCTGCCGGCACATCCTCGCGGCGCACGTAGAGCGGGCGCGCGGCAACGACCTGCATCGCCAAATCACGCGCCAGCCCCTGGAACTGATCGGTGCGGGCCACGAAATCGGTCTCGCAATTCACTTCGACCAGGGCTGCCATCTTGGCGCCCATGTGAACGTAGCTGCCAATAATGCCATTGGAAGCCTCGCGGCTGGATTTCTTGGCGGCTGCGGCCAGGCCCTTCTCGCGCAGAATCTCAACTGCTTTATCCATGTCGCCTTGCGCCGCATCGAGCGCCTTGCGGCAATCAAGCACGCCCGCGCCAGTCAGTTCGCGCAACTTCTTAATCATATCAGCGCTAATACTCACAACTATTCCTCCTCGTTATTCCGCGTCGTCTTCATCTACAGGAAAGTCAGCGGCAAAATCGTCCATATCGAGCGCGGCCAGGTCTTCCGTGTTCGCCCCGGCTTCCATATCAGCAAAACCACCCTTCAGGCGATCAATGGCATCCTGGCTGGTGTATTGGTCGAGCGTATCGGCCTGACTGACATCCTCCGAGCCTTCCTCAGCTGCGATCACCTCGCGCAGACGGCGCCCTTCGATGACGGCATCGGCAATCTTGCCCGCAATCAGCTTGATTGCGCGGATCGCGTCGTCATTCGACGGGATCGGGTAGTCAATCGGGTCCGGATCCGAATTGGTATCCACCATGGCAATGATCGGAATACCAAGCGTGCGGGCTTCCTTGATGGCCAGTTCTTCATGATGCGTATCAGAGACGAAGAGGATGTTGGGGGGGCGCATCATCGTCTTGAGGCCGCCGATGCGCCGTTCCAGCTTGATCATCTCGCGCTCGATGTCCAGAACTTCTTTCTTGGGTAAACGGTCCAGCTCGCCGCGGGCCTTGCGCTGATTGATGTTGCTCATGTAATCAATCCGCTGACGAATGGTGCGGTAGTTGGTCAGGGTGCCGCCCAGCCAGCGCTGATTGACAAACGGCATCCCCGCGCGATCAGCTTCCTGGTGAATGGTTTCCTGGGCTTGCTTCTTGGTGCCGGCAAAGAGAACGATGCCGCCATCTTTGACCGTGTCGCGGACAAGGGCATAGGCTTCTTCGAGGCGGTGCAGCGTCTGCTGCAGGTCAATGATATGAATGCCGTTTCGTTCCGTAAAAATATACGGCTTCATCTTTGGGTTCCAGCGCCGCGTGCGGTGACCAAAATGGACGCCAGCTTCTAGTAGCGCCTTCATCGAAATGACTGCCACTGGTGTACTCTCCTTCGCAATTGGTTTTAGTCGTCCGTCCCTCAACTCCAGCTACCAGACCCGGTGCAGCCCGCAGGCACCCCGATAGCCGTCTTTCCAGTCGTGCAACTAGGTAGAGAAACGTGTTTGATATGGGTTGAAAACCCAAACGGGGATTGTAACACAGGGATCATGGTTTACCAAATAAATGCGAGGAGCAAACGCGGGCAAATCACGCCAGGGGATGCAAGAAGCTGAGCAAGGCCTTATCCTTATAGAAAAGATAGACTGCGCCGCTGCGCTGATTCACGCCGGGATCGAATCAATCTGCGCGCGATGATCCACGGGGTTGTGCGTCTTCTCTGATGCCCGTCGGCTAAAAGTTGCCTCAACCAGAGGCATTGCGCACGGGAGCCGATGAACGATGCCCCACCATTGAAATTCCCCGACTCAATCCCGCGCGCTTGTGCTATAATCAGACCATGAGGCGCTTATGGCAGCAGAGCAGGCCGTTGGAGCTACGACAAACCAGGAATGGGTGCAATCACTGCGTGAGCAGCGGACCGAAAGCTACGAACTGCTGTGGCGTTATCTGTACAAGATAACCTACAATTTTTGCACGCGCCGCCTGGCAGACTTGCCCATCGAACGCCAGCTCGCGCTGGCGGAAGAGTGCGCGCAAGAGGCCCTGGTTCAGGTCTGGCGCAAGTTGGACACCTACCGCGGTGAAGGGCCCTTTCTCGGTTGGGTCACGCGCATCGCGGTAAACAAACTGCGCGATCGCTTGCGGCATGAGCGCCCGTGGCAAGCCAAGACGGAGGTGACGGAGAATCAGCAGCCCACGGTCCCCGACAGCATGCCCGATGTGCTGGCCCTTCTCATGCAAGCCATGCAAAAACTGACGCCAAGCGAGCGCAGCGTGGTGATCGGGCGGCTTTTTTACGAACGCAGCAGCGAAGAAATCGCCGACGCGCTGGGCATTTCCCGCGGCAATGAACGCATCACCTACCTGCGCGCCCGCCAGAAAATCAAGGCTGTCTTTACGGCCAATGGCTACGCCCCCATGGCCAGGCAAGCCAAATCTGACGGCCACTCGTCCGCCTCCTGAGCAGCGCAGCCAGACAAAAATGACAGATCAGGCTGTGGATAAAAGGGCGGCTCAGATAATTCCCGTTGCTCCACCACGCGCAGCAGCCAACACAAATCCTCGTATGCGCGCCAGCAAGCTGGACAGGCGGCAAGATGAGTGATTAAATGGTGAATAGCCTCATCATGCGCCGGGCCGTCCGTCGCCGAGGGCACGATCCATTCCAAATGTTCACGCACGTACTGACAGGTCAACGCGGCGTCGGATGTTTCGATCCACAAACCGTTGGGCTGTGTCGGATTCATCATGCGTTCTCCGCACAAACAGAATTGTACTTAGTGACGTTTTGCACAGGCAGTCTGTTACACGGCGTCTTGTTCGTTCGCAGAGTCAATTTTCATTCATCCTCACGATTCTCGTCCCCACGGCCCTCATCCATACGATCTTCGTTGGCCGCGTTGGTCGGGTCAAGCGCCCAGCCCTTGAGCCGCGCCGCCCAGGCGGACAGGCGGTGATCGGGGCAACGCACGTCGTAGTCCCAATACCAGCCGCCGGTCTGAGCGCCAGGCTGTTGGCCGAAACGAAAGCGTTTGCGGTAGCGGGTGCGATGGGCGCGGCACAGGCGCTTGCCGCACTGGCTGCAGGCCAACAACACCTGGCTGAACTCCTGACCGCACACCGCACAGGTGCGAAAATCTATATCGCCCCGGCGCTTGCGCTCCCACTGGCGCCGATCCAAGGCCAATTCTTCGCGGCTGCGGGCCGCGCAGTCAACACAAGCCCACGCGCCAAAAATTGCCGCCAGCTCTGGCTCCAACGGCTCCTGGTGCGTTTCACAAACGGCCAGGCGGCACTGTGGGCAGCGCGCGCTGGCTGGCTGGCCGCAGAGATGGCACGTGTCCGGCGCGTCCGGCAGCGCCTTGTGATCCCGGTTGGGGCGCAGGCGCGGCGCGCGTTCTTCAGAATGAGGCGCCGCCCGGGCGCCCAAAAGCAGCGCGGGGCTAAGCTTGGCAGGCTTGTCCATGATGCCTCCGTGGGGCATGAATAAAACAGCGGTCAGGGAACCGCGCCAGGGCGGACATAAAATCACCCTGAACGTTGATAAGCGCAGACTCTTCTTTGACGCATACGCCGGGGTAATCGTAACACGGCGGCTAACTTCCATTTTCAGGCCAGCCGTCTTATAATCTGGCTTTGGAGCGCAGCGTGAATCTGACATCCCTTTCGCTAACCAATTTTCGCAATTATGTGAGGCTGGAACTCGTGTTGAGCGATGGCTTGACCTTGATCCAGGGCGCGAACGCGCAAGGCAAAACCAGCCTGCTGGAGGCCGTCTATTACCTGGCCACCAGCAAATCGCCGCACGCCGGGGTGGAGCGAGAGCTGGTCAACTGGCTGGCGCGTGAAGATGCCAACCGCTTTCTGCGCGTTCAGGGGCGCGTGCGCCACACCGCGCCCGGCGCGGCCGCCGAACAGATTGATGTGATCCTCGCGCCCAGCAATGGATCAACGGCCAATTACGGCAAACGGGTCCGCATCAACGGCGTGGTGCAGCGGGCCATTGACCTGGTAGGACATCTGCGGGTGGTGCTTTTCCTGCCCGAAGACATCGAGCTGGTCAACGGGGCGCCCTCCGTGCGCCGGCGCTACCTGGACATTGCCCTGTGCCAGATCGAGCCGGACTATTGCCGCTCTCTGAGCACCTACAACCAGGTCATTCAGCAGCGTAACGCGCTGCTGCGCCAGCTGCGCGAGCGCGGCGGCAACGCGCAGCAGCTGAGCTTCTGGGATGACCAGGTGGTCAAGCTGGGCGCACACCTAATGCAGCGGCGCCAGTGGTTCATCAGCGGGCTGGAAATGGCCGCCCGCGAGCGCCAGCGCGCGCTCACCGATGGCCGCGAACGCCTTTATCTGGAATACCTCCCCAGTGTCGATCCCGCGCAAGATCCGGCCCAGGTCGCCAATCAGCTGGCCCTGGCTTACGATGTGATTACGGAAGGGCACACGCCTTACGCCGCGCACTCGACGCGGGAGATTGCCGAGGCTTTCCGGGCGCAGTTGGAAGCGGTGCGGGGCCGTGAGATTGCCGCGGCCATGACGCTGCTTGGCCCGCATCGTGACGACATGCGCTTCCTGGTGCAGGGACGTGATCTGCGCACCTACGGCTCGCGCGGGCAGCAGCGCACCGCCACGTTGGCCCTCAAGTTGGCCGAGGTCGAGGTGATGACCCAGACCACACGCGAGCCGCCGGTCTTGTTGCTGGATGACGTCATGTCAGAACTGGACGAATTCCGGCGCGCGACCCTGCTGCAGGCGCTGGATGGCGTCACCCAGGCTCTGATCACCACGACCGACTGGGATGATTTCACGCCCGATTTTCGCCAGCGCGCGCACAGATTGCACGTCACCGAGGGCCGCGTGGCCGCGACCGAGGGCGACGGCAGCGAGCAGGAAAGGCCAGGCGATGACAAAATTACAGGCTGATGTGGTCATCTGCGGCGCGGGCATTGCCGGCATCGCAACCGCTTTCTATCTGGCGACGCGCTACAAGCTAAGCAATGTCCTGCTGGTGGACGAACGCCCGCCGCTTTCGTTGACCAGCGACAAGTCCACCGAATGTTACCGTAATTGGTGGCCGGGGCCGGGCGACGCCATGGTCAGCCTGATGAATCACAGCATTGACCGGTTGGATGAACTGGCGCGGGCGACGGCCAACGCCTTTCATCTCAACCGGCGCGGCTACCTGTATGCCACGGCCGACCCGCAGCAGGTTGACCGCCTGGCGCAAGCCGCGGCCGCAGCCTCCAGTCTGGGCGCCGGGCCGCTGCGCCAGCACGCCGCTGGCGCGGGTCGCTCCGCCTACCAGCCCGCGCCCGCCGCCGGCTTCGAGAATCAGCCCGACGGCGCCGATCTGATCAGCGACCGCGCGCTGCTGCGGGAACATTTCCCCTACCTGGCGTCCAACGTGCTGGCGGTGCTCCATGCCCGCCGCTGCGGCTGGTTCAGCGCGCAGCTGTTGGGCATGCTGATGCTGGAACAGGCGCGGGCCTTGGGCGTCCGTCTGCTCTCCGGCCGGGTGGAAGCCGTTGACTTGCGCGGCGGGCAGGTCTGCGGCGTCCGCGTGCGCCAGGCGCAGAGCGAGACGCAGATTGCAACCTCGATATTCGTCAACGCGGCCGGCCCACTGCTGGACGTGGTCGCCCGCCAGCTGGGCGTCGAGCTGCCGGTCCATTGCGAGCGCCATTTGAAGATGGCCTTCAGCGATCATCTCGGCGTCGTGCCGCGCCACGCGCCGTTCCTGGTGTGGGCCGATCCGCAGCGCCTGCCCTGGGACGATGAAGAGCGCGCCTGGCTGGCGGAGTCAGAAGAAACGCGCTGGCTGCTGGACGAGTTTGCCGCGGGGGTGCACACCCGGCCCGACGGCCCGGCCGACAGCCCCATTCTGCTGATGCTGTGGGACTATCACGCACGCCCGGCGCCGCTGGTGCTGCCGACGCCGCTGGATGACGCCTTCCCCGATCTGGTGCTGCGCGGACTGTCCACCATGCTGCCAGGGCTGCGCGCCTATTTTGGCCGCGCGCCCAGGCCCAGCCTGGACGGCGGTTATTACACCAAAACGCCGGAGAACCGCCCGCTGATCGGCCCCTGCGGCCCGCGGGGCGCCTTTGTCATCGGCGCGCTCTCCGGCTACGGCATCATGGCAGCCCCGGCGGCCGGCGATCTGCTGGCGCGTCACATCAGCGGCCAGGCGCTGCCCGCCCACGCCGCCTGGTTCTTGCCCGCCCGCTACGCCGACCCGGCCTACCAGACGCTGTTGGCAAAGTGGGGAGATACGGGGCAGTTGTGAATGATGAATGATGAACGATGAATGATGAGTGCAAAGTGCAAAGTGCATAGTGGATAGTGGAGTGAGCATCCTCAGTGCAAAACGATGAATGATGAACGATGAATGATGAGTGCAAAGTGCAAAGTGCATAGTGGATAG
>DAISHS010000097.1:0-12894 GCA_036822415.1 Chloroflexota bacterium
TCATCTCGCTCGGCTTGCCGCCTGCGGCGTACTGCGCCTTCCACTCAGCCAAGGCCCAGTTGTAGGCGAAGCGAGCGACACCGCAGGCACGGGCGAAGTAGATCGCCTGAGCTTGGGTTGGGTCGAGCTTGATCTTATGAACGCGGAGCATCTGGGATGGCGGCCTTCAGGGCTTCGATGATTTGTTTGTTCTTGTGGCTGCGAGCGCCATAGAGACGGGCACTGAAGACGGTGATGATCTCCAGAACATCCTTGGCCAACTCCTCCTCGAACGATGGCTGCTCGCCCTTGTGGATGATGACAATCTCAATCTGCTGCAACTCGCAGAGGGCGAACACCAGTTCAGCACCGAAGCGCAGCAGCTGGTCCTTGTGCGTGATGACCAGTCGCTTCATCTTCTTGCGCAGGATCATTTCCAACAACTTGTTCAGTCCAGCCTTGCGGTAGTTCATGCCTGACCCGACATCGCGCAGGATTTCAGAGCGCCACCCTTTTGCGGCGCAGTAGGCTTCAAGCATCGCGTGCTGGCGCTCAAGGTCCGGCTTCTGCTCGGCACTGCTGACACGGGCATAGCAAACCGTCGGCGCGTCGGCATCGCCAAGACCCAACAGTTCATTGGCGTCGTAATAACGCGTTCCGCCGGCGGTCTTGCGAGCCGGTATCAATTCACCGCTCACCTCCCACTTGCGCATGGTGCTGATTGCCACACCCAAGAGTTCGGCCGCTGCTCCAATTTTCAGGTATCTCTTTTCCATAAGAAGAGATTCTAGCAGAGAATCTTAGATTTGGCGCAACTGTTTCAAACGCCAGGGTGGGGGAGGAAGGAGAGCAGCGCTTTCGCCCCGTGATCTTACTCGGACCTTTCGGCGTTTGCTTGTTTGCTGATGTGCTGGATAAGCGCATCGCAGATTTCGAGGAACTGCGTTTCGCTATACAGCTTCGCATTCTTGTCGTGCCCGACCGGACGAAAGCCAAGAGACTCGACAAACTCCGCGGTCATGGTGAAGCCAAGGCGGGCGCAAATTGTTCCGAGCTTGACGCGCTTGATCTCAGAGATTGAGTCAATGAGCCTGCTTGCAGAGGCACCAAGGCCGATTCTCCTTGAATCATTGGCGAGACAGGGATCTGGCGCTTTCGTGGTTTCCGCAGCTACCGGAGCCGGCGCCATGATCTTGGCGACTGCCTCTGCGTTCGCCCGCGCCACTTCTTCTGTGCGGATCTTCTCGCGCTCTGCGGCAAGCAGGCTGTCGTCGGCCTCCTTCTTTTTCGCAATACGCACGTCGACCAGCGCGGCGAAGTCGTCCGGCGCCTTGGTGCATACCTGGGCGAAGTCAGGGAACAGAACAGCGGCGCTTTTTTCCTGCATCTGCTTCTGGTTGAATTCGATGCGGTCGGCGATCGCGCTGGCCTCGATCTTGGCGTTTGCCAAGGCTACCGACACCTTGTCTCGCATGGAATCGAGAGACTTCAAGCCTTTGGTGGCTTCGCCGAAAACGCTGCTGTCGATCTGGATGCACGTAAACCCGATGCGTGAATGCAGGTTTTGAACGTGGCCGACCAGTTCAACGCGCGCCGCATGAACAATCTCGCTCTTCCGGTTTTCCTTCTCGGCCTTCACCAGCTTTTCGAGTGCGAGGCGCTTGCCGCGCATTTGCTCTTTCGGGTTTCCGGATTTTCCGGTGGACGACTGATTTTCATGTTGCGTTGCACAGAAGGTTGCGCAGCGCCCACTCGGCACGCGCTGGACCGTTCAGAGTGAATCCCGGCTTGTCGTCAGGAAGCATGTCGAGCAATGCCAGAGCATCAGAAATCGCGTCAAAATCAACAGGAGACACACGCAGTTCAATGCCGTTGTCTACCAGAACGCCAAGACCGTTATCTGCTGCATTCCACGCCGCTCGTGCCACCTCAACAAGTGATGCAACAACCTTCGAAGCACCAGCCAGCTTGGCTCGCAGCTCATCGCACTCATTGCGGAGGTCGCCCACAATCTCGCTCGGGCACTGGGCAGGACTCCAGCCAGGGTAAGCATGAACGCGGATTGCATCCATCAGCGCCTGGCCGACATCTGCCATCTGTTCTTGCCACTCAATATCGTGATTGCAGGGAGCGATTGCGCACCCACAAAGCGGCTGCTGTGTTTCCATTTCTGTCATCCTTTCAATCAGTCATTTGTTGCTCTGCACAACGCGCCGTCCACCGGAAAATCCGGAAACCCCGGAAAACGATGGCCTTTCCTTTTTCCAGCGGGCCATGCGCGGCTTCCCAGATCAGCAAGTGCTCGGAGCGCCAGCGCTTGTAGAACGGCTTGTCTTGACATCCTCCCCGGCCTGAAGGCCGGAGATCGGCGGCGCGCCCCTGGCGAACGCCACCCCTGAACCGCGTCTCTCCGCTGCGCCCGCCAGGGGTGTAGCTCAGGCCCTTGTTCCATGGGTCGGCGCCTTTCTTGAACCAGTTCGCAGATCCGCCGTGACCTGGCTGCAGTGACCGCAGGCGGGCGCGTTCAATTACCCAATCGCGCGTCTTGCGCAGACCAAGCGCATGCGCGCGCCAGTAGATTTGCTTGATTCCGACGCCGATCAAAGCGGCGAGTTCGGCGGCGATGAGTTCGGCAAAGCGGGCGCGCAGGATAGCGTCGTCGGCTTCGGTCCAGCGGTGATAGTTTCTCATTCTTCGCTTTCTACCGTTCCGACCGGGATGTAGGCGTCGTCTTTGCCAACTTCGCAAACGCGGTATTTAATGACGCGCCCCGGCATGTTCGGCTGGTCACTGCGCAGGGCCAGCGCGCGAGCGCAGGATTCGCGTTTATCACACCAGCCGATGAGCTTCTTGAGCTGCGGGTGCGGAACGTCGTAGGCGAGGCAGCGGTGGTAATCGGATAGCAGCATCAATTCACCCCGCCGTGGATCTCGAAGTCGATCGCTTCCTCCCGCGTCATGCGGAATCCTGCCGCGTGTTTGTGGCCACCGCCGCCGAAGGCTTCGGCGATCTGCGCGACGTCGGCGCCTTCCGGAGTGGAGCGCAGGGACCAGCGGCGCCCGTCGCTGTCGTCGTAATAGGTGGCGGCGAAGGCGTGGCCTTTGGCCAGCTTCCCGGCTACGTCGCTGGCGTACATGTAGGGCACGTTGGCGATCGGCGCCGGGCAGCCGCGAAACCAGGCCAGGCGCCGGCAGCCGAGCGCCAGGGCATCGACGTCGGCATCGTGCTTGCGCAGGATGGCGGCGCCTTCGTCCCACAGCACCTCAATCCGCGGCATGAGCTTGTCCCAGACAGCGAATTCCATCGGGTAGGAGTAGAGCGCCTCGGTGATTTCCCTGGTGCCGTCAAGATTGAATTGCCATAGGTCGCGGTCCTGGATGTGATGGAAGAGCGACGGCGGGTGGTTGTCGCGGTGAAAGTAGTCCCAGGCGAGCATGGCGCCGGCGCGGTCCATGTCGAAGACGGTCACGGCGTTGTCCGGGAGGTCAACGAGATCGGCCGCGGCGCTCTTGTGGTGGTCGAGGATCAGCACGCAGGCGGCCTGCGCGCACATCTGCAGCAGCACGGGGCGCTTGTAGCTGAAATCGACAAGAATGACGACGCGGCCGGTGACGTCGGGAGGCGCTTCGCCGTAGATGCCGGGATGGAAATCCACTTCGCCGTCGCCGTAGTGCTTGCGCACGGCCCAGGCAGCGGCGAATCCATCGATACATCCATGGTGGTAGATACAGAGTGGTTTGGTCATTTCATTCTTTTCTGAACGGGGATTTGGGGGGGGAATAAGGACAGCAAAAAACGCTTCTAAATAGCCGTCTACCGCGGCGGCGAAGACGCGCCACGGCAGCCAGGCGGCGGTCATGATCCGCTGGGCGCGCAGGTTGAGAGTACGTGGGAGCCGCAGCGGCAGCAGGGCGCGTTTGAGTTCTGGAGTCATTTCTCCAGCCGCTCTGTAGCGTCTGAGCATTTCTGCTCAAACCTCTACTTCCTGCTTCGCCGAGGCCGGTTTCGCCTTGATCTTGCGATCAAGGCCAGAGCCTTCCTCTCCACAGGCTGACACGGCAGAGCTTGCCGCATTGTTCTTCAGGTTCATGGCAGCGTTCAGATCGCGGTCCATGATGTTGCCGCAGTCGCACACCATCACACGGTCGCTCAGCTTCATGGGATGGATCGTTCCGCACGAATGGCAGGTCTTGCTGCTCGGGAAGAAGCGATCAACCACATGCACGTTGGCGCCCACTGTCCGTTTTCCGGAATAAGCCCGATGTTGTGCCTCACCTTTCCGGAGTGCTTTCTAGGGGGGGTCTTTTTATCCAACCCTGAAGGGGTTGGTAAAAAGCCCCCCCTAACCCCCCCAGGAGGTGCGTGATTTCCGGTTTTCACCGTTCCTTCCTTCGAACCGTCGCAAACCAGCATGGCGCATGCCTTTCCGCGTTTTCGTTCCGCTTCCGTTCCAGCCGTTCCGCCCACAGCGGAACAAGCCGGAACACCCTTCAAAACAGCCCTGCCAACTACCTCAAATCCATCGCGCTGGGGTCCCCGGAGCTTTCGCGGCGCTACGCCAACGGCCGGTTCATGATGCGATGGACTACCTGATGCGCTCCGCTTCGTTCTTCCCTGAGGGAGTGAGAACGTAGTGGCCGCGGTACTTCTTAACGAGCTGGTCATCCTTCAACCGGCTCATGACCCTGCTCACCTTCGACTTTGCCCTTTCGCCCGGCCACCCACAGTGGCTCGCAAGGGACGGGTAGGCTTCGTCTGGGAAGTGCAACAGCGCGCGCAGCAGCCGGTCCTCTTCCTGGCTGCGCACGCGGTGAATCTGGTCGGCGCGGTCGTCGGTTATATGCACCGCGACCACAGCCGGAACATTCACGCCGTGCTCGGATATCGTAATGCCGATGAACTCGAAAGCGATCGGATCGAAGTCCGGCCCGCGCTTCTTGCGATGCCAGTGCAACGTCGCGCTCTCGCCTTCCGACCACACCGTCAGATTCACGTCGATCTCGTTGAGAAACGCCCCGCCGCCACGCGGCAGCAGCGCATCCTTGTCGGCATTCTTGGTCGGGTGGCAGTTGGCGATGATCGCCGGATGCCCCGGAAGCTCCACCAGCGCACGCAGGTGCCACGCATGATTGCGCGCCTGCAGGTTGTCGTCCTCGTTGTCGCCGCCGAAATAGCTCACCGACGTATCGACCAGCACCAGCGCGAACTCGCCGCCCAGCGCCCGGCCCTCCTCGACGATCTGCTCGACGTAGTTGCCGATGGCCAACGGCAGCGGCAGCACCGTGATCAGCCCCGCCACGTCGCCGCGCTCGAGGCCAATTTGCTGCAGCGTCGCCGTCAGGCGCGTGCGGAACCCGTCAGGATTCTCGCCGCAGAGGATCAACACCCGACCCTGCTGGATCTCGCGCCCGGCGAACTTGCGCCCGGTGGCGATGCATACCGCCAGCGTCAGCGAGATCGCCGTCTTTCCGTGATTCGTGACCGCCGTCAAGGCGCACAGCGTACCGCGCTGGACGATGCCATCGACCACATACACCGGCGGCACCAATTCTGATAGCCATTCCGAGGCATCGATGAGCAGCGGCTTTTCCGAGCGCTTCCGGTCGCTGTCGGCCGCCGGAACCGGAGACCGTGCCGCCCGTGCCGGAACCGGATGCTCATTCGACTGCACGGCGGCGGCTGGAACGATTGAACGGACGCTGGAACGCACGAAATCCGCCAATTCCGCCCCGCAAATACCCTCGTTGACCGCGTCGGCGACGTCCCAGCCGTCGGTTTTGGCACCGGGAGGCGGCAATTTCACGTTCCAGACCCGACAATCGAGTAAAACGAGGCGTTCGCGGATGCGCGCCATCGTCGCCACGCCCGGCTGCTCGGCTTCCGGCAGCAGCGGCTTGTCCGCCTGCGCCATTCCCGCCGCGCGCTCTGCCGGGGTGAGCGGCACGCGCTTCGCGTCGGAATCGGCCCACGTAATCACCTTGCGCCCGGCCAGCGGCGCCCAATCCACCTTGGCGTCGGCCTTGCCGCCACCCGGCCAGCTCACCACCACCAGGTCAGGCAATTCCGCGTGCGCCGCATCGGCGCACTTCTCGCCCTCGACCAGCAGCACCGTGGCGCCCGGACGCGCCGCCAGGCGATCCAGCCCATACAGCGGGCGCGGCTCGGGAAACGCCATCCAGCGCCACTCCTCGGCACCAGTATCGGCATGGCGACCCCAGACCACCGGCAAGACCTCCTTGCCGCCGTCCGAGGTCGTGAAGCGCATCACGATGCCCAGGCAAGCGCCCGCGGCATCGCGATAGATCCATGTCTTTTCCGGTCGGCCGCGCTTGACGTGCGCCTGCGGAAACGGCGGCGCATTCGCCGGCGCCGGCAACACCGGCACCCACGGCGTGCGGAGCCGTGCCTCTGGCTGCGGCAATAGCGCCCGCGCCACAGAAGAGGCCGGCGACTCGCCGCCCAGCTGCTTTACCGCGTCGATAAAGGTCAGCCCCTGGTATTCCTGCAGGAACTTGATCGCGTCGCCGTTGGCGCCGCAACCGAAGCAGTGGTAGATCTGCTTCGCCGGTGAAACCTTGAACGACGGCGTCGCCTCGCTGTGGAACGGGCAGCACGCCTCGTACTCCGCCCCGCGCTTGACCAGCGGCACATAGCCGTCGATCAGCGCGACGATATCGACGCGGGACAACAGCGCGGCGGTATCGACGCGATCGCTCATTCGTCGTCGTCGGAATCGGTGAACCGCATCAGGCCGCAGGCCAGACAGGTTCCCGCGATGAAAATCAGGGCCACCAGTCCGGAGACCGGCGGCGAAGAAGGAATCATGAAGTCAGGCATTTATTTCGTGCTCCGCTCGTACTCGCCCGCCATTTGCCGCGACCAGTGCCACGGCAGCAACGCAAGCCGCGCCTTGCGATCAAGCCGCGCAGCGTGGATATCGACCTGCGACCATTCGCGCCAAGTCCGCACATCCCTCATTGCAACGCATCCGCCCATGCGCGCCAGCGGCGCAAGCCGCCGACAATCGCCGCCCGAGTCTCGCCCGTGAGTTCGCCCCACTGCCGACCGCATAGCCCATTTGCCTGCTCCGATACGCGCCCGGCCATCGCCAGCAGCAAACGGCGGTCCTTAATGGTCGCCCGCTCATCCCACGCCGCGCGCATGGGGTCGTACTCCCCCCCAAGCACCGCTCGGCATTCGACCAACCTCAAGCGCGCGCTCACCAATTCTTACCCACAGAACCAACCCACAACTCATCAATATCACGCCACGCGCGCGCATCCCCGCACTCAATGCCCCCCTTGACCGCAGCACACTCGCCGCGCCAGTGCTGACCGCCGAACAAGCGAGGCTTATTCACCCAATCGCGCATCACCAGCCGCAAAGAAGGAAAGCCCGTAGAACCAAAATCCACGCCAACCCACTTGACCGAACCGGCCGGAAGAAACTCAGGCGCATCAAGCGATTCACACTCAAAACCCGGCCTCGACACCGAAGGCAAATTCATACCGCCCAATGGCCCAGAACGCGCCACGCCGATTGCTTCAGCCCATTTACGCCACCAGCCGCGACGCGCCGTGAATGGTTCCGGCAACGGTTCGAGAGACAGACAATTACGACTGATAACCTGCGCCATGCCGCCGTACAGCTTTCCTACCTGCTTTGTTGCCCCCGTAGCGACGAATTCCGGAGAATCCAGATTGTTGCCAGCCGCATCGAAGTAGCGCAATCCGCACGGATGCCTGCCACCCGACGTGCACAAACAATTCGACCTTGAACGATACAGCCCGCGCCGATCAGAGAATGCCGGCTCATGCCCCTTCTCATCCTCGCAATCCGTTACCAGATAGTCCGAGTGTTCGACGGCGCTGGTGGGAGAAGACAGGGTGGACATGTCAGGCGGCCTTCTGCTCGGATTTGTCATCAAACACGTCTGGCCGCAGCAGGCGCAGAAACATCAGGCGAGCCCGCGGAATTCCGTCGCGCCGCCACTTCGACACAGCTTGGGAAGATATTTCGCACAACGCGGCGACCTGCGTGTTTCCGCCAAGTGCATCGATGATCGAGGAGTCAGAATGTTCCATACCGCAGATTGTAACCATAGTTGCGCCCAAAATGCAAACCATAGTTGCACACCAATATGCAACGATGGTTACATGAGTGAAGAAACACTGGCCGACCGCATCAAGGCCATCCGCATGGCAGCACGCGACAACCTTTCCGAAGCCGGAAAAAAGGTTTTATTTTGCCTCAAATCGCAACCATAGTTGACATCCGTACTTTAATGCGTAACTATGGTTACTACTTGCTCAAACCCACCCGGAGCCCCCCATGACCCCCAACAAGTTCACCGTCACCCTTCCCGCCTTGCGCAAGGCAGGCGCCTGCGTCTATGGCTACAACCGTGTCGTCCGAGCCATTCAGGGCCGCGAATTCACCGATGAAGACGCCAAGCTGAATACTTACATTCGCTTTGCTCACGCAGATCCGATCAGTATCCGCCTCATCGTGGCCAGCAACGGCATGGACGACGCGCTCTGGGCGCTGCGGTGCATCGACAACGCCGCCAACGACAAGGATCTCCGACTGTTCTCTGTCTGTTGCGCCCGTCAGGTAGAACACCTGATGCGCGACCCGCGCAGCACAAACGCGCTCGATGTAGCCGAGCGCCACGCCAACGGCAAAGCTACCGATAGGGAGCTTTCCGTCTTCCCCGCCGACGCCTTCCTGGACGACGTAGCCAAGGCCGCCGCCGAGCGCGGCATGCACCTGATCGGCAACGGCAAGCGCATCGTCGTCAGCCCGATCGTCCCGCCCGGCTGGTGGAAAATCGCCGTCAAGATCAAGCCGGTGGCGGCGGCATGATCACGATTCTCCCCTGCCCGTTCTGCGGCCATGAAGACGTCGAGATCAATGAAATAGGCGTCGGCGAATTCGCGGTCGACTGCCCGGAATGCCAGGCAATCGGCCCAATAACCGACGACATCATGTCGGCCATCCACGATTTCAACCGGCGCCATCAGGCGCCAAAACCCGAGTGCGTTGTGAGCACCACCCCAGCCGGCCGTGGGGAAATAACGCCGGCAGACGAGGCAGCGACAATCCTCCTTGCAACAAGTTCGTCCGTCGCGGGCCCGGCCGTTGTCGAGCCGCCGAAGCTGGACGAAACCCCAGCCGAGGCGCGCTCCGACGAGATCATCTTCGGCCGCGATGATCAGACGGCGGTGCGTTTAACCATCGATAATGAAGGATGGATTAGTGTCTATTCTGGAAGCGATCCCATCCTCCTCTTGACCCCGGAAGATACCGCACGTCTCGGGCTGTTCATGACTGCCCACCGCGGCATCTTGGAGGGCATGGCATGAGCTTCGAAGAATTCATGGCCGCCGCCGAACTGGTTGTTTACGGATGGGCATTTACCGCGCTCCTGCTTGTCTGTGCACGGGGTACGAAATGAGCTTCCTGCCGCTGCCGACCGACATGTGCCGCTGCCTCGGCCACGAGCCGTCCGCTGATCGCGTCGCGCCAGGCATCACCGGCGACGGCTGCCCGAAGTCAGAATCCTGCGCCCGCCACGTCAGCATCCGCTGGGATGCCTTCGATGCCCGCATCAGCGCCACCTACCGTCTGTGCGAACCAGCAACCTTCGAGCACTACATCCCCGCCTATGCGGAGGGCCAGCCATGAGCTATGCCGAATTCCTGCTTGTCCTCGAACTGGCGATCTACGGCGTCGCGCTGCTGTTCATCTTCGTCGAACTGTTCGCCGATACCGTCGGCAAGGGGTGAAGACTGAAATCAGGCCGGCTCGCCGGCGCATCACCGGAATCGAAAGCCGGATCGCCTGCGACCGGTTCGACTGGATCGTCGGGATGTCCCTGGGCTTCGCGGCACTGGTCGTCCTTGGCATCGACTTGTGGGAGTTATGCAAATGAACACTGAATGGAAGATCCTACCCACAATCAAGGCTGTTGCAAAGGCAAAGTCCAAGAAGTGGGAAATTGAAGTCGACATTGCTGGCGAGGACGTTAGCAACTTCGACTGGAAACCATGGAACGGAGTTACATGGGGGGAATCCCTAAGCTACAGAGGAAGAAAGCGGATTCCGAAAACCATCACGCCGAAACCGCCAGAAACGATTACCATCAAGCTGTTGGCATGGTACGACGGCGAATCGCTCGCCTGGTATCACAAGGACCTGTACGCGCCGGCGCCGCAAGACTGGCTGCGCGTTCCGGACGAGGACAAGACGATCGTTGGGGTGCAGCAATGACCCAGTTTGCGGCGGGCGCGCTGATCGGCGGAATCGTCATGGCAATAGCCCTTACCGTTGCTCCGAACAGCCTTGTCAACAGGGCTCACGATGCACTTCATGAATGCGAGCGCAACCTGCCCCGCAGCCAGCAATGCCATCTAGTCGCAGTACCGAACGAGGTGAAGGAATGAATAACATCGACGTGCGCCACCTGATTGGGAGCATCACTGTTGGCACTGACGAGCATAACGATTGCTTGGCAATCGCCATCGCATCCTACTTCACTGACGACCTTACCCGCCCCCACGATGACCCGATAGACGAGGATACCGGGTGGGGAAAGTGGGTAATTGAACAGACCAACGCGACTCTGGACAGCATCGCGGAACTCGTCATGGAGACCGATGTAGAGGCGCCTGCCGCTTGTGACTTGCTGATCGAGCGGATGCGGAGCGCTTTGGGCGATATCGCTGGATCAAAAAGCCTTACAGCAACGCCGACTCAGTTCTATCAGCATCTTCAAAAGTTGGCTGGCGACGCGACGCTGACCTACGGAAAGACGCCAATTGAAGCCCTGCGCGACCGCGACCGCAAGCGGGATGCTGCGCTGCTGAGGGAGTGCATTTCGCCAAACAACACTATGCTGCAAGCGCATTTGGAAGAGTTGGCACGGCTTCGCGAGTCAGGGAAATGGGAGCCAACGCTATGATCGACCACATTGACATGATTCGTCACATGAACCTGAAGAACAATGCGGCAAGCTCTGCCGTGTCAGCCTGTGGAGAGGAAGGCTCTGGCCTTGATCGCAAGATCAAGGCGAAACCGGCCTCGGTGAAGCAGAAAGAAGCAGTTTGTGCTGATTAGCGCAGACTTTTCAGAGCGGCGCCGACCCTACCCTTTCACCCTGCGAATCTCATCCCGCAACTTGATCAGCTTTTCGTCGATCTTGGCGTTGGTCGCATTGACCTTCTCCACGTCAGAGTTGGCGCGCAGCTTGACCCGCTGCTTGCGCAACTCGGCTTCCTCGCGGAGCAGGCTGTCGATCCTGGACTTGAGCCTGATTTCCGGATGCTCGGCCAGCAGTTCTGCCGCGCGTTCGCGCTCGCCAGCCTTCAACATCTGCTTGTGCTCGTAGTCCAGCGCATTGATTTGCTCCTTGTCGGCGTAGATTTGCGCCTTCACGTTACCCGGTTCATTGACGTTGCCGTAGAGGCGGCCGACAACCGGCACCCGATACCATGGCGTCTCTTCCTGCGGCGTGCCGGTGGCTGCGTTGATCGCCGTGGCGACACTCTGGGCACCCTTGGATACCTCGCGACCAAGGCCGCCGGTGATCTGCCCAAGGGTGTAATCAACCTGGTCGGGCGTCGGGCTGAGTGCGCCGATACCAAACTCCCCTCCACCACTGAGGAAGTTGATCCCATAGGCCAGCTTCTTCGACAGACCGGTGGCACCTTCCTTGGCCCGGGTCCAGCCCGGTGTCGGCTTGCTCTTGTCGATGTCTTCCTTGGCGATCGGCCTGTTGAAGGCGTCACGGTTCTGAAGCAATCCGACGATCGGGTCAGCGATGGCCGGCATGATGGTCTGAATGAAGTTGCCGGCGCCGCCCAGCGGATTGAATCCCTCGATGGGCTGCATCAAGATGTTGGTCATGTGCTTCAGGCGATTTCCAGGACGGAAGATCATGTCCGCACCCTCGCGCCCCATGTTGAACGGGACATTCATCCCGAGCGCCAGGGGGATTTTCACGAAACCACCGTCAGGCATCGGAATGATGAAGGTGCGGTTCTTGTCAGCATCCGGAATTTCATCGTCGTCGTAGCCCATGAGCAACAGGGCCTGCAACATCCCGAGCGCCGGTAGTGCTGACAACAACTTCCACCCGAGCGGGGTGACCGTCGTCACCTGCTTCTTGTAACTTCCGCCCTGGCCGTCAGGAACATCGATGATCTTCTTGTTGAAGATGGTCTCTGCCAGGCGCGCGCTACCCTGGGCGGAGGCGTTGAAGAACGGGAACAAGGCACCGGCCCGCGCCGACCACTGACCCTTGCGGTTGAAATTGACCGAGATACCCTTGGAGATATTGGCGGCCATGGCGCTCGCTTCCGCATCGGTCTTGCCTGCGGCGACGAACTTCTCGTAGGCACCCTTGAATGCGGCGGTGCGCGTGGCAAGTTCGGCCGCGCTGTTCAGGTTGGCGATACGCACGGCGATGGCGCCGATGATTTTGCCGACACGATCCTTGGACTCACCCTCGATGGCAGCAGCGGTCCATTCCTGGGCCGCGGCCAGCTTTTCGCGGACGTTGCTCAAAGCGTCGGTGGCCTCGATGGCCGGGTCCGGCTTGGTCTTGCTCGCCTGTTTGACGCCGAAGAGTTCGCGAATCTGCGCGTTAGCCTCTTCGATCCCGATGAGCGAATCCATAACCCCTGTCAGGCCACCCGCGGCCTTGGCCTTCTCCATCCACCAGGCTGCGCTGCCCGCGGCTGGAGTGATATTCATCGGCGTGTTGCTATGCGTCTTGCGGTACTTGGCTTCGAGGTACTTGAACAGGGAGCCTGCGTTTCCAAACGAATCACGAAGCAGGTTGACCGAATCGGATGTCTCCCACCCCGGGATGTTCTCGGCGCTCATATTGACCGCCGTCGCCTGCATGTCGCG
>DAISHS010000098.1:0-12817 GCA_036822415.1 Chloroflexota bacterium
CGGCCGGCCTGAGCGCGTTGAGACGCAATTTCCGCTTCGAGATGTTGATCCAGGTTGGCCGCAACGGCCGGAGATGCGGCAACCCGCTGGCGTCGCGCGGCAATCTCGGCCTCGAGCTGGTCATCGAACGCCGCGGTCTCCGTTGGGCGCGGAGCCTGCAGCGCAGGCCGCTGCGCCGCTTGGAAAGCATCGAGCGCCTGCATCGCCTGCAGGGCCTGCTCACGGAGGCGGCGGTCGTAGATGGGGAAGTCATCGGCCGACACCTTGCCCGTTTCGCGGTCGAACTCCAAGTCTTTGATAGCCTTCAGCGCCGCATCACGCTGCACGGTCAGCTCAGTCAGGGTATCGGCGCTGGCCGTCAGCGCCCGGAAATAGTTGACGCTGACCAGGGGCCAGGCCACGATGCCGATGACAACCGCCGCAATCAGCACCATCACAATTGCAGTAATCAAGACAGGTCTCCTACGCGCGCTTGGGTTGCACGGCTGACGGCACAGAAGCCGCTTTACGCACCGACTGGGTATGGGGCCAGAGCGAGGTCAGCGTACCCAGGGCCAGGACAAGGCCGCCCAACCACAAGAAAATCATCAGGGGATTGACGAACACCTTGAAAGACGCGCTTTCGCCGTTGCCATCCCAACCCGCCAGAACAGCATACAGGTCCTCGGTCGCGAAGATACGCAGCCCCACTTCACTGGTAGGCTGATCGGGCGTCTTGAAGTAGAGGTTTTTTTGCGGCTGCACGAAACCGATGTCCTGGCCATTGCGGGTGACCTGAAGCGGCGCCAGGACTTCGGTATGCGTTGGCTGCTGAACCTGGCGCAGGCCGCTGTAAGTCAGGACATAATCCTTGATGGCCAGGCTTTCGCCGCGCTTGAGCGTGCCTTGCGTTTCCATCTGAAAGAAGGTGTTGCCGATGATGCCAAGCGCCATCATGATGATGCCCAGGTGTACGATGTAGCCGCCATAGCGACGCTGATTTTTTTGCGTCAGGTTGATGAGCGCCCGCGGCCACGATTCACCGGTGATGCGGCGGCGCGCCCCGGCCCCGCGTGCAAACTCCTGCACAATCGTTGCCAGGACAAAGGTGCACAGCGCCAAACCAACCAGGGGCAGAGCATCACGGATGCCGAACACAAAAAGCAGCGCCGGCGCGATGACGGTCGCCAGCAGCGGCCATTGAAAGTTTTCGCGCAGGGTGGCAGGCGTAGAACGGCGCCAGCCGAGCAGCGGCCCGGCGCCCATTAAAATCAAGAGAACGACTAAAATCGGCCCGTTCACTTTGTTGAACCACGGCGCCGCCACCGAAATTTTGTTGCCGGTGATCAGCTCGGAGAACATGGGGAAGGTCGTGCCAAAAAAGGTGGCAAAGGCAATGCCGACAAACACCACGTTGTTGAACAAGAAGCCTGATTCCCGGCTGAGCATGGAGTCCAGCTCGTTGTCGCTGCGCAGCAAAGGCAGACGATCGAGCAGCAGCCACAAATAGCCAAAAATCGAGAAGGCGATGAAACCGAGGAAGATCGGGCCAACGTTGCTGAGGGCAAAGGCGTGCACCGATTCGATGACGCCGCTGCGCGTGATAAAGGTGCCGATCAGAACCAGCTCATAGGTCAGAAAAACCAGCACCAGGTTCCAAACTTTCAGCATGCCGCGCCGTTCCTGAATCACAATCGAGTGCAGGAAGGCAGTGGCAGTCAGCCAGGGTAAGAGACTGGCGTTTTCCACGGCGTCCCAGGCCCAATAACCGCCCCAGCCCAGCTCGATGTAGGCCCATTGGCTGCCCATCAGGATGCCAAGCGAGAGGAAGAGCCAGGGGATGAGCGTCCAGCGGCGAATGGATCGAATCCAGGTATTGCCCAGTTGTTTGGTAGCCAAGGCGGCTACGGCAAAAGCAAAGGGCACCGCCATGCCGACGTAGCCCAGGTAAAGGCCGATCGGATGGATCACCATCCAGTAATTTTGCAAGAGCGGGTTGAGGCCAGTGCCGTCCGCGGGCACAAAGCCTAATTTCTTGAAGGGATTGGCGGCGAAAATCACGATGACCAGGAAAAAGGCCGTGGTGGTCAGCAGCGTCGCGATGACGTAGGGCATGAGCTGGCGGTGCTGATTGCGGAAGCCGATCATGGCCAGGGTCGAATAGCCGGATAGGATCAATGTCCAGAAGAGCAATGATCCGGCTTGTCCGCCCCACAACGCGGAGAATTTGTAAAAGACAGGGAGATTGCGCTCGACGTGACTGGCGACATATTCGAATTGAAATTGATTGGTCAGGAGCGCAATCCACAATAAGACGGCAGCCGTCAATACCAGCGCCGCAACGGCGAACACGGCATTACGCGCGCTGGCGACAAGCGCCAAATCATCGCGGCGGCCGCCGAGCAAGGCCAGGGCAATGCCAATGATCGCAACCACCAGGGCCAGGGCAAGCACGGGAAAGCCCAAGTCTAATAACATGCGAGTTTCTCCTTTACGGGGCAAGCGCAGTTCATTTACAGCTGCCGCCGCCGATCAATTGATCCAAACAGCCGCGCAGCTCTGCGTCAGAAAGGGGGCCAATTTTGAACCAATCCACCGTTCCATCGGCTTTGATGAAAAAGGTCTCCGGCACGCCCTGAATTCGATAGCGCCGGGCAATCTGGCTGGCCAGGTCCGGGCCGTTGGCATAGGTGATCTTGTAATTCTGCAAGTAACGCATGGCCGCCGGTTCCTGGTCCAGGTAATCTACGCCAACGAAGACAACGCCTTTGTCGGCGTAGTCCACGGCGGCCTGTTGTAGGGTGGCGGCTTCTTCTTTGCACGGATCGCACCAGCTGGCCCAGAAGTTCAAGACGATATGCTTACCTTTGAGATCGGCCAGGGCAACCCCCTCGCCCAAACCGCCCTGATAGTCCTTGAAGAACGTCAGGGCAAAATCGGGCGCCCGACCACTGGAGGGGCGCGGCGCTTCGCGTTTGGCAACCAGCGCGTAGGCAAAAAAGGCAATGAAAAGAACCGCAATGCCAACCACGGCCCAGCGTACAGCCTGGCCTTGGGCCGGGCTTTGCGCCGGGCTTTGGGCCTGGCTTTGCGCCGGGCTGTTCGGGTTCGACGCGGGTGAGGTCGGTGAATCGAGCGATGAGTTAGCCAATCTTCTTCAACTCCTCTTGCAAGCGGTTTAACTGCTCAGCGGATAGGGCAGGATCAGCAGGTGCCGCGGTCATCGCGGGCGCGGCGGCCGGGCGTTGCGTCCAACGGCGCAAACGGAAAAATAGCCAGACTGCGGCCAGGATAATGGCGGCAAACGGCGCCACCCAGGCAAGCCAGCTGAAACCCTGGCGGGGCGGCTCGCCCAAAACCTGCGGCCCATACTGCGCAATGAAGTACGCGCGGATGTCATCTACACTGGCGCCGGCCGCCAGTTTATCGGCGATGACCTCGCGCATCTGCTCGCAGGCTTTAAGCTCGCACGTATCCAGGCGCACGCTGTTGCAGAGGGGGCACCATAGTTCCCTGGCGACTGCGTTCACCTGTTCGGGCGTTACAGGCTGCTGCGCCAGGCCAGTAGCGGGCAACCCCAGCCCCATCACGGCCAACATCCCTATCACCACAATCTGCGGCAGGCAAATCAGGCGCAGCTGGCGTATCGTACGAAAAATCATGTCTCTCACCCTTCAATTCCTAAAACTGCCGTGCGATTATACCACAGAGGAAAGGCAATGCCAACCTGTTTTGCCACTATACAAAATCAGTCTTGTTGATTGTACATGACAACGTATTCTGGTATACTTAGACCGGACTCGATCGTGGAGCATAATCTGCTCTCAAGATCCCTGCTGCCTGGCAGCGTCGGTAGAACGATCTCTACCGCTCGGGGGCGCTGCTGGGCAAGAATACGATCATCGAAGTAGGGTGGAGGAGGAACCATGTATCGTCGTTTGTATTTCATCGCAGTCATTGTTGCGGTGGCGGTCAGCGCCTTCGCAGGCGTCGGCACGGCCGCTGCGAGTACATCCGACCAAGCGGTTGTCAGTCGGCCTGCGCAAGAAAGCGGCGTCATTTACATCGTGCGCGCCGGCGACAGCCTGGGACGCATTGCGGCGCGCTATGGCATCACCGTATCAGCACTGATGCGCGCCAACAACATCAAAAATGCGAACTTTGTTTACATCGGCCAACGACTGGTCATTCCTGGCGCAAGCTCCAGCGGCAGCGCCGTCGCCCCGCCAAGCGCCGCGCCCCCTGCGTCTGCACCTGGGAGCTACATCGTGCGGCGCGGGGACACCCTGGCCTCCATTGCCGCACGGTTTGGTACGACAGTCAGCCAGCTGATGCGCGCCAACAACATTGCCAACCCCAACGTGATTTATGTCGGTCAGCGCCTGCTCATTTCTGGCGGCGGTACTGGCGGCGGTACCGGCGGCGGCGCCACGCCGCCCCCGCCAGCGACTACTGGACGTTGGATTGATGTGGACATCAGCGCGCAGCGCCTGGTGGCCTACGAAGGCAGCCGGGCTGTCTTCAGCACCTTAGTCAGCACCGGTCTGCCCCGGACGCCGACGGTGCTTGGGCGTTTCAAGATTTATATAAAACTGCGCTCCACCACGATGACCGGGCCAGGTTACCGTTTGCCCGGCGTCCCGTACACGATGTACTTCTACGGCGGTTATGGCCTGCACGGCACTTATTGGCACAACAATTTTGGGCACCCCATGAGCCACGGCTGTGTCAATTTGCGCACCTCTGATGCCCAATGGTTGTTCAACTGGGCCTCGGTAGGCACCGTCGTCAACGTTCACCAGTAAGCAAAACAATGACGCCTCCTCCGCTTACCCTCACCACGCGCGGAGGAGGCGTCATTCCTGTAGACACGCTTTGCGAACGCCCATCGAAACGCCGCAACCCATCCTGAGCCCACGCCTTTGAGCACAAAACCTTTGCGCGCCTGGTACGCAGACCTGAGTCTGCTGGCCGTCACGGCCATCTGGGGCGGCACATTCGTGACCGTCCAGGATGCCGTAGCGACCTTTCCGGTGATGACGTTTCTGGCCCTGCGCTTCACGCTGGCAACGCTGGTCTTCCTGCCGTTACTGCTGCGCAGCCGTTCCCCAACCTCAAGCAACCCGCCGCAGCCGCAACGTCGGCATGCCATCCTGCCCAGTTTACTCATCGCAACCACGTTGTTCGCGGGCTATGCCTTTCAGACTTACGGCCTGCGTTTTACCACGCCGGCCAAGGCGGGATTCATCACCGGCATCACGGTGGTCCTGGTGCCGATCGGCTCTGCGCTTTTTCTGCGGCATCCGCCCAAAAAAGCCGCCATCATCGGCGTTGCGCTGGCGACGATCGGCCTGGCCGCGCTGACGCTCAACCGTGATTTGAGCATTGCCCCGGGCGATCTGCTCGTCCTGGGCTGCACCATCTCCTTCGCCGCGCAAATTCTGCTCGTCGGGCGCTTCGCCCCGCGCTTCGACGCCTTGTCACTGGCCGCAGGGCAGATTGGCGGCGTGGCGCTGTTGGGCTGGCTGGTTGCGCTGGCGGTTGATGGCGTCCCGGCCTGGCCAACGGGCAAGATTTGGTTTGCGGCGGCCTTTACCGGCGTCCTGGCCACCTCATTTGCCTTCTGGGCGCAGACGATGGCCCAGCGTTTTACCAGTCCAACGCATACCGCCCTCATTTTTGCGATGGAGCCGGTCTTTGCGGCCATTTTTAGTTTTTTGCTTATCGGTGAGCAGCTGACGACGCGCGCCCTGCTGGGATGCAGCTTGATCCTGGCCGGGATGTTGATCTCCGAATCGGGCGTGTGGTTCCGGCAGCAAAATCAGCAGCCGTCTGAGCTGGCTTGAATCACGGCCCTATTCGTCGTCCTCTCCGCCTTTGGGCAGCCCGTACAGCCACCAGTAGCGATCGGCCGGGTACAGGCCGCGCAGGCTCGGATCGAGCAGGAAGGCTCCATCGCGCCAGACGTTGCGTAACTGACTATCCAGCCGGCGCAGATGGCCCTGTTCAGCCAGGATGTCGAAGCGGGCGCTGACGGCCTCCTCAAACAACAAGGCCAGGCGCACACGCGCACGCACCTCGGCCGGGTAGGTGCTGGCGCAGCCGCCGCGCCGGAAACATTCATCCATATACCAGCGCCACGAATCCAGATTGCTCTTGATTTCTTTGCGCACAAAAGACTCCCACTGCGCGCGGTACGTGCGCCGGGCCGCCTCAACCGCGCTGGCCAGGCCTTCGACGCGCGTGCGTTCTTCGGGCGCCAGGGCAGCCGATCGAAATTGCAACAGCTGCAGACGGCTGAGCACGCCGCCCAGGGTCATCTTGGGCTGCTGCGTACCCAGGGGGCTTTGCACAACGATCTGACGAAAGAGACGGTCGCCTAGCAGGTAATCGGCCAATTCGGCCGCCATTGCCTCGGCAACGAGGAGTTCCGTCGTTAATGCGCTCATAGTTGGGCCTTTCTCTGTCTTGCCTGTACACGGGGCGCTGCTGTTGGCGTACAAATGGTGCAGCACGAGTCAATTTGACAGCCCGTGGGTCTTGCAGTAGATTGAGATTGAATTGATTATAGTCCACCGCGATTGAATCTGCAAGCGATTCTGCACCCATTGACTGGTCGAAGATCATCATGCGAGCACTCATTCAACGAGTCACCCATGCTAAGGTACGCGTCGAAGGCGAAACTGTGGGCGCCATCGAGCGCGGATTGGTTGTCCTGCTGGGCGTCACGCACGGCGACAGCGCGGCGACGGCGGCGGATCTGGCCCAGAAGATTGCGCAGCTGCGCATTTTCGGCGACAGCGCCGGGCGCTTCAACCTGAGCGCCCTCGACGTGGGCGCGGCCGCGTTGGTCATCTCTCAGTTTACCCTGTATGCCGACACGCGCAAAGGCCGGCGCCCAAGTTTGACGCAGGCCGCAAGTCCAGACAGCGCCGCGCCCCTGGTGGCGCACTTTGCGCAAGCGCTGCAAGCGCAGGGCGTGCCGGTGCAGTGCGGCGTCTTTGGGGCCAACATGCTCGTTGAAATCCACAATGATGGCCCGGTGACGCTTTGGCTCGACAGCGCGGATCATGCACGCCCGCGGCGTGCGCCAGCTCCCGCCGCCATGGCTGATCATTAGCCAACGGCAGAACGCTTTCGAGGCTACACGGGCGCGGCGCTGATTTGCCAACCCCCATGTGACTTGTGGTAAAATAGTCAACGTGATATTTCAGGTTCATACATTCACAGAAGATTGAGGTTGGCATGGCCCGAAGCCCTACCGGGGGCGGTCAGTTCAAATTACCAGAGCCTCTTCTGTCGCACGTTCGCGACAATCGGGTGTCCCTGGAAGATGTTTTGCGTTCTTTTCCCAACGCGAACAAAGACCCAGAAAGCTGGGAAGATGTCCTGGCCGCGCTGAAAGCGGCAGGCATTCAATTGGCTGAACAAGCCGAAGCGGACGCGGGGATAGATGTCGAAGTTGACGTCGAGGGCGAGGAGGAATATCAAACCACAGCGCTTGGCGGCGCCGGTTCCGATCCGTTGGCGCTCTACTTGCGCGAGATGGGGCGCACGGCCCTGCTGACCGCGGAGCAAGAGATCAAGCTGGCGCGCGATGTGACGCACGGAGAAGTTGTCAGGGCGGAGTTGGAAAAGGGCGATCTGACGCCTGAACGCAAACGCCAGCTGCGCGCGGAGATGCAGATTGCCGATGCATCCCGCGAGCTGCTCATCAAGGCCAATCAACGGCTCGTCATCAGCGTTGCCAAACGCTACCGGGGCCTGGGCGTGCCCTTTCTCGATCTGATTCAGGAAGGAAACCTGGGGCTGATGCGAGCCGTCGAACGCTTCGATCCAGCCAAAGGCAATCGCCTGTCAACCTATGCCATGTGGTGGATCAGGCAATCCATCATTCGCGCCGTTGCCAACTTGAGTCGTACCATCCGCGTGCCCATTCACGCGGGCGAGCGCGAGCGCAAGCTGCGCAAAGTGGCGCAGGATCTACAGCAAACCCTGGGGCGCACGCCCACGGCCCACGAACTGGCGGCCGAGCTGGGCCTGACGCCGCGCCAGGTGCAGCGTCTGCAAAACATGGGCCAGCAGGCAGTCTCCCTCGATCAGCCCATCCGCGAGGGCGAATCAGACGGCAGCAGCCTGGCCGACCTGATCGAAGACGAAAACAGCCTGGCGCCGTCCGAGCTGGCGGCGCAGCGCCTGCTGCGCGATGACGTGGCGGCCGTCCTGGCCGACTTGAAACCACGCGAGGCCGAAGTCCTGCGTCTGCGCTATGGCCTGGATGGGGAGCGCGTGCATACGCTCAAAGAAGTCGGCGAATTGATGGGCGTCACCCGTGAACGCGTGCGCCAACTGGAGATGCGCGCCCTGCGCAAGCTGCGCCATCCGCGCATCGGTCGCCGCCTCAAAGGTTACCAGCGCCGCCGCTGACGCGCGCCGCTGACGCCGCGAGTTCAGCCCCGCGGCCCCAGGCCGCTGCGCCTTGAACCGCCTCCCCTGCCCCGCCCTGTCTATTCCAGATGCCCGGTATGCTCATGCCGCAAGTTGGGCAGCGGCCATCGGCCCCCAGCCGCTGCTCCAAAATATAAAAGCCGCGTCGCGCCACCAGGCGCGTTTGGCAACGAGGGCAGAAGGTGTGCTCCCAATTCTGCAAGCGCCCCGGCAAATTGCCCGCGTAGACGTAGCGCAGCCCGGCCTGACGGCCAATGTCAGCCGCCTGGCTGAGGTCGCGCACGGTGGTCGCGTCCGGCTCACGCATACGATAGTCTTTATGAAAGGCCGTCACATGCCAGGGAATATCGGGCGACAGGCTGACGATGAAATCGGCGGCGGCGCGCAACTCGCCAGGATCGTCGTTGAAACCGGGGATGACCAGGGTGACGATTTCCAGCCAGAATCCCAATTCCACCACCAGGCGAATGCCGTCGAGGACATGCTCGAGCACCGCGCCCAATTGACGATAGCGCCGCGCGTTCATCGTCTTCAGATCAATCTTGTACGCATCTACCCAGGGACGCAAGAAGGTGAGAACCTCACGCGTGGCGTTGCCGTTGGACACGAACGCAGTGCGCAGCCCGCGCGGCCGCGCCGCCTCGAAGACAGCTACGGCCCATTCGCTGGTAATCAGCGGTTCATTATACGAGCTAACAACGAGCGCCGCACCCAGGCGCGGCGCGGCCGCCGCAATCTCCTCAGCCGAAATGATTTGCGGTAACGCGCCGGCCCGGTCATCGCGCAGCGCCTGCGACGTCAGCCAATTCTGGCAGTAATCACAGTGCAGGTCACAGCCAAGCATACCAAAGGTGAGCGCCTGGCTGCCGGGCAAGACATGGTTGAAAGGCTTCTTTTCTACCGGATCGCACTGCAAGGCCGCAACGTAGCCATAAGGCGCGCGCAAAATGCCATCCGCGTTGAAGCGCACCTGGCAGATACCGCGCCGTCCCGGGCCAATTTTACACTGATGCGCGCAGGCAAAGCAGCGCACCCAGCCTGGCTTAGCGGCCAATGGTTCTGCCAGCGCAGCGGGCTGCGTCAGACGATCGAGATGCAGGGCAAGGTTATCGTGCATCATAGGCCATTCCCCCCGTCCTGCTCGCTCATCTCGGCCGCGGTGTAGGCAACCGCAGCGTAGCCAACAACCTCGCGCCGATTACCGGCCGTATCGCCTGAGTTGCGATAATCGAGGAGATGAGGCGACCAGGCCAGCTGGCGCGCAATCGCCATGAGAGTCAAAATAGGCAACATACCGCAGGCCTGCCTGCGGCGTACATGCGCCTGGTCGCCGGCCAGAAGAGCCGCTAATAAGTCACGATCAAGGGCCGTGGCCTGATCGTATGGGTAATAATGACTGAGGTCAGAGCTGACAACGAGCAGGGCGCCCGCAGTCTGCTGCAAAACCGGGATCAGCAGCGGCGCGACCACATCCGGGGCCACATCGCCAAAGAGCAGCGGCGCAAGGCGCGCCGTGGGCAAAACCAGCTGCAAAAATGGCAGCTCGACTTCGAGGCAGTGCTCGGACTCGTGCGCGCGTTCAAAGGCGACAAAGGGGGGATGGTGCGCCAGCAACTGCGCGCAGCAGTCGCTATCCACCAGCATGGCGCCCAGCGGAGTGCCAAAGGCGGCAAAGGCGCTGAGCGCAACACCGCTAAACGCGACATGGTGTGCGGGGCCAAGCATGAAAACGGTGGTAACCTGGTCGCCAAAGGGTGCCAACGCCTTGAAAGCGTTGGCCGCAATGGGGCCGGAGTAGCGATAACCGGCATGAGGGACGATGAGCGCGCGGATGCGATCGAGGGGGCGTGCTTCCGCGCTGTCCAACAACTGTTGAACCTGGCTGCGTAACCCGTCAGCCGTGGCTGGATAGAACAGCCCGGCCACGGCCGGCGGCCTGATGTTTAGTTCGTTCATGGTCAACCTCGTCTCCCAGACAACCGCGGGCTTGAGAGGCCGCTGAAAAACCCAAATTTTCAGCACTTTACTGACCGTAGCTTACACGTGTCTGCGTCGGTTGTCAAGGGCAAACCGGGTTTGAAACCTTTGCACACGTCGTGCGTATCACACAGCGGATGATACACGGTGAGTTGGCGCCCGGTTGAGTCTTTCTTTCTCAGGACGGAAATGTGAGCAATCCAGAACAAGAGCAAGCCTGGCTGCAACAGGCATTGGCAGGAAATCAACAGGCCTTTGGGCGGCTGGTGGAAGCCTATCAAATGCCGGTCTACAACCTGGCCTACCGCATGTTGGGGAACCAGGGTGAAGCCGAAGAGGCGGCGCAAGACGCCTTTCTGAAAGCCTATACGCGCTTGCAGACCTACGACCGCAGCCATAAATTTTCGACCTGGCTGCTTTCCATCACATCGCATCAGTGCATTGACCGGCTGCGGCGGCGGCGCTTTACCTGGCTCTCCATCGAAGACAACCCGGCGATGGAATGGCTGGCGGGCGACACGGGCCGGCCAGATGAGTCAGCTTTGCGGCATGAAGTTGGCGATGAGGTGCGCGCCTTGCTCGATCGCCTGGAACCGACCTATCGCCTGCCGCTCGTCTTGCGCTACTGGCACGACCTGTCTTATGAAGAAATTGCCAGCGTGATGGGCATCACCGAAGCGGCGGTCAAATCAAGACTGCATCGGGCGCGCCTACAAATGGCCGAACATCTGACCAAACGGCCGCCAGCCACCGTCACCACCGCGCCCCGGATCAGCGGCGTGGTGCACGTGCTGTAGAACAACAGAGGGGTATGATTCTTATGCAAACGCACATCTCAACAGAACAGATGTCGCTCGCGCTGGATAAGCGACTGGCGCCGCCAGAGCAGGCGGCCCTGCATGAGCACCTGCTGCTCTGCTCCGCCTGCCGGCAGGAATGGGACCTGTGGCAAGGCCTTTCCAGTCGCCTGGAACAGGCGCCGCAGGTTGCTCCCGCGCCTGGCTTTGCCCAACGCTTCGAGAAACGCCTGCAGCGACAGCAGGCCGCGCGGCATGGGCTGCTGGGCGGCGTCGTCTTGCTGACCGGCTCCGTCTCGCTTTGGAGCCTCATCGCGTTGATTGGGCTGCTTCTGGGCGCTTCCTGGATCAGCGCGCACCCCGCATGGGCCGGTTCACTGGTGCTGGTGGCCGTGCGTCTGGCGCACACCCTGCAGCCATTGATGACCACCGGACGCGTGTTCATCAACGGCCTGCTGCAAATTCCCACACCGGTGTTGTCCGTGACCCTGGGCGCCGGTCTCCTGGTTGTGATGTTGATTTGGGCGCAGCTGGTGCACTGGCAGCGCAATCGCCTGATGCCGCTGGCCAGCTAGGCGCGGAAGCTCACGGTCAGCCCCAAATGATCGCCACGCGGCGAAAGTTATGAGAGTGTGCCGTGTGAAGTACCCGCAAAAGAGAGGAGAGATGTTATGGTTATGAAACGACTGCTGATTGCCCTCGGCGTCGCGCTGACGCTGCTTGTATTCGGCATCGCGCCAGCCCTGGCTCAAGATGGCAACGGCGGCAAGGTTGTCGTTGGGCAAGACTATGTTTTGGCTGCCGGAGATCAATTGCACGGCGACCTGGCCGTCCTGGGCGGCAGCGCCGTCATCGAAGATGGCGCTGAAGTGATCGGCAATGTGGCTGTAGCGGGGGGTTCGCTCACCGTGAACGGGCGCATCACCGGTGATGTGGCCGTCTTCGGAGGGCGCGTAGACTTGCGCTCGTCGGCCGTGGTCGAGGGCGATGTAGCCACTTTTGGCGGCGAGCTGATCCGGGACGAAGGGGCCATCATCAACGGCCAGGTGATCGAAGGCTTCGGCAATCCACGGCCGCCCGAGTCGCCGACGATCACCGTGCCGCAAACGCCGCAACCGCCAGCCGTCCTGAGCGCCATTCTGAACTACTTCTGGCGAGTGTTGGGCGCGATCGGTCTGGCGCTGGCGCTGGCCGCGCTCGGCCTGCTCGTCATGGTGATGTTCCCCCACCAGGCGGAACGCGTGGCCAATACGGCTGTCGCCGCGCCGGTAGTCACCTTTGGCGTTGGCGTGCTCACCATCCTGATCGTCCTGGGCCTGACCGCGATCCTGGCCGTGACGATCTGCCTGGCGCCGATCGCCATCTTGCTGATTCTGGTGAGCGCAGTGGCCTGGATCTTCGCCTGGATCGCGTTGGGTTGGCTGGTGGGTCAGCGCATCCTGGAAGCGCTCAAGCTGCGCAACCCCAGCCCGCTGCTGGAAGCCATCCTGGGCATCGTCCTGATCACGCTGCTGTGGCGGGCGATACCCTGCCTCGGTTGGTTGTTCTGGTTCATCATCACATCGCTCGGTCTGGGCGCAATTGTGCTGACGCGCTTCGGCACGCAAAACTACGCC
>DAISHS010000099.1:0-12577 GCA_036822415.1 Chloroflexota bacterium
ATCGTTGCAGCGACTTGCAGTCGCCCGATCTGCCCCCAGTTTGAAATGCACCCCGTCGGAATTTGCAACTTGACAGCGCCCAGGGGGTGATTTATAATGTGACTAGACAGTCACATGACTGGCCGGTCATAGGAGTATGCAGAGAGCCTGCGGTCTTATGCGCGATGCCGAACCAAACCTTCTTCAACTTGCCTGACGAGAAACGCCAGCAAATCCTCCAGGTTGCCCTGGACGAGTTCGCCGAGAATGACTTCGATAACGCGTCCATCTCGCGCATCGTGGCGCGGGCCGGCATTGCCAAAGGCAGCTTTTACCAGTATTTTGCCGACAAAGAGGATTTGTACGCCTACGTGCTTGGCCTGCTGGCGCAGACGAAGACCGAGTTCCTCTCCCTGGATCATCCTGACCCGCAGCACATCGGCATCTTTGCCTACTTGCGTTGGACGATCGAGATGGGGTTGACGTTTGCCCTGGCTCACCCTCAACTGACCCAGATCGGGCTGCGGGCCATCAACGCCCGCAAGTTCCCCGCCGCCTTCGACACCCAGGTGCGCGACGCCACGCTGCTGTTCTATCAGCAACTGGTGGACGTGGGCAAACAGCAGGGCGATATCGCGCCAGAGATTGATTCGGAGCTGGCCGCGGTTATTTTTGCAGCCATCATGGATCAGGTCGGCCGCCACGTCATGGAACGTGCGGCAAGAGCGGGCCTACCCATCGAGCAAGACGGCCAGGCTTTTCTGAAGCACCCCGAAGTCGAAGCGCTTTTTTCGCAAACTGTGAACATTCTTGAATGTGGCCTGGGCAGACGATCAACCCATGCCGGTTGAAGTCACCCCGGTCAGTCAATGAGTCAAAGAAAGAGAGGTGCATGCATGGGCAGATCCCTGAAGCTGGCCTGGCGTAACATGTGGCGTAATTGGCGGCGGACGGCCATCGCCCTGGTGGCAATTATCCTGGGCGTTTTGCTGCTGCTGTTGATGGACGGCCTGATCAGAGGTTCGGATGAAGCGATCTTTGGCAACGCCGTGCGTTTGTACGGCGGCAATGTGGTGGTGCACGCGCCCGGCTACCGGGCCAAGATCAACCGGCTGCCGCTGCTGCCGCTGGAAAATCCCGACGCCGTGGTGCAGGCCGCCCGCAGCCAACCCCAGGTGGCGGTCGCGGCCAGGCGCATCAACACCGGCGGCATCATCAGCAGCCGCGACAGCACCTACTCAGTGCAGATCGTTGGCATCGAGCCGGCCGTCGAGGCGCCCGTCAGTCTGCACGCGCAGAATGTCGGCCAGGGCCGTTTCTTGCAGCCTGACGACGGCGACGCGATCTTCCTGGGCAAGGGCCTGGCCGATCAGCTTCACCTGACCGTCGGTGATCGCGTGACGCTGTTGGGGCGCAGCAAAAACGAGGCGATGCGCCAGCGCACCATGAATCTGGTGGGGATTTACGACCTGGGCCTGGCCGAAGCAGAGCGCGGCATGGTCTTCATCACGTTGTCCGAAGCGCAGTCGCTGTACAATCTGCGCGATGAGGTCACCGAGATCAGCATCACGTTGCATCATGTTGGAGATGAGCCGGCGGTCATAGCCGCCCTCAAGACTGCGCTCCCTGGCTATGAAGCGGACTCCTGGCAAACCCTCAAACCGGAGATGCGCGACGCGCTGCAGACCAAGCTGACCTTCACCACCTTTTTTGGGTTTGTGGTGGTTTTCATTGGCTGCATCGGCATCATGAACCTGATGCTGATGGCGGTCTTCGAGCGCACCCGAGAAATGGGCGTGTTGGCCGCGCTGGGGCTGAAAGCGCGCCAGGTGATGGGCCTGTTCGTGCTGGAAGGCTCGCTGATCGGCCTGGTGGGCACGATCATCGGCAGCGCCTTGTCCATCGGGCTGCTCTCGCTGTTGAGCCGGGTTGGGATTGACATTTCGTTTACGTCGGGCATGGGCGAGGCGACTGCGCTGATGGGAAGCCGGATGTACCCCAGCATCAACCTGTCGGATGTCATCAGCCGGGCGGTCACGGTGATCGTCATCGCCGCGCTGGCGTCGCTCTACCCCGCCTGGCAGGCCTCACGCAAAGAACCGGCGGAGGCGCTGCACCATGTGTAACCAAAATTCGCAGCGGACAAGTCCGCGGGCCGCGGCAACGCCCCTGGCCATGCCGACCGTGAGGAGGACCGCATGACATTCGCAAAACTGTGGGTGATTGCCCTCCGCGACCTGGGGCGCAATCAGCGCAGGTCCATTTTGACGGCGGTGGCTATCGCGTTGGGGCTGGCGTTGCTCATGGCGACGCATGGACTGACCGGGGGCATGATGGAAGACACCATGCAGAACACCATCCGCCTGCAGACGATGCACGTGCAGGTGCGCGCCCCTTCGTACGAGCAGGGCAAATTGAGCCTGAAGTGGAAGGATCTGCTCGAAAACGCCGATGCCGTGGCGAGCCAGGCCGCCGCGCTGCCGCAGGTCAAAGCAGCGGCGCCGGTGCTGTGGGCTGGCGGCGTGCTTAACACCGCCAACGAATCGGCCGGCCTGCAAATTTATGGGATTGACACCACCTCCGCCATCTATGACCCTATCCGGCAGGCGGTCGTCGCCGGGCAATTCCTGGCGCCCGATGACCGCGACGGTATCCTGATCGGCAAGCGCCTGGCCGACAACCTGGGGCTGGCTGTGGGAGAGCGCGCGAGCCTGGTAATCATTGACGGCGACGGCCATCCGTCCGAAGCGCCGTTCACGATCCGCGGCGCCTTTGTCACCGGCATCCCGGCCTACGATGAGACGACCGCCTTCATGCCGCTGACCAAAGCGCAGGCTTTCACCAACACGCCTGGTCGCGCCAGCGCCGTCGCCATTCTACTCAACCAACAGGACGACGCTGATGCCGTGGCCGCCGCCCTGGCCGGCGCGGGCAGAAACGTCATGACCTGGAGCGAGCTGAACGCTGTCTTCTTGCAGCTGATGCAAACCGCCATGAGCTTCTACGTGCTGCTGGACTTCATCGTGATCCTGGTGGTGGCTGTGATCATCGCCAACACCCTGCTGATGGCTGTCTTCGAGCGCGTGCGCGAGATGGGCATCCTGGCCAGCCTGGGCATGCGTGGGCGCACCATCGTGCTGATGTTCATCCTGGAAGCTGCGATTCTTGGTCTGGCAGGCATCGCCATCGGGATGGTGATAGGCCTGGCTGGGGTGGCATACCTGGCGCAGGTGGGGATTCCCGTTGGCGACATGGGGACGGTCGCCCAGGGGCTGGCGCTGGGCAGCGTCATGCGTGCCCGCTTTGACTTCCCCATGTTTGCCCAATTGGCAGTGGAGACGCTGGTGGTTATCCTGCTGGCCGCCCTGTATCCTGCCCGCATGGCCGCACATCGCGAACCGGCCGAAGCACTGCGCGCGCTGTAGAAGGAGCATCGTCATGGCTATTATCGAACTTGAAAACATCATCAAAACCTACCACATCGGTGAAGTAGAGACCCGTGCGCTCAACGGCGTCAGCCTGAGCATCGAAGAGGGGGAGTTCACGGCGCTGGTCGGCCCGTCTGGTTCGGGCAAAACGACGCTGCTGCAGCTGATGGGCTGCCTGGATCGGCCCAACAGCGGCGCCGTCAAGATCAACGGCCAGGATGTCACGCGCTTCAACGCCAATCAGCGCGCCGACCTGCGGCGGGCCAAGATCGGCTTTATTTTCCAGTTTTTTGCGCTGGTTCCCGTGCTCAGCGCCTACGAGAATGTCGAGCTGCCGCTGTTGCTGAACGGCGTCAGCGCCAGGGAACGACAGCAGCGGGTGATGGATCTGCTGAACGCGGTCGGCTTGACCGAGCGCGCCCGCCATCGTCCCGATCAAATGAGCGGCGGGGAGCAGCAGCGGGTGGCGATTGCGCGCGCCCTGGCCCCGCGCCCCGTGATGGTGCTGGCCGACGAACCAACGGCCAACCTGGATACCGCCAACGGCCAGCAGGCGATGGAGATCATGCAGCGCCTCAATCAGCAGACCAAGACGGCGTTCATCTTCGCCACGCACGACCCGCGCGTGGTGGCCTACGCCCGGCGCGTGGTCAAACTGCGTGACGGCCAGATCGTTGATAATGGCGTGGAAAAATGAGGAGTCAGCCGATGAGGATCAGGTCGTGGACAGCGGCCCTCATGCTGCTGCTGCTGCTTGGGGGCTGCGCGGCGCGGACAACCCCAACCCCCACGCCCGTTGTCGCAGTGAGCGTAACGCCGACCGCGGACCGTCAACCCCGCAGCGGCGCGGTCAGGGCGTCAGGCAAAATTGCGCCCGCGCAGTGGGCTGAGCTGGGCTTTGCGGCCGCGGGCCGGGTGCAAACGATCGCGGTAAAAGAGGGGGATCAGGTGGCCGCGGGCGCGCCGCTGCTTGCGTTAGACAAAGCCACGGCCGAGGCTGCGCTGGCGCAAACGCAAGCGGGCCTGGCGCGAGCGCAGGCGCAACTGGCCGCTTTGCAGGCCGGGCCGCGACCCCAGGAACTGGCCGCCGCCCAGGCCGGGCTGGATGCCGCCCAGGCGCAGCTGGCGCGGGTCAAGGAGGGCGCGCGGGCTGAGGATGTCGCCGCGGCGCAGGCCGCGCTAACGGCCGCCCGCGCCGACCAGAAGAAGGTGCAGGAAGGCCCTGATGCGGCGGTGTTGGCCGCGGCGACCGCGGAGCTGTCCAATGCTCAGGCCGCCGTGCGCCAGGCCCAAGCCGCGTACGACCAGATCAAGGGCAATCCTGACGCCGGCCGCTATCCGCAGGCTCTGCAGCTCGAGCAGGCCACCAATCTGCTGACCGCGGCCCAGGCGCGCTACGCGCAGGCGACGAAAGGCCCCAGTGCGGCTGACCTGGCCCGCGCCCAGGCCGGCGTTGATCAGGCGCTGGCCGCGCTGGCCCGCGCCAGGGCGCCGGCCCGTCCGTCCGAAATTGCCGCAGCCGAGGCTGAAGTGCGCCGCGTGCAGGCCCAATTGGATCTTCTCAAAGCCGGCAGCCGGGCCGAGGCGCTGGCAGCGGCGCAGGCCGATGTCGCGCAGGCCCAGGGCGCGCTGGCGCGCGCGCAGGCCGACCTGGCTAACCTGGAACTACGCGCGCCCTTTACCGGCGTCGTCACCGCGCTCAAGGTGAACGCGGGCGAGATGGCGCTGCCGGGTCAGGCGGTGATCACCCTGGCCGATCTGAGCCGCCTGCAGGTGGAGACCACCGATCTCAGCGAGCGCGATGTGGCCCGCGTGGCGGTGGGAAAAGAGGTCGTGGTTTACGTGGAAGCATTGGGAACAGAAATTCCAGGACGCGTGGCGCGGATCGCCCTCCAGGCTAACGTGGTCGGCGGTGATGTCGTCTACACCGCCATCATTGACCTGGACACCCAGGCGCCGGGCCTGCGCTGGGGCATGAGCGTTCAGGTGGACATTCCGTAAGCGCCATGTTTGTAGCAGAATTTGGGGCCACGAACCTTACGAAGGCAAAAACGGGCGGGTATGCCGGCGTTTCTCGCCTTGAGCGCTGCGCATTGGCGCTGGTTCCCCAGGCGCCACATACCCGCCCCTACCGGATGGAACGCGGGCGATCGAGCAAGCGGTTGGTCAGCGCGGGGCCGACAATCATCACCAGCGCCGCAATGGCGCGGCCGGGTTGGGTAACGGCGAACATGTCGGCGTAACCGACCGAAGCGCAGGTGGCGATGTAGTAAAACGCATCGGTGTAGGTGACGATTTTGGGGTTAGCGTCCCGTTCGACGCGGTAGAAGGCCCAGGCGGCCGCGCTGAGAAACTCCAGCGCCGCGTCGAACGGGTTTTGCTCCGCCCAATCCAGCAGGCGGGTTTCCAGCTGTGTCTTGTGCGCCGACAGCGCCTGCTGCGCGCGACGCGCATCCGCGCCAGAAACATCCAACCAGGTTTGCAGCAAATCGGGCGCCCGCGGCGCGGCGGCGGTCGCCGCGCCGGGCAAACGCTGAACCAGGTCGGTCAAGGCTTGCTCTTGTTCCACGGTCAAGGCCATGATGATTCCTCGGTCCTCTTGCGCACCTGCGCGCTGACCTCACGGCGGGCCGCCAGGCGATCTTCAGCCTGAGCAATTTGCTCCTGGCGCCGGCTCAGCTGCAGCTGGATTTCAGCCGCGCGGCTGGCCTGCTGGCGCTGCGCCTGGGTGAGCGCTTCCAACGCGTCGGTCGCCTGTGCACGCGCTTCCAGGGCTTCACGCTGGCGTCGCGCGCCCGCCAGTTGCGCCTGCATGGCGGCAATCGTCGCGTTCAGCTCATCCACCACCTGCGCGCAGGCCTGCTGCAGCGCGGCCAGCTCCTGCACATGCGCCTGGCCCTGCGCTTGCTGCGCCAGCCAGCGCCGCGCCTGCGGCTCGTCACCTGCGGTCAGCGCGGCATCAACCGCGGCGTCCAGGCGGCGCATTTCGGCCTCGGCGTCCAGCCAGGCCAGCTCGATGCGCTTACGCCGCGCCAGCGCGTCGCGCGCCTGCGCGTGCAGATCGTCCAGGCGGAGCTGACCTTCGCGCAGCAAATCGGCCAGGCGGTCGGGTTGCGCGGCCCCCGGCGCGCGGCCCGGCTCGGCCTCATCGCCTTCACCGAACAGATCCCGCAGAGCCGCCTGCCATCGTTCACGCAGCCATCGGCTTAGCTTCATTTTAGCTTCATTCAACTTGGCTTCATGCGACTTAACTTCATTCAACTTGACTTCATGCGACTTGGCTTCATGCGACCTTCGCCCGGCGCCTAGCGCGACATAACCCGCAGGTAGAGATCTTCGAAGGGCAGATCGTTGAGCACAGGCAGCTGCGCCAGGGCGCGCTGCGCGGTCTCGATCAGCGCGCGCTCATCGGCCGTCACCTTGCCTGCCACCTTGTCCAGGATTTCGCCCAGGCTCTGCCCTTTGACCTTGCCCAGGTCCACATGCTGCTCGGCCAGGCGCAGCACATCGGGCACCAGGGCCGCCAATTCCTCGATGCTGACGCCCGGCGTGGCCGCGCGGTCAGCGCCTGTCGCTCCCATCCGCAGCAAGCTGTCGCCGCTGGAGTTACCGGTGGCGCGGTTAATCAGCTGCTGGCCGATTTCGCGCACCGGTTCAGGCGCGGCCTTGACCACCTCACCGATGCCGTCGGCCAGCGTCACCAGGCGCAGCAGTGAAGCGGCTGCGTTCGGATCGCCAATCATCTTGATGTTCATCGAGGCCAGAGCCGAGCCTAACGCCTGGGCCTTGGCGATTTCGATGCGCACCTGGGCGTCGAGCTGCAGCTTGAGAATTTCGACACGCTGCGCCACGCCATCGAATGCGGCCAACGCCTCCGCCTTGGCCTTTTCGCTCTCCGCCTCGGCCAGACCGCGAGCACGCACAGCATCCGCCTCGCGCATGGCAGCATCGGCCTTGGCCTTCAAGACGTCGGCCTCGGCCAGTCCATCCGCCGACGAAGTCGCCTTCGTGGCCTCAGCGCGCAGCTTGGAGGCCTCGACTTCGGCCTGGGCCTGCGTGCGCAGCTTCTCAGCCTGACGCAGGGCCGCTTCGGCCTCGGCCGCGGCGATTTCCTTCAAGGCCGTGGCCTGCGCCTCGGCCTCGCGCTGCCTGCGGAACGCCTCCAGCTCGATGCGATTCTTCTGCTCGATAACCGCCTTTTGCGCCTCGCGCTCCGCCTCGATCACGCGAATCTTGGCTTCGCGCTGCGCCGTCTGCGTCGCCTGCACCGTGACCACGGCCTGCGCAGCCTCCTCGCGCTCGGCCGAAACCACCAGGCGATCCTTTTCCGCCGCCTCCCGGCGCTGCTGTTCGGTGAGAACGGCAATCTGGCGCTGCTGCTCAGCCATCTCGATGGCCTGGCGTCGCGTCACTTCGGCCGCCATCACTTCCTGCTGCTTGCGTTCATTTTGGATGGCAAGCTGCTGATCGCGCTCGATTTCCATCAAGGCCACGGCTCGTTCCTTGGCCACACGCGCCGCTTCTGACTTTTGTATTTCCTCGTACTCGCGCAATTCCGCCTGCGCCTTTTCCACGGCCTGGCTGGTGCGCACCTCACGTGACTGCGTGGCAGCCGCCAGGGCCAGCTCCCGATCCAGGTTGAGCCGCAGGCGCGTGGCGTCGGTATCGCGCTGTTTGATCTCGATCTCCGCGGTGCGTTCGATGTCATTGCGCTCGCGCAGCGCCTGCTGAATCACCTGGGCGTTTGCGCGCGCCACCTGGGCGCCGAACACATCATCGGTGCCAAACGACCCCTGGCGGGCCGCGCGCAAGGTGAGCACCGACACAGACTCAAGCACGAGGCCGTTCTCCTCCAGGTCGGTCTTGAGGCGATTTTGCACTTCCTGGATAAATTTCTCGCGCTCCTGGTGCAGGCTCATCAGCGTGAACGAGGCCGCCACATCGCGCAGCGCGCCGTCGAGCTTGGCCTCCACCAGCTGCTTGACCGCCTCCGCATCCACCTGCTTACTGCCAATGGTACGCGCCGCATCAATGATGCCCTCGACGGTGGGATTGACTTTGATATAGAAGATGGCCTTGATGTCCGCGTACTGCGGATCTTTGGTCAGGAGGGCGTTGTTCTCCGTGCGTTCGATCTCGATAGCCATCGTGCCCAGGTCAACCCAGGTGATTTCATGGATGGCCCGAAACACCCACGCCCCACCGTTCATCACCACCTTGGGCGGATTGTTGACCCGCTGCGACAGGCCGCCGGTGCGCACGAAGGAGCGATTGGCCGGCGTCTTGACATACGAGCGCATGATGGAGCGCACCAGGACGAGGAGCAGCAAAAGCCCAATCGCAAGGACCACAGAACTAAAAACTACGGCTGATTGCATCGTCGTAACCTCCCGGAAACATGGGCCGAGCGTGTGAGGCGCAGCGGCCTGCTGAAGGAAAAATGCTCAGCGACCCGCGCTGGACAGCGAAGGCTGCGCCAACGTGACGACGTAGCGACGTTGAACCGGGTCATACGTTAGCAAAACGACCTCAGAGCCGCGCTTGATCGCGGCTTCGTTTTGCACCACGGCAAAAACGGTAATCAGGGTGCCGCCCACATCGCGCAGGTGAACCATGCCATACTGTTCATCTACGAACGGGCTGATGACCGTTCCACGCATCCCGACGAGCGCGCGCGCCCGGCTGGCGGTTGTGCTGATAGGCGGCAGCGCGCGGCCCAGCCAGCGCGCGGTGCGCGCCGTGACCAGCATGCCCATGACCAGCGCGGCCGGCAGGACGGCAAACAGGGCAGGGCTGGGATAAACGCCGGTCAGGCGATGCACCAGACCATTCAGCAGCCAGCCGAGCAGAGCCACCGACTCGAACAGCAGCAGCAGGACGACCATCAGCGGCGCCTTGCCCGCGCCCAGGAACGCCAGCAGCGAAAATCCGCTGGATGCGCCGTCCGCTTGCTGATCGGCCGCATGGTCGAGGTGAACGTCCTGTTCCAGGTCGGTCGCGTGATCCGCATCCGCGTCATGATCGAAGCCGTGATCCGCATCGGCGTCATGATCGAAGCCGTGATCCACATCGGCGTCATGATCGAAACCGTGGTCCACGTCCGCGCCATGATCGAAACCGTGGTCCACGTCCGCGCCATGATCTGCCTCGCCGGAATCGTCCCCGCCGCTCAAGCCGATGAGCTGCAAGGCCGCCAGCAGGATTCCCATTCCAAACAATACCGTAAAAGGCAGGTTGTACCAGGCGAAGACGAAAGCGAGAAAATCACGCAGCATTGAGCACCCCTGAAGCGGCGGACCTTGCCCGCGCCGGCAGGCAAAAAATCAAGACAACGATCGCATGAGGCATTGTACCATCGGGCGTTTGCCGCCGTCAAGGCAAGCAGCCGACAACCACCTGACTATGGGCGTCAGGTCAGGGCCTGGCGGCAGCCTGCGGCGCAGCCCTCATGGCGTCCACAGAGCGGCCGCGGCCTGTACATCCACCACCGTCAGCGCGCCGTCGCCATCTTCATCGAAGCGTACATTCCAACCGGCGTCGCCTTCGCGACTGCCCCAGCGCTCAGCCAACGCGCTGATGTCATCCAGCTGCGTGTCGCCGTCGCAATCCACATCAGACCAGGCGCAGGTGGGAGCGCCGGCCAGGCGCAGGGTGGTGACGCTGTAGGGCGGAAACGTGTAGGTGAAGGAAGGCGTCACGCCGCTGAACGCCAGCGGCGGCGCGCTAGCCAGGTTGATCGGTGGATTGGCGTTGCCGTTGTAACTGACAGCGGCGGCGTCGAGGCTGGCGCCCGCGGCCACGTAGGCGACGCCGCTGCCGCTGGGAGCAAAGTTTTGCAGCGTCAGCGTCGTGGTCAGCGGCTGGCCTGTCTTGTTGATCGCCAGGACGGTGAGGCCGTTGTTGCCCAGGGCCGCATACGCGCTGAGGGTGGTGGCCGCATTGGCGGAATTGTCCAACGCCAGCAGCGTGTCGCCCATCTGTCGCCACAAGGGCAGGCTGAAGTAGCCAGGCGTGCGGCGGTAGCTGTCCCAGTTCAGCAGCAGTCCGTAGTCGCCGCCGTTGCTGGACAGGCCATTGACAATGTCCCATTGGTTGGCTGCGGCGGCGCCGCCCTGGATCAACTGACCCAACGTGTCGGCCAGGAAGAGCAGGTTGACGGTCTGCAGCTGCAGCTCCTCCGGCTCGGTGTAGTAGGCGTTGTACTCGTTGGCCACGATCGTCAGGCGGCGGGATGGCGCGTAGGTCGCCAGCAGCGCTCGCACGTCGCTCAAGATGGCGGGCCAGGCCGTGGGCGGGTCCTGTAGAAGTTCTTGGTAATTCGTATTGCCCGGCGCCAGCGGATAACGGTGAATGACGTAGAAGTCAATGCACGGGCTGGCATTGCTCAACGCGGCCGGGCCCCAGCCGTTGTATTCCGTGGCATCGAGCGCGCCGACGATCCCCACCTTGATGGTCGGATCCACCGCCTTCATGGCCGCGCAGAACGCATTGGCGCCGTCGTGCGTGGCGTCGCCCAGCATGTACTGCGCGCCGTCGTGCGTCCAGCTCGTTTCCCAGGGGCCATAGATTTCGTTGCCAATCTCCCAGGTGTGCACGTTCCAGGGATGAGCGACGTTGGTGAAGTGCACCCAGGCCGCGGCCTCGGCCGCGCTGCCGCTGCCGAAATTGGCCGTGAAGAGGGTTTCCGCGTTGAGCGCCTGCGCCAGGCTGATGAACTCGGTGGTGTTCATGGCCCACGCGTTGCTGGCGTTGCCCGGATCCCACTCGGCCCAGTGATGCTCGTCCGAGCTGCTGCCGCCAGGGTAACGCAGAACGCTGATGCCGCCGGCTGCCAGTTTGGCCACCGCATCGGCGTTGGCGTGAATGTTGCCATCCCAGTACGCCGCGTTGCTGCCAAACAGGGCCGGCGGCAGACGACGGCTGCCTTGCGCGGCATGAATGGTCAGCTGCGGCGGCCCCGGATCGGGCGCGGTCAGGCGGATGTCGTCCAGGTAGAAGGTCGCGCTGGCCCCGCCGTTGACGTCCTGCCAGGTGATGCGCGCAAACGTAGCTGCGGGCGTGGGCAAAAGATCGGCCAGGGGTATGGCCACGTCGGCCCAGGCGTTGGCCGGCACACCGCCGGGCGGCAGGTATGGGTTGAGCGCCACGGGCGGCTGTTCGCCGCCGCTGTCATACAGCTGCACCACCATCTGGATGGCCTGTCCGCCCACGCCGCCGCCGTGAATGGCGAACCGCAGGGTGTCGTAGGCGTTCGTGGCAATCGCCGCGTGGCGCAGACTGAGGCCAGCCCAGGCGCTGGTGTAATGAACTGAGATGGCGCGGTCAGGCAGGCCGCTGAGCGGGTCGGCCGCGCTGAAATCGAGCGTTGTGCTCCAGCTCCAATCCTGCCAATCGGCGGCCAGGGCATCGGTGTAGAGGGGCAAGGTGAGCCAGGCTGGCGCGGCCAGGGCCGCGCCAGGCATCCCCGGCGCCAGTGGCGCCAGTAATAAAAGCGCAATCAGCAAGAGCAGCCAACGACGCTGCATAGATTCACCTCGACAGGCTCACTGGCGCTGAAATTGCGTCAGCTCAATTTTGATCCCACAACACCCAAACGAAGCCCTGGTTGCTGCCCAGGCTGAATGAGAAGTCGCGGCTGTCGCGCTCGCGATTGCCATCCAGCACGTACATGGTGTAGTTGCCGGCCACGGCGCCGCCGGGCAGCTTGTCAGCGCCAATGGCGAACTCCCAGTTGTACTTGCCCAACGGCCCCTGGTTCGCGGTCAGGGCAATGCTCAGCCTGTCCTCCGGGCCTGGTATCGGCTGGCCATCCTTGAACAGCTTGATGCGGTAATCGCCCTGCGGCTGACCGCCGTCAATGCCGCTGTGCACGAAGGCCAGCTGCAGCTTCAGCTCGCCGCCGCCGTTGTCCTGGAAGCTGGGGCCGCCGCGCACCTTGAACTTGCAGCCATCGCCGCCAATGCCCGCGCAGGGATCCGCCACGGGCGGCGGGGCCGGGGTGTTGGTCGGTGGAATCACGCGCGGGCGTGGCGTGTTGGTCGGGCGCACCGGCGTGTTCGTGGCCGGCGCCGGCGTGGCGGTGGGCAGCGACGTCGCCGTCGCCTCTGGGGTGTCCGTCGGCGCAGGCGTCGCCGTCGCGGGCGGGGTATCGGTCGGCAGCGGCAGCGGCG
>DAISHS010000100.1:0-12565 GCA_036822415.1 Chloroflexota bacterium
CCAACACCCTCGACATGGAAGAGCTGGCGCAGAGCCGGCTGCCCGGCCTCTCCTCCCTGGCCGAGGAGTCGCGGCTGGCCGGCGTGGTCAAGCGCCAGACCCCCGTCCTGGTGATCCTGGGCAACCCGCCGTATTCGGGCCATTCATCCAACCGGGGGGATTGGATTCTCGGTCAGATTGACGCTTACAAGCAGGTGGACGGTCAGCCGTTGGGCGAGAAGAATCCCAAGTGGCTACAGGACGACTACGTCAAGTTCCTGCGCTTCGCGCAGTGGAAGATCGAGCAGGCCGGCCGCGGCGTGGTCGGCATGATTACCAACCACGGCTACCTGGACAACCCCACCTTCCGCGGCATGCGTCAGAGCCTGCTGCGCACCTTCGACGCCATCTACGTGCTCGACCTGCACGGCAACGCGCTCAAGCGCGAGCGCACGCCCGCCGGCGAGCCGGACGAGAACGTCTTCGACATCCGCCCGGGGGTCGCGGTGGTTTTCCTCGTCAAGCGCAGCGCGGAGAGGAAGCAAGCTGCCCACGTGCACCACGCCGGGTTGTGGGGCGCGCGGGAAGCCAAGTACGCCTGGCTGGAAGCGCACGATGTGAGCGATACCGCCTGGCGAGAGCTGCAGCCCCAAGCGCCTTTCCATCTATTTGCGCCGCAGGATGTGACGCTCACCGCTTCCTACAACGCGTTCGTCTCCGTCCCCGACCTCTTTGCGGTCAACAGCGTGGGCATCGTCACCGCGCGTGACAGCCTGACGATCCACTGGTCGCCGGACGAGGTCTGGCGCACCGTGACGGTTTTCTCACGCATGGAGCCGGAGCTGGCGCGCCAGGGATTCGATCTCGGCCCGGATGCTCGTGACTGGAAAGTGACGTTGGCGCAGAAGGACTTGCTCGACTCAGGCCCTGACCGAGAGAAAGTTGTCCCGGTTCTCTACCGGCCGTTCGACGTGCGCCACACCTACTACACCAGCCGATCACGCGGCTTCATCTGCATGCCCCGCCCCGAAGTCATGCGCCATATGCTGGCTGGCGAGAATGTGGCGCTGATGATGCCGAAACGGGTGGAACACGTCGGCGCGTGGCAACATGCTTTCGTTACTCAACAGATCTCCGATCACGTGGCGGTGTCGCTGAAGACGATTGACTATCATTTCCCCCTCTACCTCTACCCCGACACCGACCGCCGCGACCTCTTCTCGCACCTGCAGCCGGTCGGACGGCGGCCCAACCTGAACCCGCAGGTCGTCGCCGCGCTGACCGCGGCGCACGGCCAGGCCCCGACGCCGGAGCAGGTCTTCAACTACGTCTACGCCGTGCTCTACGCGCCGGCCTACCGTGCGAAGTACGCCCAGTTCCTACGCCTCGACTTCCCGCGCATCCCCTTCACGGCCGATCGGGCGCTGTTTGCGGCGCTGGCCGGTCTGGGCGGCCGGCTGGTTGCGCTGCACCTGCTCGAGTCGGCGGAGCTGGATCAGCCGGCGGCGCGCTTCGAAGGCGCGGGGGACAGTCGCGTGGCGAAGTCGAAGGGGCTGCGCTACGACCCGGCGGCGGCGCAGGTCTACATCAACGCGGGCCAATACTTTGCGCCGGTGCCGGCCGCGGTTTGGGGTTATCAGGTTGGCGGCTACCAGGTTTGCCACAAGTGGCTGAAGGATCGTCAGGAGCGTCAGCTATCGCTGGACGAAATCCGCACCTACTGCCGCATCGTCAGCGCGCTGGGCCGCACGCTGGCGCTCCAGGGGGAGATTGATGCGCTCTACGGCGCGGTCGAAGACAGCGTTCTGGGATTGTCGAGATAGTAGGCGCACATGACAAAACCGATGATCGAAAGCTATACTTACGACCCCGAAAGCGATGTGCTGGAAGTTCACTTCGAGGCGAAACGTCCCGCCTGGACGATCGAGCTGACGGACAATATCATGCTGAGTGTGGATCGGCAAACCGGGCGTGCTGTGGCGCTCTTGTTTCTAGACTTCACAGAAGCAGAAACCCTCAACCGCTGCCAGCAAATTGCGTCGCGCATCCTCCACAAAAGTATAAGGTCAGGCGCAGCACATGTCAAGCTCGTTGCGTTGAGACGAGCACCTTGTCAGGCGTGCGCTTGTTGCAGAGCGCTATCTGCGCCATCTCCACTCAATTCGCAATTCCCAATCCACGCTGGCCATAACTGATATGACTTGTGAAAACACACGAGCGGGCGTATACTGAGGGCGCCTCTGGTCAAGGGGCGCGTCATGAGGGTGCAGTACCGCGAGGCCAGCGCCGGTGCCGTTGCCGCGGGGCGGCTTGTATCATCAGGGCGTGGTAGATGAAGGCGTAACGCAACCAGAGAGGACCGTGGAGGCAGGCGCATGCGCGCGACCGATTGGTTGGGAGGTGGACGATGTTTGCAGGATCATTGACTCAGCGAATGGGTTTGCTGGTCGAGCGCGGTGTTTTCGAGAGCGAGGAAAGCCTGGCGACCTCAGCCTATCGCAGTCTACTGACGTTGCAGCCAGCGCTCAAACTCGAAATTGCTTTGTCGCTTTACCAGAGGGAGGAAATCTCGTTGGGGCGTGCGGCGGATATGGCCGGCGTTTCGCGCGAACAAATGAAAGAGATCTTGGCTGCCCGTGGGATCGAGCGGAAATATCCTCAGCGATCCCAAGAGCAGGTTGATCGAGACGTCAGGTTGTTGCTGGAGCGCTGATGAGGGGCTTCTTGCTGGATACAGACATCCTTAGTATCTTTGCCAAGGTGAACGCGCTCGCGCTTCTGCGCGAGATCCTGGGCTGCGACCGGCTGCCCATTACCACCGGCGTGTTCAACGAGATCGTCATTCCGTTGGAGTACGGCTATGACTTTCCGCGTGGCATTATGGCGGTGGCCGATACGGTGTTGATGTCAGCGGACGAGGCGGCGATCTTCGAGGCGCTGCGCTTGGAAGGCAAGGTCAGCGCCGCCGATGCCGAAATTCTCGCAATCTGCTAACACAGTAGATCAACGCGCCGGAATGTAGCCCACGGGCGCGCGGGTGATCTGCTCCAGGGGCAGGACATCGAACAGTTCATACTGGCGCGAGCCTAAGCCGAGCTTCTCGCCGTATTCACACACCAGGTACGGATCTTTATACGGTCCATGCAGCCAGCGGAAAGGATGTCCGACGCGCGTATGAACCTCCATTGAGGTCGGGATGTTCTCTTCGATCAGGCGCGTGCGCCCAATCACATCGAGCGTGGCCTGATCGAGCGCGACAATATCGTCCGATCCGAAAATCCCTGCATCAGGCAGAATAGGCATGCTGGTGAAGCCAAAGCAATCGCACACGGGCGTCATGTGCGTCGCCACGCTCAGATGCACCGCCTTGCCCGGGGCAAAGGTGGCGAGGGTAATGCTGGCCGAGATGGCGCAGGCTTCCTGGAAGCTGTGAAAGTTCGCCGGATTGATGCTGAGACTGCCGGGCGGGGCCACTTCCAGGCAGCGTCCGCACTGGTTACATTCCTCGAAGTGCAGGTGCATCTCCTCTGGCCGCTGACGGTCAATCACGATGGCGCTGTGAGGACAGGCCGCCATGATGCGCTGGCGCGTCTCTGCATCGGGGCAGTGCTCAGCAAACCAGTAGGGGTCGAAGTGCATCGCATCGTGCATGGCGCTGCGCGTCTCGCCGACCATGCAGCCCAGCGCCAGGTTCTTGAAGGCCGCGCCAAAGCCGCAGGACGGGTGGCCTTTGACATGGGCCAGATTGACCAGGAACGACGCATCCTGGATCAGGCCAGCCAGCTTCCAGTCCTGGATGTTCTTGTAAGGCCGGTGATGCGAATAGAAATACTTCTCGTCGGGGCCAGCCGTGGGAAAGACCGGGCAGCCCAGGGTCTCCGTGCTGTAGCCGCGCTCCTCCGCCCCTTTCGCATCCCAGGTGACGTCGGTGATGAACGGTTTGCCGCCGCCGTCTTTGACCGCCTGCACCACCTTGCGCACGAAGACCGGGTGGACAGTGGAGTAGCCGATGTTGTTGCCCGTATGCATCTTGATCGCCACGGTCTCGCCCTTGACGCGGGCGCGCAGCTGCATCTGCTCCAGAATCAGGTCCAGTTTCGCGGGCAGGGTTTCTTTTGCTTGCAAGCGCGCCTGGCGCGCAGAGCCGTAATAGACAATCGCCATGAGTTTCGCCTCCTCGTTAATCGGACAATGTCATTATAACCGCAACGCCAGAGGCATGGCAAACGCTCCGGGCCGCTGCGCGAGCTGGCCGGGTGGCATGGACGCGGGGTGCATTTCAGTTTCGGGGTGTAGTCCACGCAGGTGGACTTTGCAATCGTTGCAGCGACTTGCAGTCGCCCGATCTGCCCCCAGTTTGAAATGCACCCATGGACGCATGAGCGTTTGACGGCGGTTTGCCGCGGTGATAGAATGACGGCCACGTTGCCAACGCATGGCAACACAGATTCGACCATCACGAGCATGAGCCAAAATCACCGCCTTTCCACCATCTTCCAAATCGCCCGCACGATGGCCCGCGAACGTGACCTGACGGTGATGCTGCCGCAGTTCCTGACCGGCCTGATCGAGACCCTGCCCGCCGCGGACGCCGGGGTAATCATGCTGTACGATGCAACCATTCACCGCCTGAAAACCGTCGCGGCCCAGGGCTACGATGAGATCATCATGCAGCAGCTGCACCTGGCGGTGGGGGAATCGCTCAGCGGTAAAGTCTTTCAGACCGGCCAGACCCAGCTTCTCACCACCCCCGCCGACACTGCGCAGGCTATGGCGGACATGACGCCGCAGAACCGCGCGCTCTTTCGCGCGGCCACGATCGGCGTACAGCATCCGCTCAGCGCCGTCTGTATACCGCTCAAGGCCGGCCACGAGACCGTGGGCGTGCTGGTGCTCGAAAACTTGCGTCAGGCCGGCACCTTTGCGCCGGAAGACCTGCCTTTCCTGGAAGCGGTCGCCGAGTTGATTACCCTGTCGGTCGAAAATATACGGCTGGCCCAGGCCCTGCAGGCCACGCACGCCCTCAAAGAGGCCAATCGCCTCAAGGATGAGCTGATTTCAACCCTGGCGCACGAAATGCGCACGCCGCTGACGTCAATCAAAGGCTATACCACGGCGCTGCTGATGGAAGAGGTGACCTTCAGCCCCAGCACGCAGCAGGAATTCCTGCAGATCATTGACGAAGAGTGCGATGTGCTGCAAAACTTGATCCACGACCTGCTGGAGTCGTCCATGATTGACGCTGGCCTGCTGAAGCTGGAGCCGCAGCCGGTGCAGCTGCCGCGCCTGGCACGCGAGGTGATCGCCGAGCGCGGGCATCAGGCCAGGAAACATCGGTTCGTCCTAGACTTTGCCAGCGATTTTCCGATCATTGACGCTGATCCGCAGCGCATCGCCCAGGTGCTGCGCAACCTGATAGACAACGCGATCAAGTATTCGCCCGACGGCGGGCTGATCGTCGTGCGCGGCGAGACCTATCCCCGCGAAGTGATCGTCAGCGTTTCCGACCAGGGCGTCGGCATCGCGCCCGAACATCTCAACCGGCTGTTCGAGAAGTACTTCCGCATTGAATCTGGCCTGGTGCGGCACATGGTCGGCTCAGGCCTGGGGCTGCCGATTGCGCATACCATCGTGGAAAGCCACCATGGCCGCATCTGGGCCGAGAGTCAGCTTGGCGCAGGCACGACCTTCTTTTTTGCCCTGCCCATTACGGACGACAGCCAGCCAGGCGCACCCGGCCCGGAGGCAGACGCGACATGAACGAGAAGATCCTCATCGTTGACGATGAACCGCGTGTGGCCCGGCTTGTTAGCGAAGTCCTGACCGCCGTTGGTTATCGCGTCATCGCCGCGGGCAGCGCTAAGACCGCCATCGAAAAAGTGGCGCTGGAACAGCCCGAACTGGTTCTGCTTGACATTCTGTTGCCGCCAGGCATGGATGGCTATCAGGTCTGTGCGCACATTCGTGAGTTCTCCGACGTGCCGGTGATCATGCTCACGGCCAAAGCCCGTGACGTGGATGTCCTGGCCGGCTTCGACGCTGGCGCCGATGATTACCTGACCAAACCGTTCAACGCCAAAGAGCTGGTGGCGCGCGTCAAAGCGGTGCTGCGGCGTCGGCAGCGACCCGAAGCGGTGGTGACGAGCACCCGCGCCTGCGGCGACCTGCAGATCAACTTTGCGCGCCGCGCCCTGACCGTGCGCGGGCAGGCGGTGGAGCTGACTCGCACCGAGTTCGACCTGCTGCGCTGCCTGGCCCTCAAGCCCAACCGCGTTCTGCCCCACGAAGAACTTCTCACCGAGGTCTGGGGCGCGGAGTACCGCAACGACCTCGAATACCTGCGCGCCTACATCCGCTACCTGCGCCGCAAGATCGAGATTGACCCTGCGAACCCGCAGATTATCGTCAACTCCCCGGGCGCAGGCTATATGCTGGTTTGCCCCACTCCCTAACCTGCGCATCCCCCGTCTGCAATTTCGCTCTTCTCACACGTTTTTCACACACTCACCCCACCTTTTTACGCGCGTTTCATGCCTGATCTGCTACAGTAGGGTCGTCAGAGCGGTCGCCCCGGATGATTGTAGGGGCGCACCCTTGCGGTCGCCCCGGATGATTGTAGGGGCGCACCCTTGCGGTCGCCCCGCCCTGGATGATCGAGAAGACACAAACCTGCGCATGTTCCGCGCAGCAGCACGTGGATTTCACCCTGGACACAGGACAGATCAAGGAGAATCACATGAATCGCTCAGTTTCCAATACACGACCAGTTGATACGATGGATGTGGAGCTGGCTCCACTCTCGCTGCGTTTGCCCGATGCCGGCAGCGCCGTCGAAGATGCGCTGGCCAGGGCCTTAGAGTTCGCCGCCAGCAAGACCGGCGTCCACGGCCCGGCCGCTGTGCTGGAAGGGCTGCGCCGCCGCGATGCGAGCATCTACCAGTACACCAGCTACGGCCTGGCCAGCCATCTGGCTGAGACCCTGGGCGCACTGGACGACACGGTCAACGGAGTTTATCTGTTCGATGCCGGCGTCGCCGACGAGGATGAAGTGTTCGGCGAGCCAGCGCGTGAGCTGGCCCTGCACCTGATTGTGTGGGTGGAGCGCAAGACCAAGGCCCTGACCGCATTGATCGCCGGTTTGGATCGGGCTTTGGTGCAGGCCATTGCTTCCTTGCAGGTGATGCCCGCCCGTCCCCATCTGCTCGATGCCCAGATCGTAGACAGCACCGAGGTCGAGCAGCGGATTGGTTACGGCGCCCTGCTGACCTCGCTGCATCAGCGACCGTTGCAGGTCTGGCAGCGCTAAATTCGCACCGATCAACATCCGGGGACGACCGCAAGGTCGCCCCCCGGATGATTAGGCCACGGATGGCCAGGAGGATACCATGCGAGAAGCGATTGTTCCACAGTCATTGTTAGCCAGGCCGCTGCCGGAGTTTGTCGTGGCGGAGCCGCCACGGCCCAACCTGTGGACCTCAGTCCTGGCAACGCTCGATGATGTCGCCCGTCGCCTCGATCTGGATGAAGGCATTCATTCGATCTTGCGCCAACCTGAGCGCGAGTTGACCGTCGCGGTGCCGGTGGTGATGGGCAACGGCCGTATCGAGGTCTTTACCGGCTACCGCGTGCAACATTCCAGCGCGCGTGGGCCATGCAAAGGGGGGATACGCTACCATCCCACCGTTGACCTGGACGAGATGCGCGCCCTGGCCGCGCTGATGACCTGGAAATGTGCGGTTGTCGGCATCCCTTACGGCGGCGCCAAAGGCGGCGTGCGCTGCGATCCCGCGCAGATGACCGAGACCGAAATCCGCAATCTGACCCGGCGCTTCACGGTGATGATCCTGCCGGTTATTGGCCCCAAGCGTGACATCCCCGCGCCGGACGTCAACACCAACGCCCAGACGATGGCCTGGATGGCTGACACCGCCACGATGCTGCGCGGCGAATCAACGACCGAGATCGTCACCGGCAAGCCGATCACGCTGGGCGGCTCGTTGGGCCGCAAGGAGGCCACCGGCCTGGGCGTGGCGCTGACGACGCGCGAGCTGCTGGCGCGCCAGCGTCGCGATCTGGCCGCAACCACGGTTGCCATCCAGGGCTACGGCAATGTCGGTTCGGCCACCGCCAGCGCGCTGCACGGCATGGGCTGCAAGATCATTGCGATCAGCGACGTCAGCGGCGGACTTTACAACCCGGCTGGCCTCAACATTGGCGCCATCAATCGCCACGTTGCGGAGCATCCACAGCGCCTGCTCGCAGGTTACGCCGCGCCTGGCGTCGAAGAGATCAGCAACGAGGATCTGCTGACCAGCGACGTTGATGTCCTGATTCCGGCCGCGCTCGAACAGCAGCTGTGCGCGGACAACGCCGCCCTGGTGCAGGCGCGCTTCGTGGTGGAAGCCGCCAATGGGCCGACGACCCCGGACGCGGACGAAATTTTGCGCGACCGCGGCATCCTGGTGGTGCCGGACGTTCTGGCCAATGCTGGCGGCGTCGTCGTCAGCTATTTCGAGTGGGTGCAGGACCTGCAGCGTTTCTTCTGGAACGAGGATGAGGTGCACCGCAACCTGGAGCGCATCATGGTCGAGAGTTTCGCCCGCGTGTGGACATTCAGCGAGGAGCGGGCGGCGCCATTGCGGCTGGGCGCGTACATGCTGGCCGTGCAGCAGGTGGCCGAGGCCGTGCGCAGCCGCGGCGTATTCCCGTGATCGCGCGCGGATCACGGCGCCGCGTTTGTTGGTTACGGGAGTCGCGGTTGACCGCCGCGGGCCATCAGCCCTGGCGCATCGGAGCGCAGCTCGAGTTCGGCAAGGAGCGCATCTCTGCTCAACGTCTCGCGCGCACCCTGACGCTCACATAACGCCTGGGGAGCGTTGCTTGGTTCCTGCCCGTGCTGGTCATTCCAGACCGAAAGGAGCCTGGCCCGTGATCGCCGGACCGGGAGCAAGCCGGCATATCACAAAGGCGCCAGGACCAAGGCTGTAAAGGCTTTGTGTCCTGGCGCCTTCATGGTGAAGAGGACGCTCGCCGGAACCGCGCGTGCTGTTGTCGTCAACTCTTGCGGCATGTCGCCGTACAGCAGGACCGCTTCGGCGGCGGGCGCTTCCGCGGCCAGCTTTTGCCAGGCGCTGTCCACCTGGAATAAAAAAGACTACTCGTCGAGTGGTCTCGATAGGTCAAATGACTCAGTGGATAACGTATTAACGCACTACGACAAAACTCACGATCTGTCGGCATCGGTGGAAAGCCGATGCGCAGCGTACACGGCCGCGGCGCTGCCACCCACCAGCACCGCGCCCGGCAAGATGCGCTGGAGATGAGCGGCCGCAGCCAGCACTTGCTCCCACTCAGGCAAGGTATCGTTCGGCATAGTGTTTCCAGAAATGGTAGCGTTGGGCATAAGGATCGGCCACGTGCGCCTGGCAGACGCGTAGCACCTTCTCCAGCACGACGCGGTCGGCCAACGCCGCGCGGCGCAAATCGGCCCAGTCTTGCCGCTTGCCGCGCGCGATCACGTCGTCAATCGCGGCCAGGGTGAATTCCTGATGAGTCAGATGGCGATGTAACATGGCGCAATTATACCGTAGACCCGTCATACACCACGCGCCACTGCGCTAAAGCAATACCGCCGATCAGCGCGTAGCGATAGTGACGGCCATCCAGAAATTGGATGACCTGGCGGATCGCGGCCTCAAGCCGTCTCTCCATGCACCTGCCTCCATTCCGTCAGCCGTCGCACCGCATCGTAGTAACGCTCCAGGGCGGCAACCTTTTCCCGGCGCTGATGTGCGCTCGGTTCTGGTGACAGGCGCCAACAGAATTCGACCAGGTCGGCGTATTGGCGCCATGCTTCTGCCGGGGAAAGCTGGCCGAAGCCGCGGGCGCGTTCGGCGGCTTCGGCGAGATTCCATTCGCGATACGCGGCGTAGGTCTGACGATAGAGGTCTTTGTCCAATTGCGTGAGGCCATTATACTGTCTTCGGTGCAAAATTCAAAGCCCATTACGAGGCCGTGCCACGACAACGGGTGGGGTCACATGGATAAGAAGATAAGACGAGCGCCTGGGTGCGCCTCTACGGATCTGGGCACTCCCATCTGGTTTCAGGCGCCGGTCGTCTCCATCGTTACGACTCCCCCAGAAGAATCACCTGCCGGCGCATGCGGCGGCGCTCAACACGTTTTCTCACGCGCCCGGAAAGGCCCGTTGATAGGCCTGGATGATCGTATCCCACAGCTGGTTGGCCTCGTGGTCAATCGTCTGGCGCGAGGCGTCCTCTTCGAACCAGGCAATGGCGCGCCGCACACCCTCCTGCCAGGGCACCGTGGCGACGAAATCAGGCACAAAGCGCTTGATCTTGCTGTTGTCGAAGACGACGCTGCGCGCCTTGTCTCCGAGCAGACTGCCATAGGCATGCGGCCAGTAGGCTGCGATCAGCTCGGACGGAATGTGCACGATGTTTGGCTCAACGCCGAGGGCGTGCGCGGCTTGCTCGCTGATCTGGTCCCAGGTCAGCGCTTCATCGCTGGTGATGTGAAATGCATGACCGAGCGCTTGTTCACGTCCCAGCAAAGGGACAAAGCCTTTGGCAAAATCTTCATTCCAGGTGGTCACCCACAGCGATGTGCCGTCTCCGGGGACAATCACCTTCTGCCCGCGCCGCATACGATCCATGACCGTCCACGGGTGCTGCCAGCTGCCGATGGAGAGCGGAATCTGCGACGGCCCGTAGGTCAGCGACGGACGCACGATCGTCACCGGGAAGCCTTCGTCACGGTAGGCGCGCAGGAGACGTTCCTCGCAGGCGATTTTTTGACGGGAATAGTCCCAAAAAGGATTGGCCAGCGGGGTGTCTTCGGTGATCAGATAGTGCCCCGGTGGTTTTTGGTAGGCGCTCGCCGAGCTGATGAAGACGAACTGGCGAGTTTTGCCCCGAAACAGGGCAATATCTTGCTCGATGTCATCAGCCGTGAACGCGACCCAATCTACGACGGCATCGAAAAAATGCCCTGTCAGCCGCTGGGCCACTGCCCCTGGATCCCGGCGCACATCATCCTGCCAGTACTGGGCGCCCACCGGCCGTGCGTATTTGGACGATGCGCCCCGGTTGAGCACGAATAACTCGATGCCTCGCTGGAGGGCCAGCGATGTACAGGCCGAGCTAATGAGTCCTGTGCCCCCGATGAATAAAACTTTCATGTTGCCTCCTGTTTTGGGTTTCTCAATGATAAAAATGATAGACCGCTTGCCAGTGATTGTCAAGTCAATTGCTTTGACTGACAGCGCAGGTTGTGTTAAGGTACAGGTATCTGCGCTTGCGCCTGCCTGCCCGCGCGGCGCTGATGGAGGTTTATCTTGTCTACGATTTCGCATCGCCCTTACGTGATCGGCATTGCCGGCGGCACAGCCTCAGGCAAGACCACCATGACGAATACGATTGTGCGCACGGTCGGGCCTAGCCGGGTGGTGATCATCGCCTATGATTCGTACTACAAGGATTTGAGCCACGTTCCGTTGGCCGAACGTCTGCAAACGACCAATTTCGATCACCCCGATTCCCTGGATACGCCGCTGCTGGCTGAGCACCTGCGGCAACTGCGGCGCGGGGAGACGGTGCAGGTGCCAACGTATGATTTTGTGACCTGCACGCGCCTGGCCGCCACCCGCCCCGTGCAGCCCTGTGATGTGATTATTGTGGATGGCATCCTGGCCCTGGCTTCAGAAGAGCTGCGCAGCCTGTATGACCTGAAAATTTTTGTAGACCTCAGCGCGGATGAGCGCCTGCTGCGCCGCATCGAACGGGACGTGCGCGAGCGCGGCCGCACGATCGAATCGGTCATTGCCCAATACCGGGAAACAGTACGCCCCATGCACGATCGCTTTGTGGAGCCAAGTAAACGTTTTGCCGATTTTATTGTCTCGGGCGAGACGACGCAGAGCCATGCCCTGGAAACGGTGGCCGGTCATGTACGCGCGCGCATCCTCAGCGCCCGTTTGGACGCTCTACAGCAGATTGGCGCCACCCTGTTGGCCGCGGATCCGTTTAGTGTGAAAAACGACATCGTGCGCCTGGCCGCGCAGGAACTGCTGGCCGACACGGTCACGCTGCACCAGTACGACGTCAGCCAGGGCGACTTCCTGGAGCCGGCCGTTTTCTCTGCCACCTGGCCGCCCGGCGGCGAAATGACCCTGCCGCGGCGCCAGGGCCTCAGCGCCTACGTCATCGCCCACGGCACGGTGGTGGCGCCCGATGCCGTCAACGATCTGCAGCCTGACCTGGTGCAGACCGCGCACTTCCGCGCCAGCGGCACGCAGGCCTTTGTCGGCATGCGCTTGCAGCAGGGTGAAACGCCTGTCGGGGTCCTCTTCTTCAATTTTCGCCGCCCCCGCACCTTTGGCCCCGACGACGTGGCGATTGCCGGCATCCTGGCGACCTACGCCGCGGCGGCCATCGCCCGTGCGCGCCTGGCCGCGCAGGGGTAGGAGAGTCAAGAGGAGGGTGCATTTCAGTTTCGGGGCGTAGTCCACGCCGGTGGACTTTGCAATCGTTGCAGCGACTTGCAGTCGCCCGATCTGCCCCCAGTT
>DAISHS010000101.1:0-12518 GCA_036822415.1 Chloroflexota bacterium
TTCGCATCTGAGGATGCTCACTCCGCTCCGCATTCATCGTTCATCGTTCATCATTCATCATTCTGCCCTCTGCACTTTGCACTCTGCACTATGCACTTTGCACTTACCCCCTGCTCACCGCAACCAACCTCTCCAGACAGCGCAAGGCCGCGCCGCTCTCCAGACTGGCGCGGGCACGCGTCAGGCCGGCCGCCCAATCGCCGCTGATCGTCGCCAGCATGGCAGCCGCGTTGAGCAGCACCACATCGCGCGGCGCGCCCTGTTGCGAACCGTCCAAGATGCCACGCGTGATTGCGGCGTTCGCCTGTGCATCCCCGCCCCGCAGATCATCGAGCGTGGCCGGCGCCAGGCCCAGCTCGCGCGCATCCAGATCGAACGTGGTGACGCGGCCATCCGGGTGCAGCTGGCTGATCCGATTCAGCCCCGTGGTGCTCAGCTCATCCAGGCCGGTCTGCCCGTCCGCGGCCAACGCATGAACTACAAAGGCCGCGTGACTGCCCAGGCGCCCTAACACCCCGGCCAGCGCGGCGGTTTGCGCGGGGTCATAAACGCCAATCAGCTGACGCCGGGCGCCGGCCGGATTGGTCAGCGGGCCGAGGAGGTTGAAGACCGTGCGCGCGCCCAGCTCGCGGCGCGGGCCAATGGCAAAACGCATGGCCGGATGGTGCTTGACCGCAAAAAGGAAGCCGATATTGGCCTCATCAATACACGCGGCCACCTGCGACGGCGTCAAATCGAGGTTGACGCCCAGCGCCTGCAGCACATCGGCGCTGCCCGACCGGCTGGTGATCGAACGATTTCCATGCTTAGCCACCGGCGTCCCGGCTCCGGCCACCACGAAGGCCGCCGTGGTGGAGATGTTGAACGTGCCGGCGTGATCGCCGCCGGTGCCGCAGGTGTCCACGAGGTCATCCGGGCCAAAGCGCGTGGGGTGCACCGCAATGGCGCTGGCGCGCATGGCGCGTGCACAGCCGGCAATCTCAGGCACGGTCTCCCCCTTCATGCGCAAGGCCACCAGGAAGCCGCCAATCTGCGCCGCGGTCGCTTCGCCCAGCATGATTTGGCTCATCGCAGCAAAGGCTTCGTCCTCGCTCAGGTCCTGCCGTTCCAGCAGCCTGGCAATTGCCTGTTGAATCATCGCCTCTTCCCTTCAGAAGCCCGCCTGCCGGCGTTTGCGCAAAAATTACTGCGCCGCCGGCAAAGCCAGGTTTCTACGCTTCCTTCTTCTTCAAGGCCAAAAAATTGCGCAGCAGCTCTTTGCCGCCCTCGGTCAAAATGGACTCCGGGTGGAACTGGACGCCGACGACATGCGGGTATTGGCGATGGCGCAGCCCCATCACCTCGCCTTCGGCCGTGAAAGCCATCACTTCCAGCGCGGGCGGCAGCGGCTCCAGCACGATCAGCGAATGATAGCGGGTGGCGGTGAAAGGACTGGGCAGGCCGTTGAAAATGCCGCGCCCGGTATGGTAAACGGGCGACGTCTTGCCGTGCATCAGCCGCGGGGCGCGCACCACCTGTCCGCCGAACACATGCCCCAGGCACTGATGGCCCAGGCAGACGCCCAAAATCGGCGTGGTGGTATGGAAGCGCTCGATCACCGCATTGGAAATGCCGGAATCTCGCTCAGGCGTGCCTGGCCCAGGCGACACGATGATGTGGCTGGGCGCGAGCGCGGCCAGTTCATCTACCGTCACCTGGTCATTGCGCCAGACGCGCAGCATCTCCTGCGGATCGCCCAGCTTCTCTTGCAGGATGATCTCACCCACGTACTGCACCAGGTTGTAGGTAAAGCTATCGTAATTGTCAATAAATGCAATCATTGCGCACCTCCCGTCCTTTCCCGCGGCTCAGCCTGGCGTCGAACCTGACATCCCCTCGGCAGGAAGGACAAAGCCCATGGCTCTCTTCATGCGGGTCATCGTAGCGGCCGCGCGCGGCGTCACGCGTTCTGCCCCTTGCCTCAGCACACGATCGAGCTCGGCCGGGTCATCGGCGTAGACCTGATAGCGCGCCTGAATCGGCTCCAGGGCGGTAATGACGATGTCGGCCACCTCTTTCTTGAGGAAGCCGTAGCCCTTGCCCGCGAAGTGCGCCTCGATACGTGACCGCTCCCAACCCGACAAAATCTCGAAGACGGTGAGCAGGTTCAGCACGCCGGCGCCGGCCTCGGCAAAGCGCGTCTCGCTGCCCGAATCGGTCACCGCGCGCATGATCGTCTTGCGCACCAGCTTGGGGTCGTCGAGCAAATTGACCGCATGGAACTGGCCTTTCTCGCTCTTGCTCATCTTCTGTTCGGGATTGTCGAAGCCCATGATACGCGCGCCGCTCTGGCGGATGACCACTTCGGGCACGACAAAGATGTCGCCGAACATGAAGTTGACGCGCTGGGCCAGGTCACGCGTCAGCTCAACGTGCTGCTTTTGGTCCTCACCCACCGGCACCAGGTCGGTGTCATAGAGCAGGATGTCTGCGGCCATCAGCACCGGATAATCGAGCAGGCCGGTGCCGACGCTTTCCTGCTTCTGCGCCTTCGACTTGTACTGGGTCATGCGCTCCAGCCAGCCCAGGGGCGTCAAGCAGTTGAGAAGCCAGGTCAGCTCGGTGTGTTCGCGCACGTGCGACTGCACAAAAATGGCGCTCTTGCGCGGGTCGAGTCCACAGGCCAGGTAAAGCGCAGCCAGCTCGCGGGTTTTCGCCAGCAAGGTTTGCGGCTCATAGGGCACCGTGATCGCGTGCAGGTCCACGATGCAGAAGACATTGTCATAGGCATCCTGTGACGCCACCCACTGCGTTATCGCGCCCAGGTAGTTGCCCAGGTGAATATTACCCGAAGGTTGGATGCCGGAGAAGACACGTTTGTTCTTGGTCATAGTGATTCTCTATAGTCCATGTTCCGCCTGCTCCACCGCCACCGCCAGGGCTTTGGCTTTGTTCAGGCTCTCATGCCACTCTGCGGTAGGGTCGCTGTCGGCGACGATGCCGGCGCCGGCCTGCAGAAAACAGGTCTTCCCCCGCATGACGATGGTGCGGATGGCGATGCAGGTATCCATCGTGCCATCATAATCAATGTAACCGACGCAGCCGCCGTAGGCGCCGCGGCGGGCGCCTTCCAGTTCTTCGATGATTTCCATCGCGCGCACCTTGGGCGCGCCGCTGAGCGTGCCCGCGGGAAAGGTGGCGCGCAGCAGGCTGAAGGCATCATGCTCGGCGCGCAGCTTGCTTTGCACATCGCTGGTAATGTGCATCACATGGCTGTAGCGCTCGACGCTCATCATCACCGGCACCTTGACCGTGCCAAAGTCGCTGACCCGTCCCAGGTCGTTGCGCCCCAGGTCTACCAGCATGACATGCTCCGCACGCTCTTTGGGATCGGCCAGCAGCTCCGCGGCCAGGCTGGCATCCTCTTGAGGCGACGCGCCGCGCCAGCGCGTGCCGGCGATGGGGTGTAATTGGGCGGTGCGCCCTTCCAGGCGGACATGCATTTCGGGCGACGAGCCGACGATGCGCAGGTCATCGGCCAGCTCCAGGAAGAACATGTAGGGCGATGGATTGAGCATACGCAGCGCCCGGTAAATGGTGAAAGGATCGGCGTTGGTGTCACGCTGTAAGCGCTGGCTCAGCACAACCTGGAAGATGTCGCCGGCGGCAATGTACTCCTTGGCCCGGCGCACGGCCGTTTCAAAATCAGCCTGGCTAAAATTGCTGCGCCACGGCGCGCCGCTGGCCGTCTCCGGGATGACCGGGGGAATCAACGGCTGGCGCAGGCGCGCGACCATGCTGTCAATGCGCGCCACGGCGTCTGCGTAACTGGCCAAAAGGTCCCCTTCCAGGCGCGCGTTGGCCAGGACAATCAGGCGATGGCGCACATGATCAAAGATCACCAGGTTATCGGCCAGCAAGAAGATGTAGTCCGGCAGATGCAGCTCATCTGCCGCCGTCTCTGGCAGACGCTCGATGAAGCGCACCCAATCATAGCTGAGAAAACCGACCGCGCCGCCGGTAAAGCGCGGCAGGCCGGGCAGTTCCACAGGGCGACGCTGATGCAGCAGGTCGGCGACCGCCTGCAGAGGGTCTGCGGGCAGCGTGCGCGTTTCTAACGGGGCGCCGGCCGCGCTCGTAATCGTCACCGTCTCGCCGCGCGCGGTCAGCACCAGGGGGGGATGGACGCCAATGAACGAATAGCGGCCCAACTGTTCCCCGCGCTCCACCGACTCGAGCAAGAAGGACGGCCCGCCATTGCGCAGCTTGAGATAAACCGATACTGGCGTCTCCAGATCGGCCGGCAATTCCTGGTACACCGGCGCCAGGTTTCCCTGGCCGGTGAACGATTTGAACTCGTCGAGGGTTGGCTTGATCATGCGGTTCTCCTTGGCGTCTCTTGAACGCGCCTGGCGTGCGGCGCGGCGCAACGGCAATAAAAAAAACTCCCATCCCGTGGCAGTACGTTGACTGCCAGGGACGAGAGTTGAAATCTCCCGCGGTGCCACCCTGCTTAGGCGCTCCACTCGCCCGAACAAATCTTGTCAGGTCGGATAGAACAGCCTCGCTCACCAGATACGGAGCGCCCTTCATCTGCGAAGAGGCCTCGATATCGTGCGCCCTGGTAACGGTGGCGTCTCCGGCGTAGCCTACTGACGTAATAAGCGTTCGGTACGCAGCTTCCCGGCCCATTCACTGCCTGCGCAGTTGTCTCTGTTCCACCGACTGGAGACTCTCTGGAACTCGCTTTGGCAGCTACTCTTCCGGTTCATCGCTGATGGTTGCGTCGAATGTAGGCGAAATTTACCACACGCCCCCCGCTTTGTCAAACCCGGAATTTCTGGCTGAGGTCAACCCAATGGCATCTTCCCGCCGGGTGGACTGGCGTCGGAGGTTGCGCGCAAGCAAGGCCAGGTTCGGCGCCCTCCCTGTGCAGCGTTCCCGGCCGGCGTTGTCATCGCCGTGACGCTGTGCGTCATAAATTGATCGTGCCAGGCCCAATATTGGGGGTTGACAAATGATTCGGTCTATGTTACACTGAGCGTAGTTAAGCGGTTTCCGAAATATAACCCTTTTGACACATAGAATGTAAACCGCTTAACGTTGGAGCAGCGCTGGCGCGCCAGGCGCAGGCGCTGAACGGGATGCCCAGGCCGCACGGTCGAGCTGGCCCAGGCCTGGGTGCTGTGTGCGATCATGCAGGAGTGTGCCCGTGCCGGTCACGATCTACGATGTCGCCAGGCAAGCCGGAGTCTCAACAGCCACGGTATCGAAGGTGTTATCGAATACACCCTACGTGAGCGAGAAGACACGCGCCAAGGTTTTGACCGTGGTCTCCGACCTCGATTTCGTCCCCAGCCTGGCCGCGCGTGGCCTGAACCAGGCGCGCACCAGTATCATTGGCCTGGCCTTTCCCTACGCTTCCGATTATCTGTTCGATGATCCCCACCTGATGCTTTTTCTGCGCGGCGTGGAAAACGTGGCGGTCCGACACGACTACAGCATTCTCCTGATGACGGCCCGCGAGTCGGACGATGCAGCCGGGGGGTTGCGCCGTCTCTTGCATACCCGCTACGTGGACGGCGCGATTGTCGTTGGCATGGAGAGTGTGCAGCCGGAGACGGCCGAGCTGCGGCACCGGGAATATCCCACCGTGGCTCTTGGCTACTTTTCACCCCTGGGCGAGCAGAATACGGTGCATGCCGATGACTACCAGGGCGCACGCCTGGCCGTGGCTCACCTGCTGGCTCTGGGGCATCGCCGCATCGGTCTCATCAGCGGGCCGCGTGAGATCACGGCGGTTGGTCAGCGCGTGCGCGGCTTCAGCGATGCGCTGTCGGACTATGGCCTGACCCTTTCCCCCGCCCTGTTGACCGCCGGCGATTTTACCCAGGAGAGCGGTTTTGCCGCCGCGGTCCAGCTGCTGGCGCAGCCCGAGCGGCCCACGGCCGTTTTCTCAGTCAATGACCGCATGGCGCTCGGCTTCATGGCCTACGCGCAGGCGATTGGGCTTTCGATCCCGGCTGACCTGTCTATCGTCGGTTTCGATGACATCCCGGCTGCGGCCTTCTCGCACCCGGCATTGACCACCGTCCATCAACCCTCGCAGGACCTGGGGCGCACGGCGGCTGAGCGCCTGCTGCAGCTGATCGAGCACGGCGCAGACGGCTTCGATCCCCTGGTGCTGTCCACAACCTTTGTCTTACGCAACTCGACGCGACCGCTCGCTTAATCCCCGGCGCGCAGTCTGGCTGTCGTCATGACCTGAGTGAATACGATGAAAGGAGGCTGATCAGGCGCAAGAATCACCCATATCTACGCTGGCAGAGGTACGGAGAGAAAGAGACGCGCGATGCGCCAGCCGCCTGCCATGTCAGGCGCACCCGCTGGGGCATCATGTCACGAACGTTCGAGTCTTGTTCATGCATGCAGAAGGAGATCATCTACGATGATGAAGAAATTGCTCGTTTTGTTGGTAATTGCGGCCACCCTGTTGACCGCCTGCAGCGGCGCAGCGCCCACGCAGGCTCCTGCCCAGCCCACCCAGGCCGCGGCAGAAGAAGTGACGATCCGCTGGCGCACGCGCCCGGACAACCAGGAAGAGCAGAACGTCTATCAGAAGATCAGCGACGCGATCGACGCCAAGCTCCCGAACATCAAGCTGGTCTACGACCCCGCGCCGGTACAGGGCTACCTGGACAAGCTGACGACCGAGCTGTCGGCCGGTACGGCTCCCGATATCAGCTGGATTCCGGGCGCCAGCACCGCGGACTATGCCAGCAAGGGCGTGCTGCTCGACCTCATGCCCCTGGCCTCGAAGGACAGCAGTTTCAAACTCGATGCCTACTACGAGGCCCCGATGAAGGAGCTGCAGCACAACGGCCAGCTGTGGGGCCTGCCGCGTGACATCTCCACGATGGTCATTTACTACAATAAGGACCTCTTCAAGGCCAAGAACCTGCCTGATCCGGCCGAGCAGGCCGCCAAGGGCGAGTGGACCTGGGACAACTTCCTGAAGGCAGCCCAGGCGATTGCCAACAAGGATGCCGGCACCTACGGCTTCAGCTTCAGCGACTGGTGGGGCCTGTGGGGCTTCTTTGTCTACAGCGGCGGCGGCAGCCTCTTCAACGCCGATCGCACCGCATGCGCCCTGGATCAGCCCGGCTCAGTGGCCGGCCTGCAGTTCATGTCCGACCTCTTCAACAAGTACAAGGTTGCACCTCCGCCCGGCGCCGAGGGCGGCGTGGGCGAGACCGACTTCCTGGCCGGCAAGATCGGTATGTTCCCGAACGGCCGTTGGATGACGCCTGGCATCCGCCAGAACGCCAAGTTCAACTGGGGCGTGGTGGAAATGCCCGTCGGCCCCGGCGGCAAGACGACCTGGCTCTTCTGGGGCCCCTACGTGGTGAGCGCCAAGACCAAGAACCCGGATGCGGCCTGGACCGTCATCAAGGAGCTGACCAGCGCTGATGTGCAGGGCCAGATCGCGGCCCTGGGCACCAACATCCCGTCCAACAAGGCGGACGCGGCCAAGCAGGCCTTCCTGAATTCCAAGCCGCCGGACGACAACACGCCGTTCCTCAATGGCGCCGACTATGCCGTGGCCGAGATCCCGCTGTGGACCGGCACCTGGGGCGACATCATTGACGCCGTCTACCAGCCCAACGTGGACAAGCTGCTCAACGGGCAGATGACGGCTGAGGAAGTGGGCAAGGCTGTTTGTGAAGCCACCAACCCTCTCTTCAAGAAGTAACTCGTAGACTTAGCATCAGAAGTCGGAGGCCGCGTAAATGGCCTCCGACTTCTGACATTCAACGCCCAAAGCTCGTTCGCTTTTCAGGGAGGCATACAGATGACGGCACAAGTCTCCAAATCAACCTTCGCGTCACGCCAGCGGCGGGAGGCCCTGGATGGGTTTCTGTTCCTGCTGCCCAACATCCTGGGATTTCTGATCTTTTTCGCCGGTCCGCTGATCCTGTCCCTCTACTACAGCCTGACCGATTGGGATCTGTTCAACTCGCCGAAGCTGGTCTGGCTGCATAACTTCGGCCAGGCGCTCGGCTTCAAGATTCAGCCCGGCGCCTACAACGCGGCCCTGGAGCAGGGCCAGGGCTTTTTTGCCGCGCTGGGCAAGCTGCTGGCCTCGAATGACCCGCTCTTCTGGACATCCCTGCGCAATACGCTGGTGTATGCCGGTGGGGTGCTGCTTCTGGCTGTACTCCCCGCATTCCTGCTGGCTTACCTGCTCAATTCGAATCTGCGCGGCATGACCTTCTTCCGCGGCGTGTACTACCTGCCCGTGGTTGCCTCCGTGGTGGCCATTTCCCTGGTCTACCTGTGGGTGTTCGACCGCCAGAGCGGCGCCATCAACTTCGTGCTCGGTGTCATCGTGAGCGGCATCAACCGCCTCACCGGGGCCAGCCTGGAAAAGCCGCTCATCGGCTGGCTGAATGATCCGAATTATGCGCTGCTGTCGTTGATTATCATGAGCGCGTGGCGCACCATTGGCTACGACATGGTCATTTTTCTGGCCGCCCTGCAGGGCGTGCCGCACAGCCTGACCGAGGCTGCGCTGGTGGACGGCGCCTCGCGCGGCACGATCCTGCGCAAGATCATTATCCCCCTCATCACGCCGACGATCTTCTTCATCCTGGTAACCAACTTGATCGAGGTCTTGCAGATCTTCGCCGAACCGTACATCATGACGCGCGGCGGCCCCGCCAACTCGACCCTGACCCTGGTCATGTACCTGTATCAGAAGGGCTTCCAGCGTTTTCAGATGGGCTACGGCAGCGCGCTGGCCTGGCTCTCCTTCGGTATCATCTGGGCCATCACCACCGTACAATTCCGCGTTTCCAAGCGCTGGGTTGTCGAAGATTGAGAGGAGGATTCAACCATGCTTGGCCGCAACGAAACCCTGTCCATTCCCCGGCGTATCCTGCTCTATGGTTTTCTCGCGCTCGTTGGCGCGGTCATGGCGTACCCGTTCTTCTTCCTGGTCACGACCTCGCTGAAGGACAATCAGTCCACCTTTGCCAACATCCTGGCGCCCTTCGGCCCACGCCTCGAGTGGGCCAACTACCAGGCGGTCTTGAGCACGATCAACATGGGCCGCTATATGCTCAACACGGCCTTCGTGACGATCTGCGTCGTGGCGGGCCAGATCTTCACCTCGGTCATGGGCGGCTATGCCTTCGCACGCATCAAGTTCCCCGGCCGCGACGCGCTCTTTCGCGCCTACCTGGGCACCATCATGATCCCCTTCATGGTTGTGCTGATTCCGACATACAAGCTGATGCTGCTGTTCGGCTGGGTTGACCGGTACGAAGCCCTGATCATCCCCTGGCTGTTTACCGCTTACGGCACGTTTTTGATGCGCCAGTTTTTCCGCAACATTCCCAACGAACTGGAAGAGGCCGCCGTGATTGACGGCGCCAACCGCTTCACGATCTTGTGGCGGATCTTCGCGCCGCTGTCATTGCCGGCGATTGCCACCCAGGCCACGATCAGCTTCCTTTACGCCTGGAACAGCTTCATCTGGCCGCTGGTGGTCATTCACAACAAGGAAATGTACGTCGTGACGCAGGGCCTGGCCGACCTGCAGGGCGGGTATCATGCCAATGTGCCCTACATCATGGCCGGCGCCACCCTCGCCATCCTGCCGACGGTGCTGGTTTACATCCTGGCGCAGCGCTACTTTGTGGAAGGCATCGCCACGACCGGACTGAAATGAGCAGAACCAGCCAGCCCTCGATGCGGGGGCAACCGAGATGACAGGTATGATCAACAACTACCCGCGCCCCGCGCACTACTACGACGCCTATATCTTCGACCTGGACGGCACCGTCTACCTGGGCGATGCGCTGCTGCCAACGGCCGGCGAGACGATCAGCCGCCTGCGCGCGCTGGGCAGGCGCACCGTGTTTCTGTCCAACAATCCCACGCACACGCCGCACGACTATGCAGCCAGGCTCGCGCGCCTGGGCCTGCCGACCCCGCTGGACGATATTATCAACTCATCCATGGTGATGGTTGATTTTCTGCAGCAGCGTCTGCCTGGGGGGCGCCTCTTCGTCATCGGTGAGGCCCCCCTGTGTCAGGCGTTGACCGCCGCCGGATTCGAGCTTACCGAGGACGTGGCGCGCATCGAGGCGGTCATCGCCAGCTTCGATCGCACCTTTGTCTACCGCAAGCTGCAGATCTCATTCGACGCCATACGGGCCGGCGCGCGCTTCTTCGCCACCAACGCTGACCGCTACTGCCCCGTGCCTGGCGGCGGTCAGCCTGACGCCGCGGCCATTATCGCCGCGGTCGAAGCCTGCACCAACACGCCGGTCGAGGTCGTGGTCGGCAAACCGTCGCCCTACATGGCCACGGCGGTCCTGCGCGTTTTGCAGTTGCCGCCTGACCGCTGTATCATGACGGGCGACCGGCTGGAAACCGACGTCAAGATGGGCCTGGACAGCGGCATGGCGGCCGCGCTGACACTGACCGGCGCGACCTCGGCCGCCATGCTGGCGGCCGCGCCCGTGCGCCCGACCTTCGTCTTGCGCCAGCTGGCCGATCTCTTACCAGGGACAGACTAACGTTCCATGTCAACCAAACCTTTTTTGCTCGGACTCGACCAGGGCACCAGCGGCAGTCGAGCCCTTATTCTGGATGATCAGGGGCAGGTGCGAGGCTACGGCTACCGCCCCTTGCCGCGCGTTTATCCACAGTCGGGCTGGGTGGAGCAGGACCCGCAGCGGGTGGCTGAAACCGTGGCGGCCGCCATCAGCGAGGCCATCGGCGGCGCCGGCTGCCACCCGGCCGAGATTGCCGCCTGCGGGATTGCCTGTCAGCGCAACACCGATTTTGCCTGGGATGCGCGCAGCGGCCGCGCCCTGGCCCCGGCTATCACCTGGCAGGACCTGCGCACCTTGCCGCTGCTCGACGAGCTGCGCACCTGGGAACTGTTTGACCAGAGCCGCCGCCGCCTGGGTTATTCGCCCGGCCCCTACAGCTCGGCCCTGCACCTCGCCTGGCGCCTGCGCAACGACCCGACCTTGATCGCGGCGGCCGCCGCCGGTACCTTGCGCCTGGGACTGTCCGCAGCCTGGCTCGTCGTGGCCCTGGGGCAGCCGGCGCAGCACGCGATGGACTTCTCGCTCGTGCAGGCCATGGGCCTCTACGATTTCCGCGCCCGCCAGTACTGGCAGGCCTGGCTGCAGCGATTGGGCGTGCCGGCCGACCCGCTGCCCGCGGCGCTGCCCACCGTCAGCGAGTTTGGCAGCCTGTGCGTGCACGCGCCCGGCGGCGAAAGCGCCGCGGTGCCCGTGCTGGCGATGATTGGCGACCAGCAGGCGGCCCTCTTCGGCTATGACTGCCGTCGCCCCGGCGATGCCGAGTGCACGCATGGCACGGCGTCGTTTGTTGATGTCTGTCTGGGCGGCGCTGCCCCTGACCAGGAAAAGATCAACGTGTACATCGCGTGGGCGTTGGCTAACGGCTCCGAGCCTGATCCGGCTTTCACCTACTGCCTTGAAGCAGACACGGCCGTCACCGGCGCGGCCATTCGCTGGATGCGCGAAAACGCGCGCCTGTTCGATCGCGACGACGAAGTGGGGCCGCTGGCCGCTTCGGTTGCAGACGCGGGCGGCGTCGTTTTCGTGCCCGCCTTCACCGGCCTCAACGTCCCCTACAACGACCATCACGCCCGCGGCACCATCCTGGGCCTGACGCTGGGCAGTACGCGCGCCCACATCGTGCGCGCATTCCTGGAAGCCCTGGGCTACCAGGTGCGCGCCATCCTGGAAACGATCGAGGCTGAAACCGGCCTGCACGTTGACCGCCTGCACCTGGGCGGCGGTGTGTCAGCCAGCGATGAAGCCTGCCAGATTCAGGCCGACCTCATCGGCATTCCCACCCTGCGTCCGCAGTTCCGCGAGACGACGGCGCGCGCGGCCGCCATGCTGGCTGGCATCGGCAGCGGCGCCTGGCAATCGCCAGCGCACCTGCCGCCCCTGCCTGAAGGGGTCACGCGCTTCGAGCCGCGCTTGTCCGCAGACCAGCGCGAGGCCGGCTTCGCCCGCTGGCAGCGCGCAGTCGCCCGCGCGCGCGCGTGGGACACGGAGGGTTAGCGGCTGCGACGTGCTGCGCAGAGAAGAATCTGCGGACAAGAAGTGGCCTTGATCCTCTTCTACCGATCCATCATTGCGAAAGGCCGACACCATGACTCAGATCGCATGCACACGGAATGGCATTGCCCTCGACGGACAGCCTCTCTACCTGCTGGCGGGGCAGGTGCATTACTTCCGCTACCCGCGCGCCGAATGGCGCCCCCTGCTGCTGAACGCACGCGCGGCCGGCCTCAACACGATAGACCTGGTCATTCCGTGGAACCTGCACGAACCGGCGGCCGGTCAACTCAATTTTGACGACCTGGCCGACCTGCCAGGTTTTATTGACCTGTGCGGGGACCTCGGCTTCAAGGTCATGGCGCGGCCAGGGCCGTACATCTGCGCCGAATGGGAGAACGGCGGCCTACCGGGCTGGCTGGC
>DAISHS010000102.1:0-12382 GCA_036822415.1 Chloroflexota bacterium
CTTTGCAATCGTTGCAGCGACTTGCAGTCGCCCGATCTGCCCCCAGTTTGAAATACACCCCTGCAAACAAGCCTGCTTGCCCTGACGCCCCTTCGGGTTTATAATCATGTTTAGCCAGGCCCGGGCCTGAAAGAAATCGAGGAGTTTTTATGAGTTTACCGCTTCGCAGCGACATCCAATCTGGCCTGAAAGTTCAGATCATCGAAAAGCAGAATCAGCGCAGCGGCGCTGTGACCGAGGGGATTGTCGCCCGTATTCTAACAAGCAGCCCCGCGCATCCCCATGGCATCAAGGTGATGCTGACCGACGGTCGCGTGGGACGGGTGAAAGCGCTGGTGACGACCGATGCCTGACGTCGCCAGCGGGATTGTCAAGCGCAGCCGCGGCCGCGCCGTGCTGGTCAACGCGGTGCAGCCAGCGGCCGGCGAGGTCGGCGTACCCAACGGCCTCATGCAGGAGTATGCCCTGGTTGATGGCGCCTCCGTGACTGGCCCGTGCAAGCAAGGCCGTTCTGGTCGCGAATTAACCGGTGTCAGCGCCATCTGCGGCGTGTCGCCGGCAGCCTATCGCACCCGCACGGCCTTTACTCAGCTGGTTGCGGTGGATCCCAGCCAGCGTTTCAATCTTGGCGCCGGCCACGATGTCGCGATGCGCGCAGTGGACCTGCTTGCGCCCATCGGCAAAGGCACTCGCGGCCTGATCGTCGCTCCGCCCAAGGCTGGCAAAACCACGTTGCTTGAGCAGATCGCGCGTGCCATCCGCGCCGATCGTCCTGCGGCGCGCATCGTCGTTCTGCTGATTGATGAGCGGCCCGAGGAACTGACCTATTTTCGGCGCACGGTGGCCGCCGAGGTCTTTGCCAGTTCCAGCGATCAAAGCCCGGCTGAGCATACGGCGCTGGCGGAGCTCCTGCTGGCGCACATTCGCACCGAACTGGAGTGCGGCCAGGACATCGTGATTCTGCTCGACAGCCTCACGCGCCTGGCGCGGGCCTTCAACCTGCAGAGCAGCGGCGCGGGGCGCAGCCTCTCCGGCGGCATGAACGCGGCGGCCCTGGAAATCCCCCGGCGCTTTTTCGGCCTGGCGCGCCAGGTGGAAAACGGCGGCTCGGTCACGCTGCTGGCAACGGCGTTGATCGAAACCGGCTCGCGCATGGATCAGCTCATCTACGAGGAATTCAAGAGCACGGGCAACAGCGAGATCGTTTTAGATCGCGCGCTGGCCCAGGAGCAGATTTTCCCTGCGATTGACGTGCATCGCAGCGGGACGCGCAAAGAAGAGCGCCTGGTCAGCGCCGCGGAAATGCCTCATTTGACCATGTTGCGGCGCGCCCTGGCGGGCTATCCGCCTCGGGAGGCCATCACCTATCTGCTCAAGCTCATCGCACAGTTCCCGACCAATAGTGAATTGCTGGATCATTTTCCAGCGGCTGTACGCTGATTGGGGTCAATGACACGCACGGATCGTGAGGGCTATGATTCAAGTTCTCTTTATTTGTTTGGGTAATATCTGCCGTTCGCCCATGGCTGAAGCGGTGTTCCGTCACTACGTAACGCAGGTCGGTTTGCAAGACAAGATCGAAATTCTGTCGGCCGGCACGAGTTCGTGGCACGTGGGCGAGGCGGCGCATCGCGGTACCCTGGCTGTGCTCAGCCGCGCGGGGATTTCTCACCACGGACGCGCGCGCCAGGTGACGCCGATTGACCTGCGCGTGGCCGATTACGTGATTACGATGGATCAGGACAACATTTTCGATCTGCAGCGCCTCGACCTGCGCGGCGATCTTGAGGGCAAAGTTCATCGCCTGTTGGAATTTGCCCCGGCCGGCTTTCCGCGCGATGTTCCTGATCCTTACTACGACAACAACTTCGACAACGCCTATAAGCTGATTGACGCCGGTTGTCGCGGCTTGCTGGCGTATGTGCGCACCCACGCGGGCTTGTGAGAACAACGTCCAACATTCAATTTTGATCATTCTCGATACGGGGAGGAGCGGAGCATGACGAGACGCGATAGGCTGGGAATTATTACCGACGGCGCGTTCAATGCGACATTGACGGCGCGCCTGGATGCGGGGGTCTCTACCGAGGGCTTGAGCATTGGCAGTTTCGTGATCGTGGAGGGCGAGGATCATCTTTATTTCAGCACGATCAGCGATTTACAGCTGCGCGTGACCGATCCGGTCCTGCTCTCCGCGCCGCCCAGCGCCGCTTCTACCTTTGTACGCGACGCGCTGACCGGCACCAGCACCTTCGCCGTGGTGCAGGTCAAGCCGATGCTGATGATCAAGAAGCCGTCGGCCGATCCGCTCGCTTTTGTGGACACGACCGCGCGGCCAGAGCCAGTGCGCACCATTCCCATGCACTTCGCTATTCTGCGCCATGCCGACGAGAACGATTTCGAGCTGGTCTTTGGCCGCGAGGAAGGCAAGTTCTTTGCCATGGGCACGCCGTTGGTCGGCGCCGATTTGCCCATCAGCCTCGATCTGGAGCGGCTCATGGAACGTTCCAATGGCGTCTTCGGCCAGTCGGGCACCGGCAAGTCTTTCCTCACCCGTCTGCTGCTGTGCGGCGTTGTGCACCGCAAGGTGGGCGTCAACCTGATTTTCGACATGCACGATGAGTACGCGTTTGGCAAACAGTCCGAAGACAAGGTGATCGTCAAGGGCCTCAAGGAGTTGTTCGGCACGCGCGTGCAGGTCTGGTCGTTGAGTGAAGCGGCCTCCCGCCGCCCAGGCCGCCGCGTGGACGCCACTCTGCGCATCGGCCTCAATCAAATCGAAGCCGATGATGTCCTGCTCCTGCGCGACGATCTGGACCTCAACGAGACGGCCGAGACGACCATTGCTTTGCTGGAACGGGAGTATCACGGCGACTGGTTGACGCGCTTGCTGGCGATGGACCCAGGGGAGATGAAGGATTGGGCCGAGCATGCCAACGCCAGCTCGATGGCCCTGGGCGCTTTGCAGCGCAAGCTCCATCTGGTGGAGCGCCGCCCGTTCATCGTGCCGCACGCCGATACGAAGGCGATTGACGAAATCGTGGCCCTGCTCGATCGCGGCATCCATGTCATCCTGCACTTTGGCAGCGATGCGCGCAGCCTCGATCATATGCTCGTTGCGAACATCGTCACCCGCCGCGTGCGTGAGCTTTATGTGCAGAAGATCGAAAAGTATATCGAATCACGCCAGGAGGCTGACGCGCCCAAGCCGCTGATGATCACCCTGGAAGAGGCGCACAAGTTCCTCAACCCGCGCGCCGCCCGCCAGACCATCTTTGGCACGATTGCGCGCGAGCTGCGCAAGTACCGCGTCACCCTGATGGTGGTGGATCAGCGCCCCAGCGGCATTGACAGCGAAGTCCTCTCACAGCTGGGCACGCGCGTCACCGGCAAGCTGACCGAAGAGCGTGACATCGAAGCTGTCTTGACCGGCGTCGCCAACCGGGCGGCGGTGCGCGCCATGCTCGAGTCTCTCGACACCAAGCAGCAGATTCTGATGGTCGGCCATGCCGTGCCCATGCCCATTGTGCTGCGCACCCGTCGTTACGATGAGGCGTTCTACCGCGCCGTGACGATGGACGAGCCGAGCCGCACGGCGCGCGCGCCGCTGTCCAATTTCAGTCAAGATTTGGAAGATCTTTTTGGCGCTTGAGCGCGAGATTTGTCATCGAACTTTCGTTAGACTCTCCCAAGCGGCCATCCATGAGCAGCAAGCAAGCTGATTCAACCTCTGGCCGTGGGCTTGTCGAGCAAAAACGGGAGGATCGCTATGGCAAATCTGAATCGTGTGCAATTGATCGGGCGCCTGGGGCGCGATCCGGAGGTGCGCTACACCCCCAACGGGAGCCAGGTGGTTTCGTTTTCGCTGGCCGTTGACCGCGTCTGGAAGGGGCAGGACGGCGAGCGCAAACAGGCGACGGAGTGGTTCAACCTGGAGGCCTGGGGACGCCTGGGTGAACTCAGCCAGCAATACCTGAAGAAGGGCCATCTGGCTTACGTGGAAGGCGAGCTGCGCAACGATCAGTGGACTGACGACAAGGGTGAAAAGCACTCGCGCATGAAGGTTCACATGAACGGTCTGCAGTTCCTGGAGCCTCGCCGCCAGGACGAGCCGCCGCCGCCGCCGTTGGAAGAACCGGCGGTCGAAGAACCTTTCTAAACGTATACGGATGATTCTTGCGCACAAAGCAAGGATTCTTTGCTGCGAATTACACGAATCTTTCGTGTAATTCGCAGCGGCCGCCGCAGGCGCCAGCCGCTCAGGGCGCGGCGGCCCACACGGTGAGATTATCGAAATCGACGCGCACCTGGCCCTGGTCGAAACTGGCCGCGAAGAGGGCAGCGCTGCCTGAATCGAACGTGGCGTCTTCGACCGTCGCCAGCACCTGGCCGTTGACAATGACCTTGAACTGCTTGCCCTGCGCCTCGACCCGCAGCCGATTGAGATAGCCCAGCTTGAGAATCGCCGCAGATGGCGTCCAGGGAATGATTTGCTGCCACTGCCCGCTGACCAGGCGGGCAAAGCTGTACGACCCCTGCGAGGTCAGACCCACGTAGTAGAAGTTACTGCTGTCGCGTTGGCGCACAATCAAGCCGTACGCGCCCCCGCTTGGCCCGTCGGTCTGCCCGGCCTCCACCTCAATCACCACATTGTCATAACGCCCTGGAATGACCTGGCTAATCAGGCTTTGCGGCTGGCGCGCAATCAAATAGTAGCGTCCTTCGGCCAGCCCGCGCTGCGCCTGATCGTCTTCGCTGGTGGGCCAGGCCGGGTCGTTATTGGTAAAATCCTGACGCAGCAGGACGTTCAGGGTTGGCGTTGGCGTCACCGCGCGTGTTTCCAGCGCGCGCAGCGCAACGTCCACGCCGCCCAGGACGATCAACAGCGAGCAGAGGCAGAGCATCAGCGCCGCCAGGGCCAGGCCAGCTCCCACCAGTCCCCGCGACAGCGTGCGCCGCGGCGCACGCTCAGACAACGGGCGTTCGGCCGCGCGCAGTGGATACGGCGCGTCGGCCAGGGCTTCCGGCCATTCCTCCTCATACGCACGCGCGCCTGGCCGCTCGCTCGCCGCGTGTCCCACACGATAAGCGCCGTAGGCATCGCCGCGACCGGCGCCCTGCATCTGGGCATGGCGTCCCAGGTCTTTGGCGCCGGCCAGCAGATGCGCCTTGACCTCGGCGGGAGTCAGGTTGGGGTCGGCTTCGAGGAGCAGGGCGACCACGCCGCTGGCATGAGCGGTTGCCATGCTGCTGCCAGACGCCTCGGTGTAAAGCTCGCCCTGGCTGGCGCCCATGGTCGTGCCACGCGCGCGCGTGGAGGTGATCAGCGTGCCGGGGAAAAGGAGATCGGGTTTGATACGGGCGTCGGCCGTTGGCCCGCGTGCTGAAAATTCGGCCACGCCGTCGGCGTCCGTGCTGGCGCCGATGGTGATGACCTGGCGGGCGCAGCCTGGCGCGCCGACGGTTTGCGCCTGCGGGCCAGCATTTCCGGCCGCCACACACACCACCACCCCTTGCTGCACGGCGGCGTCACAGAAAAGCGAGAGCGCGTCGCTGCCATCGCCGTAATGATCGCTGCTGAGCGAAAGGTTGGCCACGCGTGCGCCCTGCACCACGGCCCAGTCCAGGCCGGCCATGACATCGCTTGACCAGCCGGCGCCGCGATCATCCATGACCTTGGCCACGAGAATGGCAGCGTCGGGCGCGACGCCGGCAAAGCGCCCGGCGCTGCTGCTGCCGTTGCCCGCAACGATGCCCGCGATATGGGTCCCGTGCCCCTGCCGGTCGAGCAGATTGTCTCCCGCGAAGACAGCCGAGCCAACCACGCGCCCGCGCAGATCAGGATGTGACACGTCCAACCCGGTGTCGAGTAGGGCCACGCGCACGCCGCGCCCGCTGGCGCCGATGCTCCACAGGCGCGGCGCTTGAATCAAGGGCACGGAAAAATCGAGGCACACCTGGACCGGAAGATCATACCACCATTGGTCAATGGCGGGGTCGTCGAGTAGAGAGTAGATTTGCCCTGGCGTGGCCAGGATCGCTGCCATCGGTAGGAGCCGATATTGGTAGCGGACAGCAACGACGGTGCGTCCGGCGCTCAAGGTAGGTTGCAGGCCGCGACTCGTATCGAGACGCAAAATTACAGGAAGGGCCTGATCGTTCTCCGCCTGCTCGAGCTGCGCTTGTAATAATGGATGTATTTTCTGCCGGTTCATCCCCATCCTTACCGGTTCTCTTACCGCCGGTTCGTTGCCAAAATGACAGAGGCGATTATACCATTCTGCCCCTACATCTCCAACTGTCAACTTTGGTGCGACTTGGCGCTTGTGGTATAATCGAATTGGCGCTGTAATGGTCAGCCTGTTTGGCAAGCTCTGCCAGAACTTTTTCTGTCCAACCGCTTTCGAGGAGGCACTTGCATGATCGAGGTCATAATTGATAGCGTCCGAGTCAGCCTGATGTCACAACACCGCGTGGTCGTGTTGAAGGAAATTGACGGCGACCGCTACCTCCCGATCTGGATTGGGCCTTTCGAAGCGGATGCGATTACCATCCAGCTGCAGGGCGTCGAAGTGGCGCGACCGATGACCCATGACCTGCTCATGCGCGTCATCACCACGCTCGAAGCGCAGGTGCTGCGTGTGGTCATCAATGATCTGCAAAGCGAAACTTTTTATGCGACCATTGTGGTGGACGCAGCGGGAGAATTGGTAGACATTGACGCCCGCCCCAGTGACGCCATTGCCCTGGCGGTGCGCGCACGCGTGCCCATCTTCATCGCGGACATGGTGATGGACCGGGCGTCCATCGTGGCCGAAAGCGATGTGCAAACCCCAGAGGCCGACGAACCCGGCCATGTCGGCGGCAAGGGTGAAAAAGAGGAAGAGGGCGGCCTGGATATCTTCCGCGAGTTTGTGGAAGGGCTGGACCTCGAGGGCTTTGGCGACTGAGTCAACGCCCTGACAACCAGATTGTCACCTAAGGGGCCGTAAAAGTATTACTTCCCGCATCTGCCCACGATTTAGCGGTGAAACGCGGGAACCTATTCTTTGACGGGCCCTAACGATTGCAAATGCGGCGAGGCGATGGCCTCGCCGCTGCTGTCTCAGGCCCATCGCAGATAAGTCTGCTTTTAACGGATTTTGACCACGGTATGACTACACCGGATAAACTGATTCCTTCCAGTCGCGAGGCCGAAGAAGCCGTCCTCGGATCGCTGCTGATTGATACGGACGCTGTTATCAAAGTGGCGTCGTTCTTGCGCGCCGACGATTTTTACAGCGAGAAAAACGGCTGGATTTATCAGACCGTCTTGGATCTGCACGAACGCCGGCAGCCGGCCGATTTTGTGACCGTTTGTGAGGAACTGAGCAGCCGCAATCAGCTGCAAGAGGTGGGCGGCGACGCCTACGTCACCGATCTGATCAACGCAGTGCCGACAGCAATTCACATCGAGCACTATGCGCACATTGTGGAGCGCAAGGCCGTGCTGCGGCGCCTGATTACAGCCGCCGGCCAGATTGCCCAGATGGCCTACGATGAGTCGCGCGATGTAGATGAGGTGGTGGACGAGGCGGAGCAGGTCGTCTTCAATGTCTCCGAGCGCCGCATCCGCCGCGATCTCGTCCCCTTGCAGCAGATCATGGGCGATGTGGTGGACCGCATTGATTACCTGGCTCGTCACCGCGGCGAGGTCCTGGGGGTGCCCACCGGCTTCAGGCTGCTGGACAAAATTCTGGGCGGCATGCAAAAGTCAGACCTCATCATCCTGGCCGCCCGCCCCAGCGCGGGCAAGACCAGCCTGGCTTTGAACGTGGCTGCCAACGCGGCCAAGCGCTATCATCAGCGCGTGGCCTTTTTTAGCCTGGAAATGTCGGCCGAGCAGTTAGTGCAGCGCCTGCTCTCCTCGGAAACCGGCATTGACCAGCAGCGCCTGCGCCTGGGCGATGTCCATGATGACGAATGGCCCATTCTGATGGAAGCGGCCGGCGTGCTGGCCAATACCCATCTTTTCATTGATGACACCCCGGCCGTCAGCGCGCTGGAAATGCGCACCAAGGCCCGGCGTCTGCACGCTGAGCACGGCCTGGATGTGATCATTGTGGACTATCTGCAGTTGATGCGCGGGCAAGCCACGCGCAATGAGAATCGTGTACAGGAAATTTCTTACATCACACGCTCGCTCAAAGAGCTGGCGCGCGAGATGAAGGTGCCTGTCCTGGCCCTTTCCCAGCTCTCACGCGCAGTGGAACAACGCACCGATAAGAAGCCGATCCTCAGCGACCTGCGCGAGAGCGGCTCGATCGAGCAGGACGCTGACATCGTGCTCTTTGTCCACCGCGAAGATATGTACGACGAGACCACAGAGCGCAAGAACATCGCCGACATCATGGTGGCCAAGCATCGCAACGGCCCCGTGGGCACGGTCTCTTTGTACTTCCATAAAGAATTGACGCAGTTCCGCGACCTGGAAATGGTGCGCGAACCGCTTGAGTCTGAAGCCTGAGCAGCAGCCATGAAGGGATTTCCTGGATTTCCGGCCGGTGATCAGCCGCTGGTGACACTGCCACAGTTTGCTTTCACCGACCTGCTTTTGACGATTGACCACCTGAGCGAGCTCAAGGTCACGCTGCACGCGCTATGGCGGGTGAGTGAAAAGCCAGGCTCCCTGCGCTTCATCACGCAGGCTGACCTGCTGACCGATGCCCGGCTGCGCAGCGGCCTGCCAGACAGCGCGGCCATTCAGGAAGGCCTGGAGCGCGCCGTCGCACGGGGCAGCTTGCTGCACCTGGTGGTCGAGCGTTTTGGCGAGCAGGAAAACTGGTATTTCATCAACGACGAGGCGGGACGGACGCTGCAAGACCGCGTGCGCAGCGGCGTCATGCCGGAGTTCGATGATCCGCTGTTGGAAAATCGCGCCCTGCGCGCCGAACGCCCCAACATCTTCGTCCTGTACGAGCAAAACTTTGGCCTCTTGCAGCCCTTGCTGGCCGATGAGCTGCGCCATGCTGAACGGGAGTATCCGTGGGAATGGCTCGAAGCCGCTTTGCGTGAAGCGGCGGCGCGCAACAAACGCACCTGGCGCTACGCAGAGGCCATCCTGAAACGCTGGGCGCTTGAAGGGCGCGACGCGCCGATGCCCGCTCGCAAGTCGGCCAGCAAGGCCAAGAGCGCCAAGGCTGCGGCGGCCAAAGCGCCCAAGAAAGTCAAGAAACCTGAAAAACGGTCTGATCCTTTTGATTACTGACGACACCCTGGATGACAAGCCCATGCTTCGCCGAGCGAACGGCAACGAGGTGACGTGTGAAAAGCCTGGCTGAGGTTCTGGCGCGTGTGGCGCAGGAGCACCCCACCGCTGCCAACGCGCCCAACGGCAATCCTACCCGCCGCGACGTGTGCCCCATTTGTCATGGGGCCGGGTTTATCCTGCGCGATCTTCCTCTCGGCGATCCCGATTTTGGCAAGGCGCAGCCTTGCGTCTGTACGTTGCGCTTGCTGGCCTGGGAGCGCGCCGTCCAGCTGCGTCAGGTCAGCAACCTGGGCCAATTGGAACGGCTGACCTTCGAACGATTCTTGCCCGATGGCCTGGGTCTTCCCGAAGACAAACGCCATTCTTTGCGCCGCGCCTATGACCTGGCGCGTCAGTTCGCCGCGTCCCCGCACGGCTGGCTGATCCTGCAAGGCGGCTGCGGCACCGGGAAGACGCACCTGGCCGCGGCCATTGCCAATGTGCGCCTGGCGCAAGGCGAGCCTGTCATGTTCGTCGTGGCGCCCGATCTGCTGGACTACCTGCGCGCGGCGTTTACGCCGCAGTCGGACACCACCTTCGATCAGCGCTTCGAGCAGGTGCGCAGCACGCCCTTGTTGATCCTGGATGACCTGGGCGCGCACAGCACCACGCCCTGGGCGCAGGAAAAGTTGTACCAGATCATCAACTATCGCTACAACGCCCATTTGCCCACGGTGATCACCACCAATTTCCGCCTGGAAGACCTGGACGAGCGCGTGCGCTCGCGGTTGGTAGACCCGGAGATCAGCGCGGTCATTCATATCATCGCGCCCGATTTTCGCCAGCCGGGCAAGACGTACGATTCGTTGGAGTTGAACAGCCTGGCGCTGCACGAAGATCAGCGCTTCGATAACTTCGATTTGCGCGGACATGAGCTAAGCGGCGAGGAGCGCGCCAGCTTGCACGAAGCCTTCAACGCTGCCGAGCGCTTTGCCGAAGATCAGGATGGCTGGCTGATTTTCAGCGGCAGTTATCACTGTGGCAAGACACACCTGGCCGCGGCCATTGCGCGCGAGCGTCATAATCACTATGGCGGCGCGCCCATGTTTGTCTTTGTGCCCGACCTGCTCGATTTCCTGCGCGCGGCGTTCAATCCCGCCAGCACGCAGTCGCTGGACGAACGCTTCGAGCAGGTCAAGAAGGCGGAGCTGCTTGTGCTCGATGACCTGGGCGCGCAGAGCGTTACGACCTGGGCCACCGAAAAGCTCTTTCAGCTCATCAATTATCGTTACGTGGCCCGGCTGCCCACCGTGTTCACCATTGCCGTGGACAACCTGCCCCTGGAAACCCGTTTCCATGCGCGCGTGTTCGACCCCGGACGCAGCCGTGAGATCAAAATTCTCGCGCCTGCGTATCGCCCGGCGCTGCGCAAAGCAGCGGGGCCGCCCCGCCCCGCCCGCAGCCGGCGCTAATTCTGGGAACCGGGGTGCACGACGGAGCGTTTTACTCTGTTGGTTGACCGACAAGCCGCGCAGGCCGGTCCCGGCCAGGCGAAAACTGGCGCACGGGCCGCCCTGCGGCGAAGTTTTTTGCGGACAGAACGTTCATGCTTGGGGATTTGTTAGCCCAATGGTAGAATCTGTTCGTAACACATCAAGGTTGCCAACTTCTGGAAAAGTTGGCAACCCTGAAAAGGTTGCCAACTTTCGGAAAAGTTGGCAGCCCTGAAATAAAATGAGGTAATCTGGATGAACCGTCTCTCGAAAGTTGCCTGGCTATCCCTGCTCGCCATCCTGCTACTTGGCGGCTGTGCGGCGGCGCCCACTCCGGCGCTGATCCCAACCCGCACGCCGCAGCCAACCTTTACCCCGACGCCTGACTGGACGCCGACTCCCGCCCTGGCCCCCACAAAAACGCCAACGCCAGAGCCGACCGCAACGCCCACCCCGGCCGAGCCGCCCACCGCTGCGCCCACTAACACGTCGGAGGCCAAAGCGGCGGCCGTGGTCACTTCGACTTCGGCCAATGTGCGCACTGGCCCCGGCACCGCCTACCCATTGGTTGGCCGCGTCAATCGCGGCACGCGCCTTGACATCAGCGGCAAGAATGACAGCGGCGCCTGGTGGCAGGTCTGCTGCGTCTCCGGCAAACAGGGCTGGATCATCAACGATCTGGTGCGCGTCGAGGGCAACCTGGCCAATGTGCCCATTGTGAGCGGCATTGCCCCGCCGCCCGTCGCGCCCACGCGACCCCCGGCCCCCACGGCCACCCCGCGTCCCCCGCAGCCGCCGGCGCCCACGTCCACCCCGGTTTCCAACTATCCCTTCTTTCTGCTGAAGGGCGTCGAGCGCTGCGAGCCGAACTCCGGCACGACCTATTTCAACGGTTTTGTGCGCTATAAGAATAACACACCGCGTAATGGGGTTTGTGTCCACATCGCTTTCTATGGCCCGCGCCAGTCCAAGTGTTCTGGCTGCGGCGGCGTTGGGGATGGCGTCTGGGGCTTCTCGCCGTTCGGCGGCGGCGCGCCGCCGGCAGGCACCCCAATCGAAATCTACGTTGTCTCCTGCCCTGCCGGTTTCCCTGCTGGCGGTCAAAATGAAAGCACCGGCTTTGGCAATCTGACGCCGCTCTCGGAAAAATGGACATTTACCGTCAAGGAAGGCGTGCAGTGCACGGGCATCACCTTTGTGGGTGATTAGCAGGCCATGATCCCCCAGGCTGGCGCTGAATGTGCACGCCCGTCTGATGCAGACAGAATGGCGGCAGCAGGTAAAATGGGTGCATTTCCATGTGTGAGATGCACCCATAAAAATGCTGCCGCCCTGGTAACCCTGGCTTCGTCAATGCGCCCCGTGAACTTGCTTGCCGCTCACCACCGACGACCTGAAACAAAAATCGGCCCATGAATCGTTTTCCAACCATGCTGCGCTCCCTGCTCCTGGCCGTTATTCTGCTCACGGCCCTGGGCCTTGCCGGCGCGCGGGCTGTACGCGGCCAGGGGGGCCTCTCCGCCTGGCTTTTCAACCTCAGCGGCGAAAAAGACCTTCTGCCTCAGCTCAAAGCCTTGACCGATCTCAGCGCGGACCTGGCGCGGCCGGCCGTACAGACCGCAGATCTAACGCCGGTGCAGTACGCCGGCGTCAATCCGTT
>DAISHS010000103.1:0-12377 GCA_036822415.1 Chloroflexota bacterium
CGCTGCCGGTTGCCAGCCATTGGCCGCTGGCAGCGAACGAAATCGCCAACACCTCGGCATCGTGCCCCGCCAGCGTGGCGAGGGAGCGCCCCGTCGCCGTCTCCCACAGGCGCACCGTATTGTCGCTGCTGGCCGTGGCAATGATCGCCCCGTCGGGTGAAAACTCCGCTTTGATAAGGCCGTTGCGGTGGCCTTCGAGAAACAGGGTCATCTCCCCACGTAGCACATCCCACACATAGCCGGTATGGCTGCCGCTTGCAATCGCTAACAGCGTCCCATCCGGGCTGAAACTGACATCGTAGACCTCACCGCCGAGGTTGGTGATTTCGCTATGCAGCGTTGCGCTGGGCACATCCCACAAACGCACGACGGCGCCGGCGCCGCCGCTGGCCAGCAGGCGGCTGTCCGGGCTGAAGGCCAGATCAAAGACGCGCTGCGTATGACCGCGTAGCCAGGCCACGTTGCGATACGTCGCCGCATCCCAAAGCCCTATCAACCCGCTTTCATCAGCCGTGGCCAACCAGCGGCCGTCGGGCGAGAAGATGGCGGTTGACAGGCTGTCTTCGTGACCGGTCAGGACCGCCCGGATCGAAGAGGCAATCAGCGCCCTGCGCAGGGCATCCTCGGCCGGCAGGCTGTTGCCCTGCAGCCAGGCCGCGTTCCGGGCCAGCAGCACGCTAAGCTCAGGGTCAGTCTCCAGCTGCAGATTCGCGTTGACCGCGATGACGCGCGACGCGGCGCTGTACACGGCCTGGGTTGCCGCGTTCGCTTTCAGATACTGCTGGCGCGCGTAAAGCGCCAGCCCAACCATCAAGACCAGCAGGGCCAGCAAACCGAGCGCGGTCAGGCCCAGGCGGCGCACGCGGCGCCGTTCCTCAGCCAGGCGCACGGCCGTTTCTGCTTGCTGCTGGCGCAGCCGTGCATCGGCCGCAGCGCGCTCGCTGAGCAGCCGCGCTTCGGCCGCGGCCTGCTCCTGCGCGTGGACGAAGCGCGTGCGCCAATCAAGGATCGGCGCGGCGAGGACATCATGAAAAATTTCATAGCGCGGCAGCGCAGCGTAGACGCCCGCCGTGGGGCCGGCCGGAGGCGGCGCCACCGGGCGCAAGATGCGCATGTCCGAGCCGCACAGCTTCTCCAGCACCGGCTCCAGTTGAGCAGGCGTCAGCTCGCTGTACTCAGCCAGGTCAGGGACGCTGTGGGCGATCTTGGTGCCGGACGGCGTCACCAGGAGGTGGAAGATGCGCGCCGCGCTCTCCTGCTCCGCGGGCGTCAGCGTGCTGATGACGGTGTCGAGATGCGTGCGCACGATGCGCTCGGCGCCGCCCAGTCGCTGCAAGGTCTGCAGGCGCAAGACTGAGCGCCCCGCCTGCATCTCTTCGGCCCACAGCCGGCTCATGACCAGCTGCAGAAAGGGCGTTTCCACCCGAACCGGGCCGCCGCCAGCCACCGTGCCGCGACCGCTTTCGCCGACAAAAACCTGGTTGGTTTGCACCTGCGCCAGCACTTCATTCACCAGCGCTGGCTCGATGCTCAATGGCTGCGCAGGCGCCAGTGCACGGTTGTAGGCCACCAACGGCTGCTCGATCGCCTCACGGGCAGCCGCCTCGTCCAGGTGCTGGATGCGCAGGTAATTTTCGAACAGGCGCGGGATGCGGCCCTTGAAGCGGTCGAGCCGGGCCAGGGCATCTTCACGAATGGAGATCAGAAAATTCACGCGCAGATCGGGCTGATTGACCGCGCGCGGAAATTCCATGGCCAGCGTGCCCAGGCCATCCTCGCTTGCGTGATAAAGGAGGTATTCCTCGAACTGATCAAAAATCAGCAGCAGATCGCAGTCGAGCGCGGCGGTCCAGGCCTGCAACGTGGGGATGAATGTCCCAACGGCTGGCGACGGCAGCGCAGTGGCCGGCGGGTAGATGGGCGCGACGTGGGTCTGCAGGGTGTCGTAGATGCTGTTGAGTACGGCGGCTAAGGGGTCGTCGCGCCAGGCGCTGACGAAGACCACCACAAATTCCGGATTGCCGCTGTTGGCCTGGTTTTCGATGGCGAGTTGGCGCAGGTGATGCACGACGCCCGCGCGCAGGACCGAGCTTTTGCCGACGCCGCTGGCGCCATAAAGCAGGGTCAAGCGGGCGGCGATCAGGTTAGCCTCGATCATGTCGCGCTCACGCTGACGGCCAAAAAAGAAGCTGGCGTCGTCTTCGCTGTAGGGAATCAGCCCTTTGTAGGGTGAGAACGGCGCCCCCTGGTCGCTCATGGGCGGCCCCCGGCCGGGGGAAGGTTTTGCAGGCGTTCACTGAGGCCGGCCACGAACTGCTCCAGACTCAAATCAAGGATGTCCACGTTATGGCGATTCCAGAATTTCTCGCTGACAGCCGTTGACGCCGGGTCTACGGCCCAGGCATAGCCGCGCCGTGGGGAGAAAACGCGCTGGAGCACGGTGCGCAGGTTCCAGGCGCTCAGATCGTAGCCCAGGAAGAGAAAGTAGCTGCGCTTGAGGAAGGCGAGCAGCGGGGCCGGCGCGATAGCGGCAACGTCCATATGCGGCGCGAAGTTGATGAAGTGATCCTCGGTGATGACGTAACTGTCGGCGTCGCTGTTCTTACGGTCAATGGCGCCATGAATCTTGAGGATGAGCGCGCGCCGGGCCGCGGTCTGGTCAATCGGCAGCTCGAGGTACTCATTGGGGCGCTCGATTGGGATGGATTCCGGCTCGCCGGCCGGGTCATGCACAAAGGTGCCGCGGCGGCCCCCCTCGGCCACATAAGTCACCGTATCGTACGCTTCACCCGCGGCCTGCAAGCTGCGCTCCAACACATCGTCGTAATTCAGGGTGATCAGGAGCTGGTGGGGATAGGGATAGCCCAACTTGCGCAGGGTCGCGGGCAGCCCGGCCAGCAGCTGATGCACGGGCGTCGGCGGGTAATCGGCATCGAAGATGGGGCGCAGCTCATCGTACAACGGCCCCACATCGCGCATGACGCTCACATACTGCGACACTTTGGCCAGGTTCTCGCTGTCGGCCAGGGGATAGCCAAAAGCCGCCGCCAGATAGGCCGATAGTTCATTGGTGCTGGGGAGATATTGCCCGGCCTGCCAATCCACGCCGGGCGGCCGGCTGCACAGATTGACGCCCGGCCCCAAAATTGGCACCAGGCGTCCGGTGATGAGCGCCTTGATGATCGGCCCATACACCTGGTCGGTCACTGCGGCGCGAGGCATGGCCGCGCCGGCGCCGGCCGCGGGGCGTTCACTCTCCGCCAGCTTGATCTTGGCCGTGGCCAGCAGGCCAAAGACGCCCCTGTAGTTGCCGCCCAGGTCTTGCACGCGCAAGAACTGATCCAACGCCTGCCGCCAGCGGCCCGCGTTGTAGTGCTCAAGTCCGCTGGCAAAGGCTGCGGCCATCTCTTGCCGTTTTTGCACATCACGCAAACGGCCGATGGCCTCGGCCTGGTTGGGATCGAGCTGCAGAATAGTCTGCAGCTTGCGCGTGGCGCTGGGCCAATCCTCAATCGCCTGGGCCGCGGCCACCTGGCGCAGCAGGGCTGCAATCTGATTTTGCTGGCGCTCAGCCTGACTCAACGGCTGCAAATCGAACAAGCGTCCGTCGGGCGCGCGCATGAAGAGCACCGGCGCAGCCCATTCCACGTCATTGCCCGCCGCAAAGACCGCCCTGCGCGCTTCGGCCAGCGCGCTGTCCACGGCGTAGCCATCGGCCAATGCGCCGTAAAATTCCTGGCTCAAGGCAATGGCGGCCTTGTCGGTCACAGCCGTTTGCATGGCGATGACCGCGGGAACGCCCTGTTGAATCAATCCCTGGGCGACGCCGGCAAAGGCGTTGCCGGTGCTGGCGCGGGCGCCCTCACAGGCATTGAGGAACACCAGCGCGGGCGGGTGACCGCCAAGCAGGGCGCCCAGCGCTTGCCCGTTGACCGGCCTGCTCTGGCGCGCCTCGTCCTCGAAAATGAGCTGCCCCTCCTGCGTCGTCGGGTCGAAGGCGCCGTGGCCGATGAAATGCAGGATGTGCACTTCTTGCTGGCGCAGACGGCGCTGCAGGGCCGCCAGGGTTGCCTGCTCCAGTCGTTCGATCTGCAAGAGGCCGCGCGCCTCCAGCGTCTCCGCAGCCGCGCTCAGGCGCGTCCATTCTTGCTCCACCTCAAGGGGCGGCGTGTCGCTGGGGTTAGCCATGATGACGAGCAAGCGCAAGGGCGGCTTGCCCACCAGGCGACTTTCCGGCGCCGGCAAATCCAGGAAGCGCACGACGGACGTGTCAGGTGAGAGGCACAAGGCGCGATTTTGCTGCGGATCGAACAGGGTTTCCCAGAGCCAGGCGCCTACGTCGGGCGCGTCGGCCAGGCGCAGGCGCACGCGCAGGCCAACATTCTGCCGCCGCGCCTCATCCAGGCTGCGCCGGTAACAGACGCCCACCTCTTGGGCAAACACTGCGGCAAACAAACGCTGGCCCCAGGCGCGCACAGCCTCGGCCGTCGCGCCTTCCACGGTGGTCATCGGCGCCGGCGGCAAGACGAAGGTCGTGCTGGCCTGGCCCGCCGGTGAATTCAACACACGCGCCCGGTAAGCCGCCGCGCTGCGGTCAATAAGAAGATCGAATTGCAGGTATGTGGTGTCAGGCATGGTTGCGATGATGAACGGTGACCAGGTGGGGGAAGTGCGGGGATTATACAACAGATGAGGGAAAAGAGAAAAGGAAGTGCAGAGTGCAGAGTGCATAATGCATAATGCAAAATAGTGGGTAAGCACTTTGCACTTTGCACTTTGTACTTTGTACTTTGCACTCTGCACTCATCATTCATCGTTCATCGTTCATCATTCATCGTAGGATGCTCACTCCACTTTGCACTTTGTATTTTGCACTTTGTATTTTGTACTTTGCACTTCTCCTGATAACCTTGCGTTTTTGCCTGTTTGGGAGTATCATAAAATCGCTTGTAATTAATCGCTCAAAGCTGAGTGCATCGAATTAAGGAGTCCATTCATGACCATTATCGAAGATATTACCGCCCGCGAAATCCTGGATTCCCGTGGTAACCCCACGGTCGAGGTTGAGGTGGTGCTTACCGATGGCTACACCGGCATGGCCGCCGTGCCGTCCGGCGCTTCTACCGGTGTGCATGAGGCGCTGGAGCTGCGCGATGGCGACAAAGCGCGCTACGGCGGTAAGGGTGTGTTGAAAGCGGTAGAGAACATCAACGACAAGATCGCGGAACAGCTGCTGGGCTGGGACGCGCTCGATCAGGTGGGGATTGATAATTTCCTCATCGGCCTGGACGGCACCCCCACCAAGAGCAACCTGGGAGCCAACGCCATCCTGGGCGTTTCCCTGGCCGTGGCCAAGGCCGCGGCCGCCGCCGTCGGTCTGCCGCTCTACCGTTACCTGGGCGGCGTCAGCGCGCGCACCTTGCCGGTGCCGATGATGAACATCCTCAATGGCGGCAAACATGCCGTCAACTCCACCGACTTTCAGGAGTTCATGGTGATGCCGGCGGGCGCGCCGAGCTTCCGCGAGGCGCTGCGCTGGGGCGCGGAGACCTATGCGGCGCTCAAGAAAGTGCTCACCAAGAAGGGCTTTGGCACCAACGTCGGCGATGAGGGCGGCTTTGCCCCCTCCCTCGGCTCCAACGCCGAAGCGATCGAAGTCATTCTGCAGGCCATCGAAACGGCCGGCTACAAACCGGGCGTGGATATCTGGATCGCCCTTGATCCGGCTTCGAGTGAAATTTACGACGCCGAGCGCAAGGTCTACGTCCTGGCCAAGGAAGGCCGCGAGTTGACCAGCCCGGAAATGATTGATTTCTACGTGGACTGGGCCAGCAAGTATCCGATCATCTCCCTGGAAGATGGCCTGGCTGAGGATGACTGGGAAGGCTGGAAGCTGCTCAACGCCAAGCTGGGCAGCAAACTGCAGCTGGTGGGCGACGACCTGCTGGTGACCAACGTCGAGCGCATCGAACGCGCGATTGCCGAGAAATCGTGTAACTCGCTGCTGTGCAAAGTCAACCAGATCGGTTCACTGACTGAATCCATTGCCGCCGTGGACATGAGCCATCGCGCCGGTTGGACTGTCGTCACCTCGCACCGCTCCGGCGAGACCGAGGATTCGACGATTGCCGACCTGGTCGTGGGCCTGAACTGCGGGCAGATCAAGACCGGCGCGCCGGCCCGTTCGGACCGTGTCGCCAAGTACAATCAACTGCTGCGGATCGAAGAGCAGCTGGGCGATGATGCCGTCTATCCCGGATACAAGGCGTTCCGTCAAAAGCACTAAGCCAGCCTCGAATTCGGAATAAGACATTCTGAACGCTGAATGATGAACGAAAATTGACGAGGAAAGATGCTCGCACCAGATCGAATTCTTCGTCTTCGTCTTCATCATTCAGCGTTCTGCGTTTTGCCCGGCGCCCTCCTTTTTTGATTATGGACAACGCGACGCAGAGCATCCTGTTTTGCGGCCGCGTCATCAACCCAGGCCGCGGCTGAGCGCCGGCAGCTTATTTGATTTGTGACGCGACCAGAGCCTTGACGAGCAGGAGTGATCCAAAAGAAATCGTAATCAATATGACCGATAACGTCAGGGCGATATTCAGATCAACCTCGAACCCCAGATAGATCGCTGTTGGCATGGTCTGAGTGCGACCAGGGTAGTTGCCGGCAAAAATCATCGTTGCGCCAAACTCCCCCAGGGCGCGCGACCAGCTCATGACACATCCGCTCATTAAGGCGTCACGCGAAAGCGGCAGGATTACGTAGCGAAAGACTTGCCAGCGATTCGCGCCATCGAGTTGAGCGGCTTGCTCTATCTCCGGGTCAATGCCCGCAAACCCGATGGCGGCGGCTCGTACAAAAAATGGGGCCGCGATGAATACCTGGGCCAGGACAACGGCCCAGGGTGTGAACGGGATCTGGATCCCTATCCCTGCAAGCCACAGGCCCAAAGCGCCTCGCCTGCCAAAGGCCATCAGCAAGGCCACCCCGGCCACAGAAGGGGGTAATAAGGTCGGCAGATCAATGAGCGTATCCAGCACGCGCTTGAAGCGAAACTGGTGTCTGCCAAGCCAATATGCCAGCGGGGCGCCGGATAACAGAATGATAAGCAAACTGACCAACGTGGTCCTGAAGCTGACGCCAATCGCCTGGTAAACCTGTTTTTTGCCCAAACTCTCGACAATCTGCGCCGGCGAGGCGCCCACGAAGAGCATGAACACCGGAAAAGCGATGAAGAAAAGCAAAGGAAAAGCTAAAAGCCGCCAAGCATCCAACGCCTGGCGGCTTTTTTTTTGAGACGAGTGCCTTGCCGCAGTCGAAAGATCTGCGGATAGCTCGTTTTCTTTCACAGGAGAGACGAGTTCTTTGTCAGCGCGCTTGATGGGCATCGGTCATTTCTTGGCCGGTATGAAGCCATATTTCGCCAATATCGTTTGGCCTTCGGGCGATAGTACATAATCTACAAAAGCCCGGGCCAGGTCTGGATGCGGGCTGTCTTTGGTTGCGGCAATGGGATATTTGGCAATAACGTTCAAGGCGTCAGGGATTTCGATTTGTCCAACTTTGGACGCGTTAGCGCCTGAAACGTCACTGGTATAAACGATTCCAGCGTCAGCCTCACCCAGGGCGACTTTGGTCAGAACGATCTTGACATCGTTTTCGTACGAAACAACGTTCTTCAGTACATCCTCTTTGAAGGAGGCCCCAAAGGCTTGATCCTGAACGGCCTTGTCAAGAAAATCGAGTGCATACTGGCCCACAGGCACTTCTTTGGCGGCCAGCACCAGTTTTATACCAGGTTTTCGCAGGTCTTGCAATTGCGCCAGGCTGGCGGGATTGCCGGTGGGGTAAATCATCACCAAGCGGTTATTGACAAAGGTTTGGGTCGTATTGGTGACAATCTGCCCGCTATTGATGGCCGCGTTCATCTGCTTCTTGTTGGCGCTGGCAAAGACATCGGCTGGCGCGCCGCTCGCCAACTGCTGCGCCAGCTGCTGCGAGCCGGCGAAATTGAAAACGATGGAGGTCCCCGCGTGTTGCGCTTCGAACTGCTTCCCGATCTCCCCAAAGGCTTCGGTCAGCGAAGCGGCCGCAAACACGTTCAGGGTGATTGTCTGCGGATTGGCAGCCGCCGTTACGGTCGGCGCCAGGGTTGCCGCGGGCGCGTTGGTTGGCGCAGCATTACCGCAGGCAGCTAGCAGAAGGACCAGGATCAGGCTTACGGCGAACACAGATTTAATTTTCATAACAGTCTCCTTGATTTTTAGACTATGGTTTCAACCTGGCCCATCATGGAAGGGACAAGGTAACCTTCATGTTGGCAAATCGTCTCACGGAACTCGCCTGAGTTCAGATGTTCGAAAAAAGGAGCGTACAGCGGGTCGGCCAGCAGCTCGCCCGGCAACACCAGATCATAAGGCTCTTCGAAGAGGGGGATAAATTCCAATTGCGCCTCGCGGGCGCACGCGGCGATCCCCAATCCAACATCGGCTTTTCCATCTCGAACCGATTGCGCCACCTCCACGTGAGATTGAACGATCGAGTCGTAGCCCTGGATATTTTGGGGAAGAAGCCTCAGCTGCGCCAGGTTTTGATCCAACCATACCCGAATCCCTGCGCCGCGCTCACGGTTGACCAGGATCACATCGGGATGCGCCAGGTCTTCCAACCCCCGAATCTGCTTGGGATTTCCTGGCTTGACTATCAAGCCTTCTTCACGAAGGAACAGCCGGATAGTTGCCATCGCCTGGCCTGGAAAAACATGCCGGATATAAGGCCGATTGTATTCGCCAGAGCCAGGCTCTCTGAGATGGCAGGTGGACATCTGGCAAATGCCCTGGTGCAACATCAGCAGGCCATCCATGCTGTTCAGGGGGAGAATTTGCAAGGTAATTCCCAGGTTTTTCGCGCGGAAATGCGCGGCCAACTGCCTGGTCGCGACATCTTTGCTCCCAATCGTGAGCGTAGGCTGAGACTCTGGGGTTTCGGGCAGCAAAATCAGGTTGATGAGCCAGGCGGTTTCGACAGCCTGATAATATCTTTCCAGGTGGTTTTGCAACGGCGGGGCCGTCGTAAACATCACAAGCCCGGCCTGTTCAAGGCTTTTCACATGATGCCGGATATGAGCCGGCGACTGCTGGAAACTTGCGCCCAGCTGGGACAGCGTGGCTGGCTGCTGCATCAAGCGGCGCAAGATCGCCAACCGTAGCGGATGCCCAAGCACTTTGAGCTGTTCAAAACTTGAAATTGTATGCATAGTTGAAAAACAGGTAATTAAGGAAAAACTTAATTACCCGGCTAGTTTACCCTGCACGCCCCTTCGTGTCAAGTTTTTTCTTGCGGTTTTGGGGGATGTGCAGCTCGATTTCGAATGTATAACCAAAAAGCGTGGTTTTCAACTTGCGAAGTATCGGTGAATGTGCGAAAATGTAGCCCTGCCAGGGGCGGCAGGGCCATTTCGGTGGCTATTTCGGTTGAGGTGATCGAATCGCAGGCGCTCTCAATACGCTCTGTGCGGGCCTCGCTCAACGCAGGAGGCGAGCCGCCGAAGTTCGGAGTGGATAGCACGCCGCCATCGCGAGCGCACCTTGCGGAGCTGCTTCAATCTTGCAGGCTCACCCTCATCGAGCAATACACTATGAGGCAGGAGACGGAAGGCAAGCGTGCATGGGGTGGCTTCGCCATAGCAGCCGTGAAGTGAGTGATTGCAATCAGCATCATTTTGGCAAGAAGAAAAGGCGGTCATTGATGCTCTTGAAAGCCAAGCTGCTACTCGATCTGATTGTTGGCATAGTTGTTTTGCCGTTACTTGCCAGCTGTCAATTCTCGACCACCGCAGCACCACCGTTGAAGTGGAATACGCACGTGGGTGATCCTCCTGATACCTGGATTAATGAATCGGTAGCGATTGGACCCGATTTGGTGTATGTTTCTGCGGGCCAGCCACAAGCGGGAAAGTTCCCATGTGAATCGCGCAATTATGTCCAGGCCTTTGACAAAGCAACTGGCACTTGGAAATGGCATCACGAGATGGGCGGCTGCGGCGCGACAGCGCCGACTTTCTTTGAAGATCGCGTATATATTGCCTCATCGAGATGGGCCTTGCAGGCCATGGACGCGCAGACCGGGCGCCTGCTTTGGACCTTTCCCTCGATCGAAAATGTCGTGGAACAGCCTCCTATGGGGTATCCTTTTCTGTATGATCCTGCAAAACCTGCTGTAGACAATGAACGAGTCTACATTGTATCTATGTATTCCGATGATCTGGCCGTTTATAGAGGGGAACGCAAAGATGGCGGCAGCAGTTTACTTGCTGTCAACCGGCAATCTGGGAAATTAGAATGGGAATTTCGGGTCGACAAAGAGACCGATGGCGAATTTACTGGTCCGACTGTTTCTCAGCAGGCGGTCTCGTTTGTTGATGACAAAATATTGTATGTGGTAGATCCTCAAACAGGCGCAGAACTGTGGCACAGCGACAAGTCACGATACATTATCGGGCCCCCAACATGGTATGACTCTGAGCTTTATGTGGTAGGCTATTCAGATCGTTCTTTTTGTATTTTCAGCTTTGACGAGAAAACTGGCGCGGAACAACAGCGATTACCAATGCAATTGGAAGAGGGATCTGTCTATTCAGGCCAAGCGTACAGGATCGGAAATCACCTTTTTGCCATCATGGGGATCTCGATTGGATTTAGACCACCGACAGCCTCGCTTTATGCCTTCGATCTCGAATCGGGACAGATTCGCTGGCGCAGTAGTTTGGGTGAGATCAAGAGCAATAGCCTCCTGCTATACGATGACACAACTATCTACCTTTCAACTTATCAAGCAGTATATGCCATCAATCAACAGACGGGACAAAGACGATGGCGCTTTGTGGTGCGAAATGGATTGGGCAGCGAGCCAGCACTAGAAAATAACGTGTTATATATTGGGGATACAGGCGGCGACCTGCATGCCATTCTTATTTCTCAAAAGTGATATTCTTGCCGTGTACAGTTTGGCGACGCGGCGGTTTGCGCCGCAGGGATTCGGGCAGTCAAATTTGAACTGGAAAAAGACGACGCACCCATGTTGGGTGCGTCGTTTAGCCAGGCGCTCGATGCGCTCAAGCCAGCTCAGCTTTGCCACGAACGGTGCGAATTCTCCGAAGCAAGAAGGCCCAGTTCGGCTAATTTATGAAATTCGCGGCGACAAGCGCTCTGTTCGGCTTTGACCTGTCCACGTCAGGACAATGGGACAAACTGCGCCAACGGCTGACTCAGTCGCCCGACTCGTACTTGAACGAAACCTTCAGCTTGGCGCGATAGGCAACGACCTTGCCATCGTCCAGGTGCATATCCAACTGCATGACTTCGGCGATGCGCAGTTCGCGCAGGCTCTTGGCCGCGGTCTCAACGGCATTGGCTGCCGCCTTCTCCCACGACTCGCTGCTCGTCCCAATCAATTCGATAACCTTGTACACACTCTCAGCCACAATAGTCTCCTTTGAAGGGGCCAGATAACACGGGTGAATTCAACAACCCTGGCGTTAGCGCCAGGCTCTCCGGCGCTTTTCCAACGGGTTGCAACCTTATTATACGTCATCTCGTGCGCTTTTTCAATTGCAGCGGCGAGAGGGGTGCATTTCAAACTGGGGGCAGATCGGGCGACTGCAAGTCGCTGCAACGATTGCAAAGTCCACCTGCGTGGACTACACCCCGAAACTGAAATGCACCCGGCGAGAGGGGACGCATGTTCGTTCCCGTTTGCGGAGGCGGCGCCGCCAGCAAGGCCTCCCCATTTAGCTTTCTGGCTCGTTCGGTTGATTGCCCACTTTCCACTGCACGCCGCCCAGAAAACCCTGGCCCGGATCGAAATCCTGCGGAGTCTTGACTTCGCCAAAGCGGCGCTCGTAGTTGACCAGGTTTTCGTTGAGCGCACGCAGCAGCAGCTTGGCGTTCATCGGCGTCAGCATGATGCGGGCGCGCACGCGCACCTGCTGCGGGGCGTTGGGCATGATCTGCCCAAAATCAAGCATGACCTCGGACGGCGAATGATTGATGATGGCGAAGTTGGAGTAGACCAACTCCAGGTTGTTGGGCACTTCGACGTTGAACTGACGCCCTGGCTCCGGCGGCCCAGGCGCGCGATTGACTGGCATGGTGAACTCCTAGCCGACCGTGCGCACGGACGGCAAAAACTAACCGTGACTCGATCGTGTGACCGAGCCACGGTGCGTTAGGCGGAGATGGTTAGAATGGGATTTCTTCGTCGTGGATTTCGGGCGGCGGCGGGCCAAAGTTGCTGCTGCCGCCGGCTGGGGCTGGACGCGCCGCCGCGCGCTGGGGCGCCGCGTTGTAGGCGCCGCCGCCCGCGCTCGCGCCCGC
>DAISHS010000104.1:0-12372 GCA_036822415.1 Chloroflexota bacterium
CCTGCGTGGACTACAGTCCACCTGCGTGGACTACAGTCCACCTGCGTGGACTACAGTCCACCTGCGTGGACTACACCCCGAAACTGAAATGCACCCAGGTGAGACGGCGCGGGCCGAAGACAGGGCGACTGAGGGCGGCTCAGGCCGCGGAGATGTTGATGACGTGCCGCGGCGCCGCTGTCAGCGCGGTGTTGAGCCGCCTGGCCAGGCCGCGGCCGCCCTCATCCATCACCACCTTGTGGTTCCAGGCAAAGAAGGGGCGCAGAAGCGGGGCCAGGGAATTCATCCAGGCTTTGGTTGTGCTGACGTTCCAATCGTAGCGCACGATCGTGTTGGCGCCATCCTGCGTCAGTTCCCAACGCCCGACGCCGACCAGCTCGCCGGCCGAGTTGCCCTGCAGCACGTGCGGCGGTTCGATGATGGTGGATTCGATGTCGAAGACCAGGCGGTAAGGCAGGGCGGTGGCCCATTCGTGATGCTGAACCGAACCAAGTCCGTTGGCATCCCCGCGCCTGGTCAACGTCACTTTTTTGACATATTTCCACCAGCTCGGGTAATTCAACGCGTCGAAGATCACCGGCCAGACCGTGTTCACCGGCGCGGCGACCGACCAATAGGTGGTAAAGGAATAAAGCATGATGGATACGACCTCCCTGGAATAAACTGGCCGGCGGTCTGCAACCGCCGTTGGCCTGAATGATCGAGAAGAGACCGTGGCCAGGTCGGCCATGCGGCCCTATCTGACGATCATGATAACCGCCGCGCGTGGCGCGGGCAAGGTCATTTCTTGTTCAGTCCTTGCTCAGATAGGCGCAGGCGGCCGCGTCTCACATGCGCGGCAGCATGCTGAGCGCCTGTTCCAGCTTAATGATCGTATCGGCGGGGTAATAGCCTTTGCGCAGGCTGACGTTGGCGTAGATGAGTGTGCGCGGGCCGATCACGCAGCCGGGGTTGAGCACTGAGTTGCAGCCGGTTTGCGCGTCATCGCCCATGATGGCGCCCATCTTGGCCAGGCCGGTGTCAACGATTTGCCCGTTGACCTCCAGGCTGATGGTCGTGCGTTTACCGGTGGTCGGGTCTTTGTGGCTGGTCAACGCCAGGTTACTGAGCTTGGTGCCCGCGCCCAGGTTCACGTGGTTGCCTAAAATGGAATCGCCGACATAAGCAAAATGGGGTGCATGCGCGCCGTTTAGAAAAATCGAGTTTTTGACCTCGCTGGCGTGACCCACCACACAGCGGTCGCCCAGGATGACATCGCCGCGCACATAGGCGCCGTGGCGAATCTCACAATGGCGGCCGATGATGCAGGGGCCGGCCACATACGCGCCCGGCTCGATGACGCTGCCTTCGCCCAGGTAGATCAGCTCTGGATTGATGAGGTGTGCGCCTTCAGCCACGACGCCCAGCTGCGCAGGGCGGTAAGCGCCTGTCAACTGCGCGCGCGCATAAGCGCCGATGTTGGGAATCGCCTGCCAAACGAACGCCATGCGATCGAATAAGGCGGCGTGGGCAAAGCCGGACAAATCAAAGAATACGTGTGGTTGTAACATACATCTCTCCTCATCCGTAACACAGGATCAAGAAACGACAAGGCCTGAGCCTTTCAGCGGCGGCGATCGGGATATTTGGGCCAATCCGGCAGCACCCAGCGAATCTGGTAAGTCGGCGGCGGCGGCCACAGCAGGTAGACATCGCTCCACCAATGCCACGACTGGTACTCGCCTTCGGAAAAACCGAGGTCCACGAACTTGCCCTTGACGCCGCCGCCGGTATCGCCTGCCAATCCCTTGCCATAGCCAGGCACATAGAGCCACGAACGCAGCGGAATCAAGGTTGGATCAACCGCCACGATGCCGGTGCGCAGCGGCAGCCCGATGCGGGTGCGGCCATAGGACGGGTTGCTGCGCGGCACGCCGGAACTGGAAGCGGTGTAGGAGGTGGTGTACGCGCGCAGTTTGCGCCAATAAGTGATCGGCCCCTCCGGCGTCTCCAGCGTTTTGGGCGTGATCTGGCGCCCATAGGCCAGCACGCGCGTGATCGGCTCTTGCGCCACCCAACTGTCCTCCAGCGTGCGTTGAACCGCTGGCTGCTCCGGATCACCCTCGTAACGGACCCGGTAACGCTGACGCTGGATGCCTTCCTGTCCGGGCACACTGACGCGGTGCTGGTCAATCTCCAGCTGGTCATCGCCCACCCAAATGGAGGTGAAGGGCACGATCTGCTGTTCGATCTCCAGCGCTTCGCGCACGCGAATCACGCGAATCGCCAGGTTGGGCGCCAGCGGCGTTGTCAAGGCCGGTTCTACCTCATCCAGGCCAGCTACGACAATTCCTTGCTCCGCCAGGGCGTCGCCCACGGTATGTTGACGGGTGCGGGTTTTCAGCGTGTCGCCGTCGGTAAAAAACACCACAGGCAAGGAGCGTTGGATGAAAACTCGCCCATCGGCCTGCACCGGGCTGCCCAGGCTGGGCCGCACGACATCGCCCAGGTAGAGAACGAACTGCTCACGACGCAGCGCCTCCCCGATGGTGGGCGCTGTGGTCATAAAGGTCAATGGCAACCCATCGTCGAGCACCGTCAGCGGCACTGCCCGGCGCAGCGACAGCGTCAGGGTTTCGGCCTCTTTCCCTACCCAGGGCCGGCCGGCTCGATAGGACGTTGCTGCGTCGGACTCAGGCACAGGCGCGGGAAGCGCCGTTTCGTCTGTAACGGGAACCCCTTGCAGGAAACGTTCGTCCATCTCCGCAGGGGTGATGCCTGCCTCAGGCCAGATGTCGCCTACGCGGCGGGCATGGGTGCGCACCACGCGTTGACTGCCGTCCACGGCGATCAGCACGACCCGCGCGCGCGTCACCTCGATGGTCAAGCCCGACGTAATGACTTGGTCTAGCGGCGGAGTCACCCGATCTTCGGGCGCAAGCGTCAGGTTCAGCTCAGCCAGCACGGCGCGCACGGTGCGCTGGTGCGTGTAGACCTGGTCGCGATAGCTGTCCACCTGAACGGTCACCGGCCGCTGGGTGGCGACAAAGCGCCAAACCAAAACGCTGGTCAGTAGAACGGCTGCCAGCGTGACGAAAATGGTCTGGGATCGTGCGTTGACCGTGGCTGCGTTTGGCGTGTGCAGAGGCTCTGGAACGGCGCTCATAGTCGCATTATAACAGGCATGTCAGCAAGCGCCAAACATCAGCCCAATTCTCACGTTTGTCAATCATGGTGTATAATGCTGGCAATTATCTCACCCCGTCACCCTGCTCGGGCCAGAAATAATCACAGATGTAACCATCGGAGGATAAGAATGACTGGTCAATTTCGTCGTCGCACCTTCGGCGTCGCGCTTGTTTGCGTCACGCTTCTTTTGCTTGTCATCGGCGTCACGGCCGCGGCCGCGGCGCCAGCCAATGACCCTGCGGTTCAATGCAGCCAGATCGTGTCGCCGCGCGCGGGTGACGGTTGGGGCAGCGTGGCGCGCCGCTATGGCGTCAGCGTTGCCGCGCTCAAGGCTGCCAATCCGCGCCTTGTTCGGCGCAGCGATCAACTGTGGCTCAGCGATCGTCTTTGCATTCCTGGCAACAGCGGCCCCGCGCCAACGGCAACGCCGCAGCCCACGGCCGGGCCGGCGCCGGTTGGCCGCACCTACACCGTACGCGCCGGCGATACCTGGTATGGCATCGCTTACCGCACCGGCGTCTCCTTCGACGCCTTGTGGAACGCTAATCCTGGCTTGCACCGTCGCGGTCAGGTTCTGATTATCGGAGATCGCATGGTCATTCCAAGCGCAGGCACAACAACCCCAGGCGGCGGCGCTGTCGCCACGGCCACCGCCACACCTGCACCCGGCGGCGCCGGCCCCAAGCCGCCGATTGTCGGGATGCCCGCGTGTCCTGCGCAGTTTGCCGATTACACCACCGCAATTCAGGAGGCGCTCAACGCCAATCCTGACAAGATCAAGGATTGGCTGCAAGCCTGTGGCGCAATCACCAATGCGCATGGCGCCGTGCGCACCATGGACCTCAACGGCGACAAGCTCGATGACACGATCATCGTCATCACCGATCCCACCTCCGCCGCGGCTGTGCCCACCGGCGACCTCTTGATTTTCCATAGTGGCCGCGACAGCAAGGAACTGGCCTATCAGGCCGGCGCCGCCGGCGACGTGGCGCTGCTCGATTTTGGCGGCAAGACCAACGACATCAACGCCGATGGCAAGCTCGACGTTGGCTGGACCGATACCACCTGCGGCGCGCATACCTGCTTCGGCACCATCCACATCATCTCCTGGGATCCGGCCACCAGCGCTTATCAAAATTGGATTGACGGCAACGCCACGATGGCCTACCCTACGGTGACATTCCAGGACATCAACGAAGGTTCTGGGCAAGAACTGCTGCTGCACGGCGGCATCATTGCCTCGGTCGGCGCTGGCCCACAGCGTTCATGGGTCGAAACCTGGTCTTCGGTCAAGGGCGCGCCCTACAAGCTGACGGACCTCAAGTACGATCCGTCCAACTGCCTCTACCATCACTTGCTGGACGCCAATCAGCTGCTGTTGGAAGGCAAAGCGGCCGAAGCCGCGGTGGCATACGATGCGCTGCTGAACGACAAGGGGCTGGAAAAGTGCGGCACGCGCGACAACGAGTTGACCGAACTGCGCAGCTTTGCTCGCTATCGCCTGGCGCTGGCCTATGCTTACAGCGGCGACCTGACCAAGGCCGAAACGACGGTCACCGATTTCGTCAAGGCTGAGCCAACGAACCTCTACGCACAGGTGGCCGACACCTGGTGGAAGGCCTACGCCGCGCCCAAGGATGCCGTAGCCGCCTGCGCCGCGGTGACCGCCTTTGCCCATGCCAACCCCGATACCTGGCAAATCCTCTTCGATTTTGGCTATGCCAATCCGACTTTCAGTGAGACCGACGTCTGCGTGACGCCCGCGCCCTGAGCGCATAGGTTTTCGATCACCATTGAGAAGCCCGTTTTGGCGTGAAAACGGGTTTCTCAATCCCTGGCTTCAGTGAGCGACTCCTTACGCACGCCGGCCATCATCAGACCCAACTCCTCGGCGTTCGTTTCATCTCGCTGCACCACGCCCATCACTTCGCCCTCGTACAGCACAGCAATGCGGTCGGATAGGGCTAAAATCTCGTCCAGGTCCTCGGAGATGAGCAGGATGGCGGTGCCCTGGCTGCGCTGGTCGAGCAGGCGCTGATGAATGTATTCGGTGGCGCCAATATCCACGCCGCGCGTGGGCTGGGCAGCAATCAGCACTTTGGGGTTATTCGACAGCTCGCGCGCGAGGATGACTTTCTGGATATTGCCGCCGCTCAGGCTCTTGATCGGTGTGTTGATGCCCGGTGTTTTGACGCGAAATTCGTGCACCAGCTCCTGGCTGCGTCGGGCAATGGCCTTGAAATCAAGAAACCGCCCTTTGCTAAAGGGCTGGCGTCCATGATCCTGCAAAATGATGTTTTCCGCAATCGAGAAATCTTGAATGACGCCATCGTGCATGCGCTCTTCAGGGATGTAGCGCAACCCGGCTTCGATGCGCTGCCCCACCGACCAGGCCGTGATGTCGGTACCCAGGAGGGTGATGTGACCGCCGCGCAGGTCGCGCAGGCCGGCCACAACCTCGGCCAGGGTGCGCTGCCCGTTGCCGCTGACGCCGGCGATGCCCAGGATTTCGCCGCCGCGCAACGTTTGCGTCAAATGATAGAGCGCCCGCGTGCCGGTGATCCGGTAAGCCTCCACATCGTTGAGTGAAAGCAGGGTCTCGCCGACCTGCACTGGCGTGCGTTTACGCTCCAAAATCACCTCGCGCCCCACCATCATGCGCGCCAATTGCTGGCGCGTGATCCCCTGGTTGGGCACGGCGCCAACGAGCGCTCCGCCGCGCAAGACGCTGATACGGTCGCTGAGGGCTAACACTTCACGCAATTTATGGCTGATGAAAACCAGGCTGTGGCCGTCACGGGTCATCTGCCGCAGAGTGACGAACAGGTCGTCCACTTCCTGCGGCGTCAGCACGGCCGTCGGCTCGTCCAGGATCAGCAGGGCGGCGCCGCGGTAGAGCGCCTTGATAATCTCCACGCGCTGACGCACGCCCACGGGCAGCGTCCACACCGGCGCTTTGGGATCAACCTGCAGGCCATAGACGCTGGACAGCTGACGGATGCGCGCTTCGACCTTGTCCAGGTCGAGCAGCGGGCCGCGGCTGGATGGCAAGCCCAGGGCGACGTTTTCGGCCACGGTCAGGGTGTCAACCAACATGAAATGCTGATGCACCATGCCGATCCCGGCCTGCAGCGCGTCGGTGGGCGTTTGGATCTCCACCGGCCGGCCGTTGACGCGAATCTCGCCGCCGTCCTTTCGGTAAAGGCCGTAAAGAACCTTCATCAAGGTGGATTTGCCGGCGCCGTTCTCGCCCAAGAGCGCATGCACCTCGCCTGCTTTGACATCAAAATTGACATGGTCGCAGGCCAGGACGCCAGGGAAACGCTTGACGATGCCGCGCATTTCCAGCAGCTCGATGCGCGGCAGGCCGGTCGGCAGCAGGGCTGGGGATGGTGTCGAGAGTGAATCGGTCATGAGCAACCTGTCAAGACTCAAAACAGTCTGGATCGAACCGCCGAGGCGCAAGGTCTGCCAGGGCTTGCTTATCCTGGCTTCGTTTGCGCCTGGGCGCTTCGTGTTGGAAAAATCAGCCTCAGGGCAGCGGCTTGATCTTGCCGTCTGCAATGTCCTTGATCGCCTGGTCGGCGGCCGCCTTGACATCGTCAGGAATTGGCGAGCCGGCGTTGAAGACGATCTTCAAGCCCTTGTTCGCCAGGGTCAGGGTGTAGGCCTTGCCGCCCATGGTGCCTTGCTGATGCAGGGCGATCATGTCCTTGACGACGCCGGTCCAATCGAAGACCTGGGTCGCCACGACCGCTTCGGGCGCCAGCGAGCTTTGATCGCTTTGGGTGCCAAACCACTTCGCGCCTTTGGTCTTGGCAACGCCGATGGCGCCGACCACCTGCTGCGCCGAACCGGTGAGCATATCCGCGCCGGCTGCGATGTGGGTGTTGGCCGCTTCGGCCGCCAGGGCGGTGTCCCCAAAGGAACCGGTGTAGCTGATGTTGACCTTGACGTCAGCGTTGGTGGCCGTGGCGCCGGCGGCAAAGCCGTCAATGTAGAGTTTGGCGTCACCGGCCTCGACCGGGCCAACCACGCCCAACACGCCCGATTTGCTCAGGAGGGCGGCGATAACGCCGTTGACGTAGCCGCCTTCCTGGGCATTGGCCTCATAGGCAAACACGTTCTTCAGGTTTTTGCTGGCGCCGGTGTCGGTGGCCGTGCCCCAGGCAAAGCTGGTGCCGGGGAAGTCTTTGGCCACATCGAACATCGAGTTGCCATACTGGGTGCCATGCGCAATGACCAGGTTGTAGCCTTCGGTGGCGTAGTCGCGCAGGGCTGCGGCGGCATCGGCCACCTGGAACATGTTTTCGGAATAGGCGAGCTTGAGATTGTCCTCGCCCATTTCCTTCTGCACGGCCTTCAGGGCATCGTACATGGACTGCCCCCAGGCCAGGTCGGTGATTGGGCTGGGCAGCACAATCGCAATCTTGAAGGGGCCTTTGCTGACGACAGCCGTCGGCTGAGCAGCCTGGCAACCTGTCAAGAGCACGCTGATGACAAGGAGGATCGCGAGACCGGTTGAAATTGAACGACGCATACCTTTCTCCTTCTGAATCTCTTCTGACTCACACGGCGATTCTGACTATCCTGAAAACCTCCCGCAGTGACCGAGTGTACAGCAGGCGCCTGGGTTGATATGACGCCTGCCCCTGCCGCGCACCCGGCGCAGGGGGCATTTCATTCCTGATTTATGCTGGTCGGCCGATCAACTGCTGCGCTCGAACGGCTTGTTGAGCGCCGCGGGCTGCCTGACCTGGCTGGTGGCAAAGATCAGCACAACGATGGTCAACAGATAGGGCAACATCACGGCCAGGTCGGATGGGATGGGGATGCCCTTGACTTGCATCCACAGCTGCAAGGCGTTGATAATGGCAAAGAGCAGCGAACCGAGCAGCACCCCCAGCGGCCGCCAGCGGCCGAAATAGACCAGCGCGACCGCGATGAAGCCCAGCCCGTTGGTCATGTTTTCTTGGAACACGTTGAGGGTGCCTATGCTCAACGACGCGCCCGCCAGGCCCGCCAGCGCCGCGCCAAAAATCACACTAAAATAGCGCACGCGGTTGACGCTGACGCCCAGTGAGTCCGCGGCTTCTGGATTGTGACCGACCGCGCGCACTTTGAGGCCTAGCGTGGTCTTGTCGAACAGGAACCAGATTGCCGGCGCCATGAGATAGGCCAGGTAGACCAGGATATTGTGATTGAAGAAGATTGCGCCCAGAATAGGGATGTCGCTCAAGAGCGGGATCTTGATTTCCTGGAAGCCGTTGACCCCTTCGACCGAGCCGATCAGAACCCTGAAGAGCAGGCTGCTGAGTCCCAGGCCAAAGAGGTAGAGGCCGATGCCGCTGATGCCTTGTTCGGCCTGGAAAGTCACGCTGATGATCGCCATCAACAGGCCCATCAGCGCGCCCACGACGAGCGCCGCGGCCACGCCCAGCCACAGGTTGCCGGTTTGGAAGACGGTAAAAAAGGCGGCAAACGCGCCCATGAGCATGATGCCATCAACGCCCAGATCGAGGACGCCTGACCGCTGTGACACCGTTTCGCCCAGGGCGGCCAACAGGTAGGGGGTGGCAAGGCGGATGCCGCTGTGCAGGATGCCGATCAGCACGGTGGTTGTGAGGAGATCACTAATCACGGGTCGCCTCCTGGGGCGCAACGCGGGGCTGCGCGTCGGCCGGCGCGGCGCCATCTGCCACGCGCTTTTGGGCGCGCCGCCGCACAAAGAAATCACTGGCGACGACGAAGAGCACGATCAGTCCATTGATGGCAACCACCAGCGAACCGGGCACCTGCACGGTGCGCTGCATCTTGTCCGCGCCCACCAGCAGGCCGCCAAAGATGATGGAAGCCGGGATCGCGCCCAGCGGATGCAGTTTGCCAAACAGCGCGGCCACGATACCGCTGAATCCATAGCCGCCTGACAGCCCTTCGATCATGCGATGGTGAACGCCGGTCACTTCAACCGCGCCGGCCAGCCCGGCAAACGCGCCGCTGAGGATCAAGGCCAGGGCCATGTAACGCCGCACCGGGATGCCGGCATAGCGCGCCGCCGACGGGTTGAGACCGACGGCGCGGATGCGGAAACCGATCGTGGTGCGCCAGAGAAAAATGAAGACGAGGAGGGCCAAAATCACCGCCAGGATCAGCCCCACGTGCAGCAGGGTGCGCGGCACCAGGCGGAAAAGCCACACTTGATCGGGCAGCGTGGCGCTCTGGGCGATGTTCGTGCCGGCGGCGATTTGCGCAGGATCGAGCATGGGGCCGCGCAGCAGATAGTTCATCAGCTGCAGAGCGATGGCGTTGAGCATGACGGTGCTCAGAATTTCGTTGACCCCGAAGCGGGCCTTCAACACGCCGGCAATGCCGCCCCACACCGCTCCGCCCAGCACCCCGGCCCCCAACGTCAGCGGGACGAGGAGGACGCCGGGCAGTGTAGGCAAGGCCAGGGCGACGGCCGCCGCCGCCACAGCGCCGATGATGATCTGCCCCTCGCCGCCGATGTTGATGACGCCGCCGCGAAAAGCGATGCAGATGCCGAGGCCCACCAGAAGCAGAGGCGTGGCTTTGGACAGCGTCTGCGTAAGGCCGCTGACCGTGCCAAAGGCGCCGCGGAACAGGGCGCTGTAAGCGGTCAGCGGGTTGACTCCCAGCAGGAGCAGCAAAACGGCTCCGAACGCCAGCGCAAGTAACGTAGCTAGAACCGGTAAGAGTGCATCGGCCAACTGTTCTTTGGAGAGCCGCCATGGCCGGCTAGGGCGCTCATTTTGTTCACTCATGGGCGGATGTTTCTTTCCACGTGTCCTTCCCAAGTGCTTTTGCCGTCTCTTTGGGTTCGGCAACCCTGACGTCGAAACTCGGCGGGCTACGTTGCGCGCCGTCGCTTGGGCAGCGCCATGGGCAGCCTGGTGCGCCGCACGCCATCGAACTGATAGAGGGCATTCGCCACGGCGCCGGCTGTCGGCACCAGGCCGATTTCACCCACGCCTTTGGCGCCGTAAGGGCCGTAAGGATCGGCCACCTCTACGCCGATCACCTCGATTTCTGGCATCTCCTTGGCGCGCAGGATGCCGCACTGGCGCAGACGCGTGCTCTTGAAGTGACCGCCCGCCATCGGCAGATCCTCGCTGATGGCATAGCCCAAGCCCATGTGCAGCGATCCCTCTACCTGGCCCTCGAACAGCGTGGGGTTGAAAATCTTGCCCGCGTCGTGCGCCGCCACGATCCTGGCAATCTGACCATCGTCGTCCAAAATCACGAGCTGGGTGGCGTAGCTGTAGGAGTAGTGCGTGATGGGCCTGTCGGTCTTCGTCTCCGGCTTTGTCGTCCAGTCGCAAACCCAGCTGCCGTTGTACTGCCGACCCACCAGCCCATCCAGTCGGCCGCCCGCCTGATCCAGGTCCGCGCGCAGCTGGCGCGCCGCGTCCATCGTGGCATTGCCCACGAGCGACGTCGCGCGCGAGGCGGTGGTCATGCCAGCATACTGGTCGGACGCGGTGTCCACCCGCACCTCCACGATCCTGGGGTCAATGCCGGTCTCGGTGCATAAGGTTTGCAGGGCCACGGTATGCACGCCCTGGCCCATCTCGGTCCAGCCGTGGTCAACCAGCACCCTGTCTGGCGCAAGAATCGAAATGCGAACCCGCGAGGCGTCAGGCACGCCATTGCCGATGCCGGTATTCTTGATGCCGCAGGCCAGGCCGGCAAACCTGGCGGCGTAGAATTCGTCCTTGACGGCCTCCAGCGTCGCCCGCAGCCCGGCCCCGCCCTGGATCACCTGCCCGGTGGCGGTCATGCTGCCCTCGGTGATGGCGTTGTCATAGCGGAACTGCCAGCGATCAAAACCGCCCTGCCGACACAGGTCGTCCAGGCAGCTCTCGATGGCAAAAGCTGACTGGTTGACCCCAAAGCCGCGCATGGCGCCGCAAGGCACATTGTTGGTGTAAACAGCCACGGCTTCGATGTCGGCTGCGGGCGCATGATACGCGCCGGTGGCATGGCCGGCCGCGCGCTCCAGCACCTTGGCCCCCACCGAGGCGTACGCCCCTGAATCGCCGATGATGCGCGCCTGCACGAACGTTAGTTTGCCCGCGGCGTCGCAGCCGACGCGGTAATCCAACCACATCGGGTGGCGCTTGGGGTGCATGCGGATGGACTCCGCGCGCGTCAGTTTCACCTTGACCGGCCGCTGCAGCAGATGAGCCATCAGCGCCGCGTGCCCTTGCACGGACAAATCTTCCTTGCCGCCAAAGCCGCCGCCGTTGGGCACCAGAATGACCCGCACCTGGTCTTCGGGCAGGCCCAGCAGCGCAGCCAGCTGCGTGCGGTCTTCGTAGACGCCCTGGCTCTGCGAAAGCACCTGGATGACGTGCCCGCTGTCAACGCCTGGATAGGCAATGGCAGCCTCGGGCTCCATGTAGCCGTGCTCGATGCGCTGCGTTTCATAGCGGCCGGCGGTGATGTACGTCGAAGCAGCCTCGGCGGCAGGCAAATCGCCGCGCCGGATGATCGTGCTGGCCAGGATGTTGCCGTCGGGATGCAGCTTGGGCGCGTCGGGCCGCAGCGCAGTGAAGGGATCGGTCAACGGCTCCAGGACTTCGTAAGCAACCTCGATCCTTTCAGCTGCCAGGCGGGCCGCCTCCTCCGTCTGCGCGACGACGCCAGCCAGCACATCGCCCACATAGCGCGTCTCCTCGCCCACCGCCACCATGAGCGGCCAATCTTGCTGGATCAGGCCGACCAGGCGTTGTCCTGGGACATCGCTCGCCGTGAAGATGCGCACCACGCCCGGCGTCTGCGCCGCGGCCGTGGTGTCAAGGCGCAGGACGCGCGCGCGCGGATGGTCGCTGAAGCGCAGCGCGCCGTGCAGCAGGCCCTCCATGCGCATGTCATCCACGTAGGGCCGCTGTCCCAGGACTGCGCCGAAAGAATCGTACTTGGGATGACGGTCGCCCACCTGGGCCGGCGTGGCCGGTCGGGGCACCTCTTCCTCGCGCGCAATGGCGTCGGCGGCCACCGTAATGGCGTCCACGATCTTCTTGTAGCCGGTGCAGCGACATAAGTGCGGCGTCAAGGCCTGGGCGATCTCGCTGCGGCTGGGCTGCGGCTGGCGGTTGATGAGCGCATTGGCCTGCATGACAATGCCAGGGATGCAAAAGCCGCACTGAATGCCGCCCGCGGCGACGAAGGCGTGCGCGAAGA
>DAISHS010000105.1:0-12350 GCA_036822415.1 Chloroflexota bacterium
CGGAAGGCGCCGGATGGCACATGGTTGGTGTAGACGGTGCGCGCATCCACGGCGACGTTGGGGATGTCGTAGGGGCCGAGGCACATCAGCGTGACATTGCCGAGCACTTTGGTGCTGGTGTAGGTATACGCGCCGCAGTCGCTGGTCACATCCACGCTGGCCGCCAGCAAGCGGCCGTCGCGGTTGGCGCCCCATCGCGCCTTGATGACCATGGGGTGGCGCTTGTGATGCCCAATCAGCGATTCTTCGCGGCTCCAGACGATCTTGACCGGCCGCCGTATGCCGCGTTGGTTCAGGCGCCAGGCCGCCAGGGCCAGGACAATCTGCACCGACATGTCTTCGCGCCCACCAAACGCGCCGCCGATGGCCGGATAAATGACCCGAACCTGGTCCAGCGGCAGGCCCAGCGCGTGGGCAATCTCTTTGCGATCTTCATGCACCCACTGGCCGGCCACGTACACGGTGACCACGCCAGATTCATCTACCAGGGCAACGCCGGCTTCTGGCTGCAAATAGGCGTGCTCCTGCGCATGGGTGGTGTAAGTCTGTTCGATCACCACATCGGCTGCTGCGAGCGCGCTGGCAACGTCGCCGCGACGGATGTGGTAGCTGTGAACGACATTACTGCCCCGTTCGGGGTGAACGTTTTGGCTATCGGGCTGCATGGCGCGCAGCGGATCCGTCACAATCGGCAGGTCTTCATAATCAACCTGAATAAGCGAGAGCGCGGCCGTCGCTTGCGCGGCCGTTTCCGCCACCACCAGGGCCACCTGGTCGCCCACGAAGCGGACGATGTCGCTGCCTGGCTGGGTGTTGACCTCATCGAGCGGCCCGCACAGCACAGGCTGGTCGGCAATGATCAGGCCGTAGGCGTTGTGCGGTACGTCGCGCGCGGTGAACACCGCGACGACGCCGGGCGCCGCTGCGGCGGCCTCGGTGTGCAAGGCGCGAATGTGCGCATGAGGCCGCCCAGCAAAGAGAATTTTCATCCACAGTTGATCGGGCAGGTCTATGTCGCCTGGATAGCGCGCGGCGCCGGTGACTTTCGACCAGGCGTCAACCCGCGGCTGGCTGCTGCCAACAGCACGCATGGGTGCTCCTCCTCAGGTGGTCAGGGGTTGTTTTCATGGCTCTGCAGGGCGACCAACGCTGAGAATCGCCTCGATGATTTTGGCGTAGCCTGTGCAGCGGCACAGGTTGCCGGCCAGGGCCTGCTCAATGGCGGGGCGATCCGGGCTTGGATTTTCGGCCAGTAAGCGGGCGGCCGACATCAACAGGCCGGGCGTGCAGTAACCGCACTGCGTGGCGCCGGCTGTGACGAAGGCTCGCTGCAGCGCGTGCAGGACAGGGAGCTGGTCGCTTTGGCCTTCGTCCGCGGCCAGGCCCTCGATCGTGCGGACCGTACAGCCGGCCACGGCCGGCGCGGGCACCAGGCAGCTCATCACCGCGGCGCCGTTGAGCAGCACGGTGCACGCGCCACATTCGCCCTCTGCGCAGCCCTCTTTGACGCCGGTGTGATGGACGCCGCCCATTTCTGGCGTTGCGCGCAGCGCGGCCAGCAAGGTTTTGCCCGTGGCCTGCTGAATGGTTGCGGGCTGGCCGTTCAGGGTAAAGTGGACGCTGCTTGCCTCCGTGGTTGGAGGTATTGCCGCGGCGTCGGTCGGCGGCCACGCGCACGCACCCAGCGTGATGGGTTGCGCAGGCCAACCCTCGCGCGTGCGTTCATCACGAATCAGCCTGAGCGCGCGGCGGGTCAATACCGCAACCATGTCGCGGCGGTAGTCGGCGCTGGCGCGCACATCATCAATCGGGGCGCAGGCCGCCGCGGCCAGCGCAGCTGCCTGCTCGATCGCGGCCTCATCCAGGGTTGAACCAAGCAGCGCCTCTTCAGCCGCCGCCGCGCGCACGATGGTCGGCGCAACGGCCCCCAGGGCGATGGCCGCCTTTTGCACCTGCCGACCCTGTTGGTGCACAACGATCGCGACATTGACCAGGGAAATGGCCTGGGCGCGCCGCAAGCCCAGCTTGAGGAACGTCCCGCTGGCTGACGCGTCCAGCGCAGGAATGGCGATGTCAAGCAGCATTTCGTCAGGCGCCAGCGCGGTGCGCCGGACGCCCTGGAAAAACTGCGCGCACGTCAGCGTGCGTTCCCCGCGACGACTGACCAGGGTCACCTGCGCGTCCAAGGCCCACAGCGGCGTGATCGTATCGTTGGCCGGGGAGGCGGTAATCAAATTGCCAGCAAGCGTGCCGCGGTTGCGAATTTGCGGCGCGCCGACTTCGTAACAGGCACGCGCCAGGGGAAAGGCATGGTTCAACACCAGGGGCGAAACAACGACCTGGCTGTGGGTGACGAGCGGGCCGAGGTGCAGCCAACCCTCATCATCCCGGCGCACGGTAGCGAGGCCAGGGATGCGCGTGATGTCAATCAGAGTTTTTTGTGGACGTACGCCGCGCTCCAGTTCGAGCAGGAGGTCAGTGCCGCCAGCAATCACCCGCGCGGCGTCGCCATGTTCAGCTAAGAGATCGAGCGCCTCGCGCAGCGAGGTCGGCGTCAGGTAGAGATTCCAACTGGAAAAAGCCATAGGTTTGTTCTAAATGGGCGTCAGGCTCAGGAGTAACCGTCAGCAAAGGTATCAATCATCAGCTTGACATCGCCCAACGGATAAAGAATGGGGCAAGTGCAGCCATTGGCAACATACTCACGGACTTTGGCGCGCGCCTCATCCGGCGTCCCTGTGGCGCTGATGCGCAGGACCAGGTCGTCCGGGACATACTTCATGGCCGCGCGGACTTGTTCGTGTGTGGCCGGCCAGCCGAGGGTGGTCTGAATTTGGGCCACCACGTCCGCTGAAACCCCACTGGCTTTGGCAATATGCGGCTGCTGAGCCAGGTACTGAGTCAAAAGCTCCTTGGCCCCTTCGATGGCCTGCGCCCGGTCTTCGTGCACGGAGCAAACCACGAGCTGAGGACGATCAATCTCATCCAGGCTGCGTCCCGCGCGCGCCGCGCCTTCGGCCAGGGCTTGCAGGGCCGGGGCGTTGTAGTCAGGCGGCACACAGTAGTTCAGCACGACGCCGTCGGCGATTTCGCCAGCCAACTTCATCATCTCCATGCCGGTGGCGCCGATGTACATGGGGACATGGCGCGGTTCGTGGCGGCCGTGCACGACGTCGAGTTCGATGCCGGTGACATGATGAAATTCGCCGTGGAAGGTGACCGTTTCCATGTGCAGGAGGCGGCGCATGACCTCGATCGTTTCGCGCATGGCCAACAAGGGCTTGCGGCGCTCGATGCCCACATTTTTCGCCAGGGGGTCCCACCAGGCGCCGATGCCGCAGATGATGCGATCGGGCGCCAGGTCGTCAAGGGTGAGAAAGGTGGCAGCCAGCAGGCCAATGTTGCGCGTCCAGTTGTTGATGACGCCAGAGCCAATCTTGATCCGTTTGGTGACGGCCGCAAAGGCTGCCATCGGCACAATGGCATCACGCACCAGGCGGGATTCCGCCTGCCAGACGGCTTCGAAGCCACGCTCCTCGGCGTACCTGGCGTACTCCATTCCCTCACGGATGTCATGTTTGTCTTGCAGGTAGAGAGCTACTCGATCTGGCATGGAACGACCTCCTTGTCGCCATTAAGCCGGCGCCCTGGAACAGGATGGCGCCGACGGACTGATCAGCCTATACCGCCATTCTACCAGCGAACGTTTGTCACGTCAATCTGCCTGGTTTGGGTGGGTGCATTTCAAACTGGGGGCAGATCGGGCGACTACAAGTCGCTGCAACGATTGCAAAGTCCACCTGCGTGGACTACACCCCGAAACTGAAATGCACCCGGTTTGGGTTGGGCTTGGGAGGGCGCCGCCAAAACAAATGCGCCTGGAACTTAATTCCAGGCGCATCTGTCGTTGTGGGGCCGAAGCAAATTTTCTCAGTCCGGTTCGTAGCGGTTTACCAACGCCGGCGCGCTGAGCAGCTTGGCCAGCGCCTCTTTTTGGATCTGGCGCACCCGTTCGCGCGTCAGTCCCACATGCTTGCCAATTTCGGCCAGCGTGTGCTCCTGACCGCCCCCCAGGCCAAAGCGCAAGCGCAGAATCTCAGCCTCGCGGCGGTCCAGGTGGGTCAGCTCCTGGTTGAGCGCATCGTAGAGCAGGGAGCGATAGGCCTGATCGGCCGGTTCGGTTGCCTGCGTATCGCTGATGCGACTCATCAGGGTTCGCTCCGTCTTGTCGTCGCCGTCATCGCCGACCGGCGCATTGAGCGAGGCCGCGTGCATGTCGCCCAATTGCAAAGCGTAGTTGACCTGCTCGGTCTCCCAGCTCAGGTTTTCGGCGATCTCCTCCGTGGATGGATCGCGCCCCAAACGCTGCGAAAGGCGATCACGCGTCTGGTAGATCTTGCTCAGCTGTTCGACGCGATAGGAGGGCAGGCGAATGGTGCGGCTTTGATTGGAGAGGGCGCGTGTCACGGCCTGGCGAATCCACCACACGGCATAGGTGCTGAATTTGTTCCCCTTGCGCCAATCGTATTTTTCAACCGCCTGGAGAAGGCCGGCCATTCCTTCCTGCACCAGGTCTTCCATCGGCAGCCCCAGCCTTTGGTAGCGCCGCGCTACACTAAAAACAAGACGCAGGTTTGCCAGGATGAGGGCCTGGCGGGCGCGCTCACCCTGACGCTGTTGATCTTCCAGTTCGTATCGTTCGGCTTCACTGATAACTGGCCGATTGCGCAGGTGTTGGCGGGCGACCTGCCCAGCCAACATGTGCTGAGCCAGCAGGCGTTCTTTCTGAATATCGAGCAGTGGGGTTTGCGCAATTTGTTCTGTATATAGTCTCATGTTGGCGCCTCAATTTCTACCCACGTTTCCAGTCTTGATGCCGGGGCGAAAGATGCCGATCAGCCGGTGGTTTCTATACTTTTTATGGTCTTATTCATAAAAATTATAACATTCCTCGGCGATTTCACCGTAGCATCTCTTCCAAAAACCAAAGGACGTGGTTTATAAGGCGGTGTTACACAGCGTTGACTGGCCGTACAAACAATCAGGCGCTCATCTTTGGGTGGTCGAAGATGAGCGCCTGATTGTGCAGCAATACGGATATGACGAGGGAGAGACCGAGGGCCACAGGTGGGTGTGGCAGTGAGGTTCCCTCCGAGGGCGGTCGGCGTCAACGAACTGGAGTCAGACGACGCTGCAGAGGTTACTCTCTGATCCCGTCAAACCGCGATGACAACAACACCTTACGGTGTAACAGTAGTATAACAAAAAAACGGCCAAGCGCCAAAAAGAGACTTCCGAAGTCTCGAGGGTCGTCGCTTACATGCTGTAGCGCACGGTGTAGGTAATTTCGGCTGAACCGTCAGCCTTGACTGGCACGCGCCATTCGATCGTCTGCGCGTCTAGTTTGGTAAAGCCTTTGTCGCTGCTCTGCACGATTTCCCACTGGCTCCAGCGGTAAAGATGCTCGACGACGCGAACCTCTTCGTCGGTGGTCTTGTGGTTGCGCACGACGATTTTGAACGTCTCTTCGATGGTTTTGTCGCCCAGGCGCTTGAAGTCGGTCTGGGTGCGTTCGCCCACAATATCGAACGCGTCGCCTACGTACACCTGAACCTTCTCACCTTTGGGGGTATGGTCAATCTTATTTTCGCCAATCAACAGGGGCACGCCATCCACATCGGGTTTGAAGATGCGCACCACGCCTGCGGGCAACGCTGCATCCAGGTTGTTTTCCTTGCCGGTATAGAATTCCAGCATGGTCTTGACCTTCGCCTGGGTCCCGGTGCCGTAGCTCTGATCAAAGACCGGACCGTAGCCGCCGAAACTGATGCCAGAGCCGTCGTAGACGAAGAACTTGGTCGTCGTAATGCCGGCGCTGGTGACGAACTCAACTTGCTTGGTTTGGTTGTTGAGCACGGTCACCGGGCGGTTGACTTCGTAAAGATGATATTCAAAGAAACCGCGCTCGCTAACCTGCGGGCCGGGCGTAGGCTCTGCTGTATCCGCCGCGCGGATGTAAAAGACTTTCTCCTCAGGGGCAACCTGGGCGATGTTGCCCGCCACCAGCTTCAGCTTGGCATCCTGATACGCTGCGCCGCTCTGATTGTTCAACGTAACCCAGCCGTTGAGGTCGAGCGTCTTTTCATTTTCCGCCAGCAGCAGCACGTAATTTGCTTCCCAGCTGATGCCATGCGTCAGGTAGGTGACATCGGTCGTATGCTGGCCCGCTTTGTCGGTGTCCACCATCCATACCAGGGTAGGACGGGTGATCAGGCCATCGGGCAGAGCAGGGAACGTGAAGGTGCGAATCTCTTCACGCCGCAGCACGTTGACCTTGCCATCGTCCGCCATCAAGATGACATCCCCGCTGCCATTGAGCAGTTTGCCTTGATAGAGGGTGCCATCCTTGGTGATGATCTCGATCGGCTGGTCAATGTATTTTTCCAGCAACTTGTCCGCGCCCACCAGGTCGTACTCGTAATTTTGCTCCAACACGCGCGTGCCGGCCGGCGAGGTGCGCGAAGAAAAGCGCACGCTGGTCGGATCAATCAACGCGGGCACATCGGTATAGCGAATGTTGTTGAGTCCCAGGGTCAGGGTCAGCGGACGGGTTTCCTTCACCAGGGCCAGGTCCTGATTGTACACGGTCAACTCAACCGTCTTAGCGTCGGCGCCAGGAGCGGCCCCTTGCCAGGCCGGTGAGGGCAGCGCGGTTACCAGGATGAGCATAGAGGCCAGCAAAACGGCAGCTACGTGCCGTTTTGACTTGTGCACGCCGAACAATTTTCTTTGTGTGAACATAATTTTCTCCTCGCATGGTTTCGACATGAGTTTGGGTCGTGTTAGCCAGCAGTCTGCAATGGCTGCTTGCCAGACGGAGCCGGGCGTAGAAAGGTTCCAGCGGTCGTGCGCGTCAGCGGCAAGCAGGCCTGCCCATGAGCTGCTTACGCTGACGAGCTCGATAGTTGAACCAGGAGGTAGCCAACGCCAGGCTCGCTGCGGATGATTTGGGGATGGGCGGGGTCCGCTTCGATCTTTTGCCGAAGACGGTAGATACTTGCGCGTAAAATAGTGACATCGTCGCGATATTCAGGCCCCCACACCGTGCTCAGGAGGTAGCTGTGTAACAAAACGCGGCCAGGATGACTGATGAACTCGGTGAGCAGGCTGTATTCGGTGGGCGTCAGATGCACTTCATGGCCGGCGATGGTTATCTGGCGCTTGCCCAGGTCAACCTGTAACCGTCCGCTTTCGAACCTGCCAGGGGCGGCTGGCCGTGACGTTGGATGATAGCGGCGTAGTACGGCCTGAATACGCGCCAGGAGCTCGCGCCGGCTAAACGGCTTGGTCAGATAGTCATCGGCGCCCAGTTCCAGCCCACGCACTTTGTTATCTTCATCTTCCCACGCCGTGACGATAATCACTGGGGTGTCGCACACCTGGCGCAGGCGCATGAGAACATCGAAGCCATTTAGCCCTGGCAGCCCTAAGTCCAGAAGCACCAGGTCCAGGCCGGGCTGCTGCGCCATCTGTAAACCTTCCGGCCCGGTGCTTGCCGTCAGCACGTTGTAGCCCGCCAGCTGCAGGGTGGTGCGCAGCAGCTGCAGAACACGAACTTCATCGTCAATGGCGAGAATAGTTTGCTTGGTCATGGTGGGAACATAGTCCATCTTTTCAAGGCGGTGACGCAAGATTAATCACGGCTGCAAGTATGGTTTCGGGGCATGGACACAGAATGATGCACTGATTTTAATCTCAAATCGGCTAGAGTGCAATTCATCTGAGAGAGAACAACGTACCGACCGGGGCAGACTGGCAGGGAAGAAAAAAGAGCCGATCACGATGGACCGACTCTTTGCTACAGCAAGCGGTGTGGTACCCCAGAGGCGACTCGAACGCCTGGCCTTCTCCTCCGCAGGGAGACGCTCTAATCCACTGAGCTACTGGGGCATCTCGACTGACGGCAAAATTGTAGCACAAAGCCGCAGACGCGCCAAATTTGGGCAGCCTGTTGATTTGGGCCAGAATCCGCGCCCTGCGTCCGCCGGCGCCGTGACGCGAGCGCGGCGAAAATTTGACAATCGTTCCTATTTGTGTAATAATTACACTTGATTCAAATATGAATCAAGTGATTCAACTATGAATCATCGTTGTTTTCAGCCGCTCGTTCGCCGTTGCAGCCACGGTTGCAATGACACGGTCATACAAGACGCTCAGCCGTCTGAACGTTTTGGTGGCTCGATGCCACCCTTGACCAGCGCATGAGCTTTCTCGAGGTTTTATGGACGCTTGCTCTACGAAGCGGGTGCGTAACGCAGAAAGTGACAGTGTAAAGTACAACCGGTCAGGCAGGCTGGGTGGCTGAGGTTTGTCTTCTCGACTCAATGAGTAATCCAGAAGACATCTTCCTCTCCTTGCCGGCCCGCAACGAATCCGATGCGGGCTTCTTTCTGCCCTCTGAACGGTCTCACCAACACTGATCCGCCCTTTGCTGGCGGTGACTCCTGCGCCAACCAATCCCGCTTACATCAGGTAATCGCATACTTGTCTTGCCGACCGCGCTTTGTTTCCCGCGGCCGGCGCAACGCTGGGTGCACAATCATGTGCCTGGCGTTTTTGCACGCGCGCACGGGCGCGGCGTCTCATTCACCGCAGCGGTTGGCTGCGCAGGCATCGCACAGATTACAGGAGGGCATTGGTCAAGTTGCAGACATTTGCTTCTTTTATGCAGTCCAGGTTTCATCGGTCAGCAGAAAGCCATCTGACCGATTTCATGTCCCGTCAGCAGGGCCACCTGATGCTTGGTGGTCGTGTTGACCTGAATGTCCTTGCGGCTCGTTATGGCGCGCCTCTGGAAGTGGCCTACCTGCCTCAAATCACACGCCAGGTGCATGCCATGATGGGATGGGCGGCTCAAGCTGCACGCGTGACCTCCTATGCAGGGACATTTTTGTATGCGTACGCCACGAAGGCCAATTTTGCGGCCGATGTCGTGCGCACAGCGCTGGAGGCCGGCGCGCATTATGAAACGTCGGCCGCCGCGGATGTGGAGATTGCCCATCATCTCTGGAAGCAGGGCATTCTAAAATCGGACCGCTTACTCATTTGCAATGGGTCAAAGGAAGCTCACTACACGGATGCTATCCTGCGCTTGCGCCGCGCCGGTTATGCCCACGTCATCTCTGTGCTGGATGACCTGGAAGAATTCGCCGCGCTGCGCGCCTGCCCGCTGCCGATGCAGTTTGGCTTGCGCGAGCGCGAGGCCGGCAACCGCGACGGCGCCCACCCCGGCAACGATCGCTTTGGGCTGACCACAGCCGAAATGAACGAGGTCATCGCCGGCCTGGCCGGGACGCCCCACGCCGTGGTGATGTACCATGCCATGATTGGCAGCCAGGTCGAGAACGCCGATCATTTCCTGGCGACGCTGCGCGCCTCGATTCGCAACTACTGCCAGCTGCGCCAGCGCGTGCCCACGCTGCGCTTTTTCAACTACGGCGGCGGTACGCCCACCTCCGGCTATCGCCTGGACTTTGAGTTCGACTATACCGGCTTCTTGACGCTGCTCATGGAAGAGATGCGCGCCCTGTGCGCGGAATACCAGGTGCCGGTCCCTGATCTCGTGGGTGAATTTGGCCGCTACACCGTGGCCAATCACAGCGTCTTTCTCTTCGATGTGGGGCAGGTGAAGCGCGGCGGTGAAGGCCAGCCTGACTGGTATCTCATCAACGGCAGCCTGATGGTTTCGGCGCCCGACAGCGTCCTGGTGCCAGACCAGCGCTTTATCATTTTGCCGCTCGAGGGCTGGGACCGCCCGCTGCGTCCGGTCAGGTTGGGCAGCCGTCGCACGTGCGATTCGGACGATGTCTATCCCAGGCCTGGCAATGCGCCGCTCCTGCTGCCCGATTCCGGCGTCGGCACCCTCATTGCGGTCTGCGGCATCGGCGCTTACCAGCAGATGATTTCGGGCCGCGGCGGCGCGCATCACTGCCTCAGCCCAGAGCCGCGCCGCATCATCTTCGAGGAGAAAGATGGGCGCCTGATTCAGCGGGTTGACGCCGCCCAATCGCAGGCCGAGATGATGCGCCTCATTGGCTATCAGCCCGTACGCCAGCCTGCGCCGGCCCTGCCGCTGCATCCGCCGCTGTGGGCGCAGCCCACCGTCAATCGGCGGGTCAAGACCATGCGCCTGCGCCAGCGCCCCCTCATGGCGCCGGCCGGGATTCCGACCTGACTGCCTCTCCATGCCCTGCCGCTGTGCAGGGCTACGAACGCCGCCCAGAACCAGCCAGCGATGGCTGGTTCTTTTTTGTCAATCCCAATAGGTCAAATAGGGGCGCTGCGCCGACCACATCTCGGTGAAGAGGGCGTCAATTTCAGCCGGCGAACAGACCGCCGCGGTCAGCGGATCGAGCAGCAGGGCATAACGGGCGGCCTGCGCGTCGCGGTTTAGCAGCGCGGTCGCCACCAGCTCATGCACAGCCATGTGCGCGCGATTCAGGGCAGCCAGCTGCGGCGGCAGCGGGCCGAAGTGCGTGGCGGTCAAGCCGTTCCTGTCCACCAGCACCGGCGTCTCGACGCAGCCATCGGGCAAATTGTCAATCAAGCCGTGGTTGCGCACATTCCCATAGATGACGGTCGCGCGGCCAGTCTGATGGGCCTCGATGATGTCGGCCGCGTACTCCTCGCTGCGCGCCAGGCTGATTTCAGCCTCGCCGGCCAGCAGCGCGCGGATGGTGTCATCGTTGGCCTGACGCCAGCGCGGCCAGTTGTTGGCGTAAAAGCCGGTCTCCCCGCGGTAGCCAGGCCGGGCGTAGCGTTCGATCAGTTCCGGCCGTTTGCGGAAGTAGGGCACGTACTCCGAAAAATGACCGCTCGACTCGGTGACGAACGCGCCAAAATAACGCGCCATCTCGAAGCGGACGGGGTCGCAGTCATAGATTTCGGGGTCGCGCGCTCGTTCCAGCAGGCGAGGGTATTGATCCACGCCTTTGTGCTCCAACACGGTAAACCAGGCGTTGTGGTTGATGCCGGCGCAGCGCCAGTGTAACTCGGCGTAAGGCACATCGAGATAGTCCGCCAGCTGGCGCGAAGTGCCCTGCACCGAGTGGCAAAGCCCCACGACCGGCAGGCGGGTCGTTTTGAGCGCGGCCAGGGTCAGGATAGACATCGGGTTCGTGTAGTTGAGAATGATGGCACGCGGACTGAGGCGCTCGATGTCGCGCACGATCTCCAGCCAGGCCGGGCCGGTGCGCAGCGCCTTGAAAATACCGCCAGGGCCAATCGTGTCGCCGATGCACTGATTGACGCCGTACTTCAGCGGAATGTCAAAATCGTGGCGCACATTGGCCAGGCCGGCCACTTCGATCGCGTTGATTACATAGTCACAGTCGCGCAAGACCTCGCTCCGCTCCGTGCTGGCCTCGATCCGCCAGGGCTTGCCGCTCAATGCAATCAGTCGCGCGCCGATCTGCTGCGCCAGATCAAGGCGCGCGCGGTCAATATCCACCAGGGCGAACGTGCCTCCTTGCAGCGCCGGAATCGCAAGAATGTCGGTCATCAGCTGGCGCGCAAAGACGGTGCTGCCCGCGCCGATGATGGCAATTTTCAGCGCACGCGGCGCAGCGCCGGACGGCGCGTCCAGCGCCTGGGCGCGTTCCTGACGCCAGGCCGGCGTTGCCGCCGGCGCCGGCGGCGCGCTGGCCGCCGCGCTCGCCACGTCGTCAATCGGAATGTTGAGGTCGCCGACTTCGCGCGTCGTGACGTGTATCTCCAGGTGGTGTTTTTGACCCGCCGCCAGCGGCTCGCCCACGACGCGCACCCTGACTTCCACGCCGCTGCTCAGCGCCAACGGCGCTTGCGCTTGGATCGCCGTCGCGGGCCGTTCGTTGCTGCCGCTGCTGACGAAAATCGCCGCCGCGCGATAAGTGGCCGCGTTGGCGGTGATCTGAGGCAGGGCCATGACCGTGGCCGAGGCGATGTTATTCTTGAGGATGAACTCGAAGCCGTCAGGGCGATTGCGCAGGCTGTGGGGAAGGTAGAGTTTGCGTAAGATAAACTTGGGAAAAGCAGACATGGTCCTCACCGCGGTGTCAAGAAAAGCAAAATCCTCACCGCCTGGTGAGGATTCGCCTGCTGCCTGGTACCCCCAAGGGGATTCGAACCCCTGTCTCCACCTTGAAAGGGTGATGTCCTGGGCCTCTAGACGATGGGGGCATACCATTGTTCTTTCCAGGACAAGAATGATTCTAGCAGAGATGCCATTGTCCGTCAAATTTTAGCGCCGGGCGGCGGCGCGTTTCAAACTGGGGGCAGATCGGGCGACTGCAAGTCGCTGCAACGATTGCAAA
>DAISHS010000106.1:0-4956 GCA_036822415.1 Chloroflexota bacterium
TAGTCGGCGGGTGCATTTCAAACTGGGGGCAGATCGGGCGACTGCAAGTCGCTGCGATTGCAAAGTCCACCTGCGTGGACTACACCCCGAAACTGAAATACACCCGTAGTCGGCGCAGGTTGGCCTGGCGCCTGCGCGCCGGTTTCAAGCGCCGCCGTTGCTGGCGGCTGCGGTTTGCGCCAAGACTGCGGCCGCCAGCGCCGCCGCCCCGGGGTGACGACGCCGATCGGCGCGCCAGCGCTGCAGGCCGGCCTCGAAGTAACGCGACGCGTTGCGCACCGACCCCTGGCGCAGGCGTCGCCAGACCTGCGTCGTGAGCTGATGGAGCGCGGCGCGGGCCGGCTCATGACTGGCCGCATCCTCGGCCCATTGTTGCATCATGTCCAAAACCACGCGGTATTGGCGTTCGCCCTGCTGCCAGACCGCGCACCAGCACAAAAACGCCTGCGTCACGCTGTCCACCAACAGGCCCATTTGCTCGCCGGCCAGGGCCAGGCGCGTCATTTCGTGATAAGGGCCGCCCGTTGCGCGCTGGCGTTCGGCCTGCGCCAGGTCGTTGTAGACCTCCATCACCTGCGCCCAGGCCAGCGCCGCGGTCAGGCGCAGGGTGTGTGCGCTATTTTCCGGCTCGCCCATCCAATCGGTCAGACTGCGCAGCACCAGGCGCAGCTGGCCCTGCAGGCTCAGCACCACCAGGGTGAAGCTGAAGGCTGGCAGCACCTGGTCAACCGCCTGGCGATCGTCGAATAGATGAATCGAAAGCCCCAGGCGTTTCATCTCCGCCAGCGCCAGATCAATGCGCTGCTGGCCGATGATCTTCAGCGCGGCCGCCACGGTCCACTGCTGTTTCCAGCGGTCGCCGCCGGCGGCGCGGGTTTCGCCCCAGGCGTGCAGCCATTGCAAGGCTTCGGCGCTGGCGCCCCCTTCCCCCAGCAGCGCATCGAGGGTATAGCCCACCGTCGCCCGCAGAAAGGCCGCGTCGCTGTTTCCCCAGCGTTCCAGCAAAGGGCGGAGCAGGCGGCCAAAGTCCAGCGCGCCGATGGCGCCGAGCGCCCGTGCGGCCGCCACGCGCACCTCCAGGTTGCCTTCCTTGACCAATCCCTCCAGCAGCGGCGCCAGGCCCAGGAGCAGGGCGTGATAGTTCTCCTGCAAGAAGCCCAACATGGCGCTTTGCAGGTCGGCGTCCTCGAAGCGCACGCGCCGCACCAGGGCCACCCCGGTCTCCAGGCGCGTCTCCACCGACACCACTTCGCCATGCACGGCCAGGAGCAGATCAGCGTCGGTTTCAGCAAAAAGGCTGGGCATGGGCGCGGGCGCCGACGCGGGCGCGGCCGGCGCGGCCGGCGTCGCGACCGTGGGTTGGCGGCTCTCTTGCTCCGCCAGCCCGTGCGCCCACAACAGATCGTACAGCCGCCAGAAATCGGTGAGGCGCGCATCGTGAAACAGGCACAGCGTGACCGCCAGCCAGCGCAGGCGGTCATCGGTCAGACTTTTGAACAGCGCGCGCGCCTCCGCGCGTACATCGAGCGCGGTTGCCACCAGGCGTTCGGCCAGGCGCCAGTTTGCTTCCAGATCATCGGGCTGGCACTGCTCAGCCAGCGTGCGCGCATAGAACTGGGCAAATTTAGCAATCCGGCGCGGGAAACGCAGGCGTTGGGCCAGCCATTCCACGCGTTCACCCAGACCGCGCTGCAGGCGTTGCCAGGTTTCATCGTCGGCCGCCCAGGTGACATGGCGTTCCAGCACCGCACGCGCCGGCGGCATGCCGATTTCCACCAGCGCCCCGGCCTCTTGCAGCGTGCGGCGCACCCCCGCATTGGCGATCAGGGGCGAAGCCTGGCCGCACACCAGGATGAGCGCGCTGTTGACCTGGGCCAGGGTGGCGCGGATGCGCGTCACCGACGGCTGCTGGCGCTCCTCGCTCAGCTCGCGCACCACCGCGCTGACTGTCTCGCCCTGGTCGTAGACCACCAGGATGGCATTAGCCGCCTGGTCGCCGCTCAGCAGGCTGCGCGTCGAGACGACCAGGCGCTGGGGCAGGGTGACCAGGCGCGGCGCCTGGCCCTGTCGGCCGAGCTGATCGCGCAGCTGCAGAGCCAGGACCAGGGCCGTGGTGTAGCACCCGCTGCCCGGCGCGCCTGTCAACACCAGCAGGCGTCGGGTCAACGCGGCATGGGCCGCGTCCAGGCCGGCTGGCGCCACAAACACACGCTGCACCATCGCCAGCTCATCGGCGCTGACCACAAACTCGTTCATGTCCAGCTTGATTTCAGATGCCAGGGCGCCGCCGCTGAGCGCCAGGCGTTCGGCGTCATCGCCGGCGCCGCTTTCCTGTCCGCTGACGCGCAGCAGGTCGGCCAGTTTCTGGGGCGCAATGCTGATCGTGATGTTATTGATCGTGTGCGATTCGTCATGCACACGCACTACCCCCGCATCGCCGCCCACGTGTACTCCGGCCCCTGGCGGTGAAGGCGTGGACGCGCCCAACGACGCCTGGCACTGCGCGCAGAAGGGCGCGTCATCCGGGTTCTCATACTGACAGGCAGGGCAAGATCGCATGGAAAGCTCCTTTCACAGCGGCGGTTTCAGACAAGGATCGTCATCAGGATAATCATAAGGATGAAAGAAAAAACCAGGTTCTTTCAGTCCCTGGTTTTCCCCCTGTTTGGTGAGCGAATGGCACGGGGGAGCCGGTCGGTTTGGTTATGGTTCAGGCCAGCGACGCCGCGCCTGCCCCATGCCGATGGTGGTTTGCGTGCCGACGCCGCTAAAAAGGGCGAAATCGGCCAGCAGGTTGAGGGCCATCACCCAGTAGCGCTCCTTGCGCACCGCCGTATACTGGGCCATGCCCTCGGCGCCGATGTAAAGGCCGCTGTTCTTGGTTTGCACCGGGCGCGTGTGCAGATCGTAGCGGCTGAGCGCCACACTTTCTTCGGCAAACTGGCGTATGTCGGGCGCCAGCGGAATCGGGCTATACGCGTTCCAGCGGTCCACCAGGCTGCCGAAGACCAGGTAGGGCAGCGGCGCCGGCATGGTCAGTCCTTTGGAGGAGAAGGCCGTTGGGCTGCCAAACTCCAGCTGCACCTGCGCAGGCGCATGATCGGCCTGGCTCACGTGGTAGCTGAGCAGCTCCTCGTAGGTAGTTTGCGCCGTCCAGCTGTGCTGGCGGGCATCGCAAAGCGCCTGTGTGACCTGGAAAATCTCCCCGTCCAGCTCCCAGGTCGTCGGCGGCCGTTCCAGCAGTCCTGTCAGCAGCGCCTGGCTGATGCGTGTCTCCAGCCCGGTCATGCGCACCTGCACCGTTTCGCCGGCGCGGATCAGCAGCTGGCCGCCGCGCGGCAGGTGGTTCAGCAAGGAGGAGCAGGTTAGCGGCCGCGGGCCATCGCCGCCATGCGCTATCTCGCCCAGGCCGGGCGCCACCTCTTCCAGGCGGCGCAGCGTCGCCGCGTAGTTGGCGCGTCCCAGGTGTGGGGGCAACGCCAGGTTACGATCCGTAGTGAGTTTGAGCACAATAGCGATCAGCATGAGCTTTGATCCTTGTAACTCTACGAATTCCGGATAACTGGTTCAAACGAGAAGATGATTGGGAATAGCTGGCCTGTGTAGTCGCCATTGGCATCGTAATGGGTGCCGATCATCTCAATATCCCGCTCGCGATCGAGGCAGCTCAGGATCATGCCCAAGGACATGCTGCGAATGCCATTGGTGAAATCGGCGATCAGGTCAGGATCGGCCAGGCCAACGTTTTTGGCCTCGTCAAAAATTTTCTGCATCATCTGGAGTGTTTTGCCGAAGACCAGGGCGTCATCATCGAGGGGCACGGAGTAATCGCTGCCGTGGTGAAAGACACAGTGAATGTCGCGCTCCTGTTGCAGGTGCGCCACCAACGCGTCTATGTAGGCAGCCGAACCGGCGATGTGCGCATCCTGGGCGGTAGTTCCGATGAGCCAGCAATGTTCCAGGCGACTGGCGTGAGTCGCGATGGCTTCAATGGTGGGTCGCAAATTAGAGTTCGGCAGATCAAGCGTCTGATAATTACCATTAGCGGCCGCGCGCCCCCATTCGTCAGATTTGAGCGACTTGGCTGGACTTTGGATGCCAGGGCGGTAGAGCGAGACAAAGGCTACCAGCCCGCGGCGCGCCTGAGCGTGCTGTTCTGTCTCTGTGCGCAGCGTGCGTGGCTGGGCCAGGTTTAGCATGATACGGTCTGGCATGCGCAGCCACAGCCAGCCACTGACGAGCAGTGCCAGAGCAAATGCTGTCGCGATGAGCGGCAGCCACGTCTGTCCAGGCCCAGAGAGCCAGTTCGAGAACACATTGAGCAAAAGGCCAAGCGTAAGGCCGGTCACGCCGGCCACTAGCTGGCCAATGCGAATCGTTTGGCGAAGACGGTTCCACATACTTGTACTCCTGAGCCTGGTGGCTTAACCGCTGGTTGGGACTGGTCCAGGCCAATCTCAGCGTTGCTGCCTCGCCAGATCTCGCACCGCCTGCAGATTGATGATTTCCGCCACCTCGAAGCGCGGCGGCAGGCTGTCGGCCAGCGGGCGCAGGCGCACGATGGCCGGGAAGTAGCCGATGCGACTATGCCCCTCGGCCAGCAGCACGGTTGCTGCGCACGCGGAATCGGCAAAGTCCCTAGGCTTGTTTCAGCAGCATCTACGGTGTGCTCCAATCCTCGACGCGTAGACCGGCGACCCGGTTGAACTCACGTACGTTGCCGGTGATGAGCGTCAGGTTGCGCGCGATGCAGGTCGCCGCGATCCAGGAATCATGCACGCCGATCATTTCTCCCTGCTGCGCCAGGGTGCTCCACAGAGACGCGTGGGTGCGCGCCGTCTCCAGATCAATGTCGAACACCGGGAACCGGGCCAGGATGGCCTCCACGAACGCCAGACGTCTGGCCCGGATGGCCGGATCGCTCGCGCGGTGGACGCCATGCAGCAGCTCACTGGC
>DAISHS010000106.1:5056-12333 GCA_036822415.1 Chloroflexota bacterium
CGCCGATAGGCCACGCGGTTCACGTAGTCAGAGAAGCCACGGACCATCTCAGTCACCGATAGTGTATTTGTATGCACAAGTCAATTCCCTGTAAAATATGATAATCGTATTTTACAATTCCTGGTTTTGCCTGTCAATTGGCATCCACTGCTCGTTCCCTGTGACCGTTCCCCATCGGCATGCCGCCTTCTTTCCGTCCTGGTTTCGTATCGAGCCTTCAGCGGCGCAGCCGCGCTTGATCTCGCACCGCCTGCAGATTGATGATTTCCGCCACCTCGAAGTGCGGCGGCAGGCTGCCGGCCAGCGGGCGCAGGCGCACGATGGCCGGGAAGTAGCCCATGCGGCCATGCAGCTCGGCAACCAGCACGGCCGTGATGAAGTTCAGCGCCGGCGGCACGATGAGCAGCGGCGTGGTCTGCCATTCCTCCGCGCTCAGCGGCAGGCTGGCGAGCAGGGCCTGCACCTGCGGCGCGAACGCTTGCTGCACGTCGAACTGGGAAGCGACGGCCATGACGCGTTCGACGGCGGCGCCGGTCAGCGCCTCCAGTTGGTTCAGCTGGGCGGGGGTGAGGGGATGGGAGAAGTTGAGAACAAGCATCTACAGTCGGCTCCAGTTCTCAATCCGGAGGCCCGACACGCTCGTGCGCGCATCGTCCATATCCGCCGCGAAATCGGCCACCTCGGCTGCGGTCAACGCGGGCAGCGAACGTAGCGACTCTTCCAGTTCGCCCAGCATCCGGACGGAGGACAGTGGGCGCGGCTCAGCGGTGATCCTGTGTCTCTTCAGCATTCGGTTCCTCTGTTTCTGGCAACAGATCCCAATAAATCTCCTCCAACCCCTCGTGAAACCCCCAGCCGATGCGGCCCGTATCGCCGACGATCCTGGCGAAACGGGGACGGAAGCGCTCGATCACGGTCTCCCGTTGGCGGCTGGCAAGTTCCGCTGCGCGGCGATAGACCGTCAGCAGGCTTTCGTAAAAAGGCGCATCTATATCGCCGTAGGTGTTGGTGCAGATCACGCCCTGCTCCACGTAAAAAAGCATGAAGTCAAGCACCTGCAGCGGATTGGCGCACGCCTTCTTGAAATCGTTCAGCGCCTTGCGCGCCGCATCCAGTTGCAGGCTTGGCACGCCGCGATCGGGGTTGAAGACCTGCTCGACGATTTTTCGGTAGGGCGCGGCCAACTCCTCCGGCGTGGTCGCCAGGAAGCGGCTGTTTAAGAAAACCTTATTGTCTGCGTTCAAGGCGTAGAGATCGCGCAGGAGAAGCACGAGTTCTTCTTTCTCCAGACGTTGGAGGTGAGGTTTGAGGTGAGACCAGGTGGATGAAGATTTGGTCGGCATAGGAGCTATCCAGCGGCGCCCGATGATTTCAGCGGCCCGACCCCGGCCCCACAAGCCCCGCGCCACGCATGCCACTGCCGGCCGCAGCCAGCCGGGGTAATCCCGTGGGATGGGTTTTGACTTCCTTTACCGATACGCACGTGAGACATCGTTCGACTCCGTTTCCTGTGACAACAGCCTAGACTCCAACGCCGCGCCGCGCTCCTGTTAGCCCATCGGCGATGCGGTCGGCCAGCACGTCGATCTGCGAAGGTCGCCGGCTGAGCACGAAGGCGCCGCCCAGATCGAGCGGGGTCATTTGCTGGCCCGGTTGGAGGTTGGGCGCTTGCGGCTTTTTGGTGTTTCCGAAGTTTTCGGCTCCAATAGAGGCAGACCAGCAACCTTATCAGTCGCCATCTCCAATGCATGATGCGGCCCAGCCTCTTCGTTTTCCTTCGCTTTGCGAGTATTTTCCTCGAACCACTCGAAGTTCTTGCCCTCTCGATCAGGCGTCGTTCTGGTGCGCGGATAATGGATAGGCAACGATGTCTGGGGCGCGGATACCAGCGCAAATAGATCCTGGACGTTGCCCAGTCGCTCCAGCGACAACCCATAAGATCGCTTCATCGCGAGAGCGAACATCTCCACGAAGCGACTGGTTTCCTGAATACCGGCCTCATGCCACCCTCCATTCGTCAAGCTCTGAGAACGATCATTCCATGATAGTAGATCGACACGTGGCGGCCCGATCTGCACGCTGCCAAAACCTAGAGGCTTGGCATAGCCCAGCCGATGATAACCTCGCCCATCGAGATCCAATATCCACAGAAGCGCCCCAAGCTCCACAGGGGCCAGGTTCTCGAAATCAATCGCGAACTCAAATTCATTCCCTGGCGCCCGGACGCCGCGCACCGTACGATTCTGATCGTCCTGCTTTTTTCCCGTTCGCTCGAACTCTTGTCGGTTGAGTTGCTCGCCGTGATGGCGATAGACTTTGCGTCCGCGTAGCTTGTAGCCATCAATGTACGCAGCGCGTTGGTCTCCTTCAGGCGGCTCACCGCCGTTTTCCGCCCGATCGCCCTTTAGCAAATAGAACAGCGCCGTCGTGGGCTTAGGCGTGCTGAGAATCGCCAGTGGGAGATCGCCATCGTATACGCCCTTGTCCTCGACCAGGTAAGCAAAGGAGAAGCGCAGGCGACCCGCGTAGGCCATACGCACACTGAGATCATGACTCTGGCGTCCGCGCTGATGGGCCGCCTTGACCCAACCAAATACGCGACAGGCTGGACACAAGGCATCGTAGTCGGTGCATGGGTGCAGATGCTCCGGTATGAACTCCGCCAGTGGCTTGCGAAAGCGTAAACGAGGTACCTTTACCAGACTGATGTCAAGTACCTGCTTTTCGCCTTTATCCAGCCGCACATAGACCAAATCGCCAACGGTTAGCTCTCGGTGTTGGTACCGCGTGGCAAACTGCCGGGTCTTATCCTCGATCTGTTCTTTCAAGACAGTGTTGTAGTCCAACACACGCTGCCAGTCGAACATTGCGCGGGGCGCTTTATCCTGTCCTTGCGGGTAAAAGAAAAAACGCTCGTTTTTCTTGCCGTCGATCGTCTGTCCAGTGATCTTGACCCAGCCCTGAGTAACGCCATCGGGATGGCTGGCATACACATGGCGCTGGCGCACCACCATCTCAATAACCTTGGGGGCCTTGCCTTGCGTAACCACCGTGAACGCTTCCTCGCCACATTGCCACGCAGTCGCGTCGATCATATTCTCGGCTCCATCGGCAAGATAGGCTGGTAATCGGGCGTCGGAGCAGAGGGCGACTTCGCCCCGGTCATCTTCGGTATCAGGTAGCTTGGTCACGATAGCCGCCTTCATTTGTTGGGCGACATCCACCTCACGATAATCCAGCCGTCGCTCCGGCTCAAAAACGCTGTAACAAGAATTGGTGACTGCCTCGAATATCGAGCGAATCATCCCGCGCAGACTTGTGGCAGGGATGGCGTCTTTCCCATTGACCTGGAAGAAGCGATAGCTATGATGCTCGCGTTCCTTGCCTTTTTCGTCACTAAACTTGGTAACGCGCACATCATGGCTATCAGAGATAAAGAACGGCGTGACGGTAGTGAGCCGGCAGGTGATGCGCCCGCTTAGCCCCACATAACGGTCGTGCGGTGGCGGCGGGCAGCGGCCGAGCAACTGCGCGTCGCTGTCGCCGGGCAGGATATTCGGCTCTGGCAGGTAGCGCACGAAGTTGTAGGGGTTGAGAAAGCGGTATTGGTCGCGTGATTCGGTCGGCTGGCGCGGCGACGGCCAGGGGTGGGAGCCAGGTGCTTGCGACTTAGTTTTCTCTGCTTCGGCTTTGGCTGCGTTTTCCTGCTCACGCTGGTGCCGTTCTTCGACGCGTTCTTGCTTGCGTGCGTCTTTTTGGTGTTGTTTCCAGGGTGGAGCGACGGTTGGTTTGTTCTGTTTCTTTGTCATGAGACCTCACATCTTGTTGACGGAATTGGTGCCGAAGTATCCAGCTCTATCCCTATACGCGATTACCATTCTCATCAAGCAACTCTAAACCGATGTGATCCTCAGATGGAAGAGCCAACCACTGTGGATCTGAGCCAGGCGGCAGTTTACGACTTTGGACTGGACGTCTGGAGTCATCCAGTCGCCTACGGTTGCCGACGAACCACTTGAAGTTTTCGCCTTCTGCGCTAGCTGTTCGTTCATGTCTGGGGTAATGAACACGAATTGGACCGGCCATCTTCGGGTTCGACAATAACGTTTTCAGATCCATCACATTGGGAAATACGTCGAACCTCTCATTCTTCTCAGCATAGGCACGCTCCATAGCTTTCTCGAATTGACTGATATAGTCATCGGTAACTCGTTTCGAGTCAATAGGGGATGAGTCTAGCGGCGTGAGAGCCAGGTAACGAGTATTCGTCGATGTAATTTGCAGCGTTATTTTGATTTGCAGCGAACCGAAACCCAACGGCTTACCAAAACCCAAGCGATGGTGCATTCCTGGCTCTAGTTGTATCGTCCAAAGCAAGGCACCCAACTCCACTGGCTGCAGGTTCTCGAAGTGTACGTCAAATTCGAATTCGGCCCCTGGGTTGAGAACTCCTTTGACGGTACGATTTTGCTTATCAAGCCTGTCACCTGCACGGCGATGCTCGCTTTGTTGCTCACCTGAGAGATTTTCCCATTGACCGTGATGACGATAGAACTTTCGCCCTCGCAACTTCGCCTTTTCTTGGTCGTAATCGGTTTCACCAGGTCGACCATTAGGCGTCAACAAGTAGAACGCCGTGGCAGTTGGTTTGGGCGAGCTGAGAATGGCCAGTGGTATTCCACTGCCATTTGGCTCGTCCAGGGTGCCGGCTGATTTTTTTAGCACACCATGTGTAATCCGTATCCTGCCCGCTGAGGCAACTTTTGCCTCAGCGGGCATTTTGGTCGCATCTTCATGAACCCAGCCAAAGGTTCTACAGGCTGGACAGAGGGCATCGATGCTGGTGCAGTGATCCAGATGCTTCGGTAGGAGTTTCTCGCGAGGGTGATGGTAAGGCACTCTTGGCATGCTGACCGGGGCGATATGCTCGATTCCCCAATTGTCTTTGAAATAATAGACCAAGTCACCTTGTCTAAGCTTGCGATCTTCGCGTACAAAGACGCTCGGATGCGGTAAGGTCGTTGCTGTTGTCGGCCATCCAGAGACTTGCAACTCTTCTACTTTTTCTTCATGTCGCTCCCAATACTTTTTCAGGATGCGGTTGAATTCTTCCACCGTCTCGTTATTTATGTGTAGCTTCTTTGGAGTATAGGTTGTCCGTGGCGCAGGATCCTGATCATCCCATCGGAAGAACAATCTTTCATCGTGCTTGTTCTCGATGTTCGGACCCGTTCTGTGAACGAAGCCAAACACCTTCTGCTGACCAGCGCCAACAACTAGGGTCGCATGGCGCGCTACAGGCACCATCTGGACAACTGGGAACCATTGAAAACGCCTTGACCGATGGATAACACGCGTGGTTGTGACGAGTGCGGCGACACGCTCACCGTCATGGAATGACGGCGTTACGATTCCATAGCGGCTGAACGGAATGTCATTGCCGCCACGTTGTCGCTTCAAGACCACTGGTGTGTATGCTGACACCATGCCGCTCTTCACAGTTGTGGGCTGATCCGTGCATCGGACAGGCGGGCTCATGGTCGTACAGTCGAACAACTCAAGCGTTGCGCCATGCTGATCGATGTCGAGAACACGCGCAGGTGTTAGACCTGGGTCACGGTTTACTCGGTGCTCAAGACGATCCTTTTTCTCTCGCTCCTCATCCTTCTCAAATACACTGAAACACGAGTTGGTAACCGCCTCGAACACTGAGCGCAACATGCCACGTAAGCTCGAGGCCGGCAGTGCTGGTTCGAGTACATTCTGTTCATTGAGAAGTCGGAAAAAGCGATAGATTCTGTGCCCTGAATGATCCTTATCTGGTTCGACCTCGTGCGCATCGGACACAAACAAGGGAGTAGTGGTTGTTACATGACATGTGATCATGCCTGTCAATCCGGTGTAGCGGTCGTGCGGTGGCGGAGCACAATCGCCGAGCACGTCACCTTTTGGGCGAGGTCTATCAAGATAGCGCACGAAGTTATAGGGGTTGAGGAAGCGGTACGATCCTGAGGTTGAAGAGCCTGGAGATGAACCGGGACGCGATGAAGAACCCGTCGCTGTGGCGGTCACGCGCTCCTGTGATATTTGAGGCGGTGCTTGCTGCGGTGCAACCGGTTTTGGCTTTTGCACCTCCACCGGCACGGTCTGAGCCAACAGCATCACCTCCCGCGCCCGCTCGCCTTCCGATTGAAAGCGTACGCGACGCCCTGGCGTTGCCTGCGTCACGTCGCCGCCCCCCAGCGCCCGACGATTGAAGACATAGGTCTTGCCATCATCACCTTTGATCTGGCCGCTGTTATCCTTGTAGGTGAGAATCGTGCCTTCGATCATCACTGGCCTCCTTTCAGGTCGCGCAACCATACGAATGCTACACGCCCAGAATCCAAATACTCATCATAGTGAATATAGACATGCGGTTTACCATTGAGCTCGGCAGGATAGTGCAGATTGGCCCAGCCGACGCGATTGTCGTGCCAGCGGCCTAATTCCGATCGCCAAAGCCCCCAAAGGATAGCTTTCTGCTCGACGCAATACAGAACTGTGTTGGGATGTTCACTCCAGAAATCCTGCGTATCGGATGTCTTCTGCACCTTGGCTGTTTTCGGACCGATGAAGTGCCAGCGAAAAATGCTGCCATCGCGCCGAAGGGTTAGATCACCGCCTTCACCAAAGAGTTGCCCACGTTCAACAAGGGTGAAGTCGAGAGGCACAGACGTAGCTTTTTCAAGCCGAAGTGCGCTAACCTCTTCCCACAATCGCCAGGGCAAAGATCCCAAATCCCATTGGTTGAGCCAGTCTGTCGCCTGTGCCTCTTCGATAGTCCCACCAACAATCATTAAGTCCAATCGCGAACATGCCGTTCGTTGGGTAAGCAAATTACGGAATACCAGCTTTTGTTCAGCCATGGTGAATGTTCTCCTTCGGGTAGAGCCTGTCAATTACTCCATTGAAGTAGCTATCGCTCTTCAAGAAAGGCACACCTTGCCGTGGATTGTCCTTGCGCTGGAAGTCTTTGATTTCGGCGTTGAAAACTTGCACCCAACTTTCAGCAATTGCAGACCAAGATGCCATGACTTTGTCGCTGGCATGTAGCACGCGCCAGAGTCCATCTGTTGGCTTTTGGGCTTCTTTCAGAAGTTCGTGCGCCAGATTGGAATCGCCAGGGAAATCTTCATCCAACAGGAAGCCGAGTTTGGCCGTCCAACTCGAGATCTTCGCCTGACCAAATCCCTTGGCGGCGCCAAAGCCCACGATTGCGAGGCCATCGTGTAAGT
>DAISHS010000107.1:0-12313 GCA_036822415.1 Chloroflexota bacterium
GCGGCGGATGGGGGAGCATCGTCCCCGCGATTTGGACAGCCTTTTGACCTTAATTCTGGCGCATGGTATAATGGCGGCTGGCAGACAACTGCACCAGATCAGGGATTGAGCAACCGTCGCTGGCGTGCGCGAGTGCGTCAGAGGAACTTCCCGACTCCCACTGCGCTTGCGCGCAGAAGGTTGCCCCACGAAACAGCAAGTGGGGGCGCCTGACTGCAGGGTCAGGCGACTACAACCGCAACAGAAAGAATTCCCGCCAGGCGTTGGCTTAGGCCGATGCGGGTCAGGGCTGAAACGGTGGGGTAAGAGCCTACCGGCGGAGGCAGCGATGTCTCCGGCCAGGCGAGCGTGCAACTGGGAGCAAGGTGAGTGGGCCAGGCCCGCCGCAAGGCGGTTTGGTCTCATCGCAGCGGTGACGGTGAGGTCGGGTAACGCCCGGCAAGCCAGGAGCCGCCAGCGCGGCGCCCCGTCCGGGGTGGGCGCGCTGAGACAGATGACGGTCAACAGAATCGGGAGTATGCACCAATCCCTGATTTCGGACAGGTAGCGGGAGTCAGCCGCGCCGACGTGGCGGAATTGGCAGACGCGACAGACTTAGGATCTGTTGCCCCACGGGGTGTGGAGGTTCGAGTCCTCTCGTCGGCATGATTGTCGTGCTTGTAGTCTTCAACGCAAGGGGCGCCACAGGCGCAAGGGGCGCAAACGGTTTCGCTGCACCTCTTGTGCTCCTGGCGCCTCTTGCGTTTTTCATCGGCAAAGGGAAAAGGCATCATCAGGGGCGGGCTGAGCAGCAGTCTGGGGGAGATCGGCGCAGGGCTGAGCGGGGCGCGGCTTTCCCGTCGTTTGGCGCCGGGCGGCGGTCAAGATGGTGGGCGAGCGGGGCGTTGAGAGCCTGGGGATGGTGGAGTTGGGAAGATGACTGATGAAAAGACTCAGCAGCAGATCGTGGCACGCGTGATTGCGACCGCACAGCCAAGCCGCATTATCCTGTTTGGCTCGTACGCACGCGGAGAGGCTGACCCGGGTTCTGATCTGGATCTGATGGTGGTTTTGCCAACTGCGGACGACAAGTACAGCGAGATGATCCGTTTGCACAAGGCTGTCGGCAGCGTGGACGTTGGCGTGGACATGTTGGTGTACTCTGATGCGGAGTACGAGCGTCGCAGCCAGGTACCAGGCGCCATGTTGTACTGGGCGCGCAAGGAGGGACGGCAACTCTATGAAGCCGCACTATGAATAACAAGATTCGGCCTTCCGCTGCTGGCGTCAGCTGCGGGACTTGCGTAGCAGCCGTTCTAGATCGGTCCAGAGCTCTGGAACTTCGAGTAGGTCCGCGAACTGCCGCACCCACGACGCGATCCGTTTTTTGTCCAGATGCTCCTGAGCTGCAATGACAGCTTCGATATCCAGCATATCCTTGGGGCGATGCGCGATTGCCTTGAGAATGATCAGGTCTTCGGGAGTGGGCAGCCGAAGGCGAACAGCACCTACTTGATGTTCTACGCTTCGTTCCACCGTTTCTACTTCGAATGGCAACAGGCCCAGGGAAATATCCACACCGATGCCGGTTGCTACATGCTGAAGAAGGAGCACCCGGTTGCGACGAGCAAACTCCATGGCGTTGGCAAGCCGAGGCTGCAATCCTACTGTCCCAGCTAACTCCAGTAAACGAGGAATATCATTGACCGATAGCAGGAGCAGCACGTCGGCATCTGCCGTCAGCCGCGGTCTTCCCAGCAGGCTGGCCGCCACGCCGCCAATGATGACTCCTCGATTGTCGAACTGCTCGATCAACCGCTGAATTGCGGCCAAGGGAGCGGCCAATGGCTCAAGTACGTCCGGGGCAGCCATTAAGCCGGCCTTCCAGATCGAAACAGATAGATCTCCCTTAACCGGCGCCAGTGCTGATCGGCAAGGTCATCCAGTTGGTCATCACGATCCAGTGGCAGCTCAAGCGCTGCGGCCATGCGCAACAGCACATTCAACTGGCGCCACCGCTGAGTGACAGACATCCTCTGCTGTTCGAGCGCCTCGATCTCAGCAACAGCCTGCCAGCGATTACGATAAGCCTGCAAAGTTTCTTGATCCATCATCGAAATACGCCTGGCGCCTTTCTCGGAATGTTCAGTTTAGGTGCAACTGCGGTTAGTCTACGGGCAATCTTTGCTTCTGTCAAACGCATCAGTGGAAGGGGCGTCTTCCCCGCCGACGGCATTGACGCGCTCGCTGACCGAATGTTATAATTCCCTCGCCTGCAGAGCACAGTCCCCGGCACACGACAAGGAGAAACCTGATGCGGCGACACGCGCCCGACTTCGGCCCCCATGTGATCATCTTCGACCCCAGCATGCCCCTGGAGCAGATTCAGGCCCGGCTCGATGCCATCGCGGCCCAACAGACCGACAGCGAGATGAGCGCGGCGCGCTACGCAGTGCTATTCATGCCCGGCGTCTACGGCAGCCCAAAGCAGCCGCTGGTCTTCCAGGTCGGCTACTACACCGACGTGGCTGGCCTGGGCGCGTCCCCCACCGAGGTGGTCATCAACGGCCACGCGGATGTCTATAACCGCTGCTATACGCCCGGCAGATGCCTTGCGCTCACCAATTTCTGGCGCTCCGTGTCCAACCTGACGATCCACGTCATGGGCGCGACGGGCTGCCGCGCCGCCGGCAACTTCTGGGCCGTCTCGCAGGCCGCGCCGTTGCGCCGCGTCCACATCACCGGCGGCGACCTCCTGCTGCAGGACCACTGCACGGCCGGCCCGCAGTACGCCTCCGGCGGCTTCATCGCCGATTCGCAGCTCGGCTTCGTCACCAACGGCCTGCAGCAGCAATACTTCGTGCGCGACAGCCAGATCGCCGGCTGGTCCAACGCATCCTGGAATCAGGTCTTCTGCGGGGTCGTGGGCGCTCCCCCGCAGTCGTTCGCCAGCACGCCGCACGATCCCCCGCCGTATACGACGCTCGCCGCAAGCCCGGTCTCGCGCGAAAAACCGTTCCTGGTCGTCGACGCCGCCGGCAGCTATCGGATTTTCGTGCCCGCGCTGCGTCATCAGGCGACCGGCACGACCTGGGCCAACGGGCCTACCGCCGGAACGTCGATCCCAATCGAGCAGTGCTTCGTGGCCCGGCCCACCGACGGCGCGCAGGCGATCAACGCCGCGCTGGCGCGCGGCCAGCACCTGATCTTCACCCCCGGCATTTATCAGCTGGACGCGACGATCGAGGTGACGCGCGCGGATACGGTGGTGCTGGGGCTAGGCCTGGCGACGCTCGTGCCGGCCAATGGCCTGGCGGCGCTGCAGGTCGCGGACGTGGCGGGCGTCAAACTGGCAGGGCTAATCATTGACGCTGGCCCGGTCAACTCGCCGGTGCTGCTGCAGGTGGGCGCGCCGCATGCGCACCAGGGGGACCCCGCCAACCCCACGTCGCTGCACGACATCTACTTCCGCATCGGCGGCGCAACCCCGGGCAAGGCCACGACGAGCCTGATCGTCAACAGCGATCATGTCCTGATTGACCACATCTGGGCCTGGCGCGCCGATCATGGCCACGGCGTGGGCTGGACTGCGAACACGGCCGACACCGGCGTCATCATCAACGGCGATTATGTCACCGCGTATGCGCTGTTTGTCGAGCATTACCAGAAGCACGAGCTCATCTGGCAGGGCGAGCACGGCAGAACCATCTTCTTCCAGAACGAGACGCCCTACGACCCGCCGGAGCAGGCCGCCTGGGCGCACGATGGCGTCAATGGCTACACTGCCTACAAGGTGGCGGACACCGTAACCACTCACGAGGCCTGGGGCATGGGCAGCTACTGCTACTTCAACCGCGGCGTGGACATCCACGTCACGCGCGCGTTCGAGGTTCCAAACACGGCTGGGGTGCGGCTGCACGACATCTTGACCGTTTTTCTCAACGGTCTCGGCGGCATTGACCATGTCGTCAACGATACCGGCGCGGCCGTGAACGCCGCGAACCAAATCACGAACATCGTCAGCTATCCCTGACCGTTCGTCCCGGCGCCGCCCTGCGCGCCTTGAGGCGACCGTGCAAGGCCTTGACCACGGTTGGGGTCAGCCCTGGCTCTGGATCTACCGGCTCACGCTCCGCCAGGGCGGCGGCAACCTGGTCGAACGTGGTTTCCCCCAGGCTCTGCAGCAGCGCGGCATAGGCTGCCCGCTGCTCTGCCACCTGCGCCGCGGGCACGGACTGCACCGTGTACGCCAGGGTCGCCTGCCGCGTCAACGCGTATACGATGTACTGGTTCAGGGAGACCGCCTCTTGCGCGGCTAAACCCTCCAGTTGTTGATGTAGAGTCTCCGGGAGACGTAAGGTGAGACGGCTCATGTGCTTGCTCCTTTGGGACTCGCCAACCGGGTAATCAATTCGAGCGGCGTCAGCACCACCAGGCCCAGTGAACGTTGCGCGGCCCGAAAATGCCTGACATTGGCTGTAATGACGACAGCACCGACATTCATCGCGCAATCGATCACGTGATCATCGGCCTCATCTGGTGAAATTGGGCGCCATGAATAGTGAACAACGACAAACTCTGCCTTGCGCAGCAAAGCTCCCACAACCGGCTGCAACGTAGTCCAGAGGCAAAACCTATGCAGAGCTACGATTACGCCCAACGCAAAGGGGCCTCTCCTCGCCTGACTTCAGCGCTCACGCCAGATCCGCGGCCACGCTTTCGTCAGAAAACCCAGGTTCGATCCCGCGCAGGCGGGCCTCATGAATCAGGTCTCGTTTTGGCAGGTTGAGCTGCTCGGCAATATAGCCCAAAGACCCGACGCCGTCCCTGTAAAGTGACAGCGCCCGTCCGATGCGGTACTGATAAAGCCCCAAGCGAAAGATTTGCTGCAGCGTCATTGGTTCGTCCGGTACTCCCACTAACCACTGACGCGGAATTTCCATTTGGATGGTCTGTTCCATCATGCTCTTCCTTTCTTGAGCACAACTGCTGATCACGTTGCGAACCGATTTAGCCGATATTATACCACACCGCCTCCGGGAAAAGCGCCTACCGGGAGTGCTAAGAACAGATCGCTCTTTCTCCAGGGCAAAACGCGCCGCCGCAAACGACAACGCCGCGCGCAGTGGAGACCTGCACGCGGCGTCATGGATTCGACTCCTTCGTGCCCTTCGCCTCCTTCGCGATCTTCGCGTTTCTCGTGCCTTCGCGTCCACCCTGTGAATTTGCCGTCAAGCCCAAAGTTGAGTACAATACCGCCTAAGAGATCGGGTTCTGGATGAAATTGCCGCCGGGCTTTCTGCGCATCGGCGCCATCCCATCAACCTGGGCCCGTGGCCTAGCGGGAAGGCACCTCCTTTGCAAGGAGGGGATCGTCGGTTCGAATCCGACCGGGTCCACCTTAAAAAAGCCGGCGCTGAAATCAACGGCAAACATCAAACATGCGGGCGTGGCTCAGTGGTAGAGCATCTCCTTGCCAAGGAGAGAGTCGTGGGTTCGAATCCCATCGCCCGCTCTGTGATCGCACGTTCATGCGGGCGTGGCTCAGTGGTAGAGCATCTCCTTGCCAAGGAGAGAGTCGTGGGTTCGAATCCCATCGCCCGCTCTGTGTGATCATCGGCAAGCATTTGGGCTTGCCGCTCAGCCGAGGTAGCTCAGTTGGTAGAGCACGTCACTGAAAATGACGGTGTCCCCAGTTCAAGTCTGGGCCTCGGCACTCAGTTTACCCATCGTGAGATCGGGGATCGTCTAATGGCAGGACAAGGGACTTTGGATCCCTCTATCGAGGTTCGAATCCTCGTCCCCGAGCCTGCAAGCGCCAAGAGCCGGTGAGTCAGAAAAAGACTGAACTCACCCGGCTCCAGGCCACGACGATACCCGGTAAGCCTGACGTGTGCATGGTGGCCATAGCTCAATTGGCGGAGCACCTGGTTGTGGCCCAGGAGGCTGTGGGTTCAAGCCCCACTGGTCACCCACCTGAGTGGTTGAAAGCCCAGATTCGTAAATCAATGCGAATTGCGGGCTTTTTTGTTTTGCGCGGCTCTTTTCTCACGCGGAAGAAACGAGCCGCTTGAGGCGAGGTGTGCGCATGGGTACGGTTCTGGTCCTCAATGCCAGCTACGAGCCACTGAGCGTGGTGTCAGTTAAACGCGCCATCATTCTGCTGCTCAAAGAAAAAGCGGAGCTGATCGAGGCCGCGGAAGCCTATCTGCGCGCCGAACGGCGCTTGTTTCGTGTGCCGCTGGTCATTCGTTTGATTTCCTATGTGCGCATTCCGCTGCATATGCCTTTGCCGCTGTCACGGCGCACCGTGATCGCGCGCGACCGCTACACCTGCCAATACTGCGGCGGTCAATTTGGCCGCGGCGAGTTGACGCTTGACCATATCATTCCGCGCAGCCGCGGCGGCGAAACAGCATGGGAAAATGTGGTCGCGGCCTGCCGCGCGTGCAATCAACGCAAGGGCAACCGCACGCCCGATGAGGCTGGCTACGCGCTGCTTTCCACCCCGCGACGGCCACGGTACATAGCGTTGACCCTGCTCAACGAGTATGGCCCCGGCCAACACAGCGCCTGGCAAAAATACTTGTACTGAGCTTGCACAACAGATCGAGGCGACTTAGAAAGCGAAAGGCTCTCCGGTTTAAGGAGAGCCTTTCTTTTGGCGCCGTAGCGTCTACAGGTTACCCCGAGGCGATGCTACGGCGCCGCGTGTACTACGTTCACTCATGAAGCATCACCTCCTCGGAATGGGATAGCGAGAAGTGGGCGCCAGAGTTATTGACCGGCGCGGGTTCATTATCGCATAGCGCTGCGGATTTGTCAAAAAGTCATTTTGGCGCCTGGTTGCGCAGGCCAGCTTCCAGGTCGTCCAGGCGGGCAAACTGCTGCACGGTCAGCACAAAGGCGGCCAGCGAGGCGCTTTGCTGGCGCAGCTGTTGCAGCTTTGGCCCAATGGGGTCAATCGCGCCAACGCCTGTCGCGTAACTGCCGTGGAAGGCAAAATAGGCCTGGTTCAGTCGGCGCACAGGATAGCCGGCCGCCACAAAGCGCTGGCGACGGGCCTCCATGAACGCTTCCGCGGCCTCGATGCGATTGGCAGCCAAAAGGGCATCCACCGCGAGACGGGTGCTGCGCATTTCGGCGCCAAAATTGAATGGCGCGGGGGCCGGAGAGAGCCAGGGCGTTGGCGCAGGCGCCGCACCGGGCCGGACCGGCGCCTGGTCAGGCGCAGTCAGCGGCTGTGGGTAGAAGCGCGCCAATACCTGCGCGCCAACTTCATCACCCACAATCGAGGCTACCGTCTCATTGATGGTGGTCATTTCGCCGTTGTCGAAGTAATGCCAACCCAGCGGATGAAAAACCAGGTAGGTGTGCATCCATTCATGCGCCACGGTACTGAGCACCCAGTCCAAAGGCGCATCGTTCAATACCATCGTCGGCCAGGTGGAAAAGCCGCCGATGCCTTCGATCAAGGCGCGCACCTGGCCCTGCTTTTCAACCGCATCCTCCAAATCGGTCCAGATGGTCAAAGGGGTGTCTGGCTGCAAATAAGCGCCATAGCGGCGGCTGATCTGGTTGCGCGCTGAAACGACCAGGTAAAGCGGAGGTTCGGTAAAGCTGAAGCGCAGCGGCGGCCAGGGCACAGCGGCCGCCTGCAGGCGGTCACTGAGCAACACCGCGCTGACCTGGTATTCGATGATTGCCTCGGCGATGGGGCGCCAGTAGGCCTGCTGGCGGCGCAGGCTGGCGATTTCCGCGTTGAGCGCTTGGACATTGGCGCCAGGCGCGGCGTTTTGACTGAGTGCGGCCGTGATTTCCCTCTCCAGGCTGCGGATGCGCGCATTGTTGGCAAAGTAGGCGCGCACCAGGGCGCTCTGGCTGGCATCGTCCATGCCGCGCCGCGGCGAGCGCACGGTGTCACGCACTTTGGACATGATGGTGTCCACTTCCCAGCGCGCCAGGGCAAAGGCATGAGGCGCGGCGATGCCATCCGCGTAGAGGTCGAACGCCCAATCGCGGCCGATGAAATCGGCCCGCAGCGTCAGCAGACTGAAGCAAAGAAGAAACAAGGCGCGCACGCGGGCGCCGCGCGCGCCGGTTGATGGTTTTCGTTGACGACTCATGATGAAAAAAGAAGCACGACCGGTCATCGGTGTCGGAGGCGCCGTGATGATTCAACCGGTCGTGCCTGCTATCACGTTCTGAGGCTGCCCACTATCGGCAACATGGTCAGGCGCGGTGCACCTGGCTGTTTAGCGCTTGCGCAGGCTGATATTGACCTCGCGCGGGCTTTCCATATCGGCCGTGATCTCGATGTCATCATCGGTTACGGGCCGATAATTCTTGGCCAGGATAGCCATGCTGTATGACTGTCCCCGCGGCAACGGTTTGTCCAGTTGATAGTTTCCGCTGGCATCCGCCGTCCCCATGGCATAAATTTTATCCTGAGAAAAATCTTTCGACCATTCGGCCACGGTCACGCCCGGTTGCAAGACCACGAACAGCGCGCCGGCAATCCCGCGGCCGGTATCGGCGTCGGTGATGGCGCCAAACAGCTGCACCCCTTCGTCCGCGGTCACCGGCGCGGTGACGCTGCCTTCGCCGATGATAAAGTTGCCCTGTTGCAACAGCGCGTCGCCCAGGTACAGTTCCAGTTTGTAGGCGCCGTCGGGCAGAGCAGATTTACTGAAAATGCTCACCCAGGTGTTACCGCTGGCGCCTTGGCCCCAATTGTCCGTTTCACGCATCACTTCCTGGTCATCCAGATACCAGACGCGTGTCCATTCCGCGCCGTCCGGTATGCCGCTGAAATCCCAGAACGCGTAAGCCTCCTGGATGCCGGTGGGGAATTGGGCGCCAGGTTTAACCGGCTTGTCGTTCTTGTCCACGCCCTGGGCAAACGTAATCGCGCCAAAGGTGGAGCCGGTCGTGGCGATTTGACCTGATCCGCCGATGACAAAAGAACCACGGAACTGTTCCTTGCCATCCACATTCATCGTCAAATCGTACTTGCCATCAGGCAGGGCTTTGGAGTTATTGGCCAGGCTCAACCAATCATTGCCGGAGCCGGGGGTTTTGCTGACGATGGTGTCTTCGACCGCTTTCTTGCCATCTAGCGACCAGACGTAGGCCAGCTGCGTGCCCTTGCGGAAATCGGCAAAGCTGAATGTCGCGTAGACGCCCGTTGCGCCCGAATCGAACCGGGTTCCCGGACTCATCGGCGTGCCATTGCGGTCAATCGCGGTGGTGAATTTGACATTGCTGATGCGAGGGCCTGACGCCGGCGCCGGCGCGGCGCCATTGCTGCTCCCCCCCACATCCTTCAGGGCGGCTTGAATCAGCGGCAGCACCAGCTTGACCGGGCGAATCAGGCTGATCTTGCCGATGTCCTCGCGGTCGGAAACCCCCGCGGTGGGGATGCCGACCATCTCACCGGCATCGTTGATGGCGAGACCGCCGGAATTGCCGTGGTTGATTTCGGCATCGGTCTTGAACCATTCGCTCTCACCATCGGTGTTTTCATCCAGGAAACCAGAAATGCGTCCCTGCGTGAAGGTGACCGTGTCGCCGCCGATGCCGGGGAATCCGAGCACGCTCACTTCATCGCCAATCTGAACATCGTCGGAGTTGCCGATAGGCACCACCGTCAGGCCCAGGTTGGCAGGCAGGGCTGCTTTTTCGTTGTCCACCAGCCCCACGATCTTGAGGATAGCCACATCGAGGTTGGGGTCGGCTTGAATCACGCGCGCGGTGTACGTCCAGTTGGGCATGCCGCGCAGGTTCGGCTGATTGATAGCCAGGGCCGCCACGCGTTGGGAATTGTAGAATTTTCCTGTCTTCGTGTCGCCGACGACGTGGAAGTTAGTGACGACATAGCCCTTATCGGACACGACCGTGCCCGAGCCGGTCGAGTAACCATTCTTGCCATCCAGGGCCACGGCCACGCGCACCGTTCCCATCAACGCCCGCTGCAGCTCGTTGCGTCCGACGGCCTGGGCTGTTTGCGGCTGTGTCGCAGTCACCAGCAGGCTGGTCAGCAGAATGACCAGGACGAGCGCAAGGCGTAAAACGACCTTTATCTTCTGATTCATCATCGTCTGAATCCCCCGTTCTCCCCGTTAGAACTTCAGCGCGGCCAGCGCTCGTTCGTAAGTCCCCAGGTCATCGTTGTACACCGTCGCGTCCGCTTCGTAGCGCAGCACGTAGACCTGGCCATTCACCAGCAGCAGGGTGTCTGTTGCTTGCACCACAACCGGCAGCTGAGATAGGCTGCTGCTGCCCACATCAGCCACATAAGCGTAGGTAATCTTGACGCCATCGGTTCCAGCGGCACGCGTCGCTTGGGATGAGATGCTGCGGAAATGCTCACGCTCGTTGCTCAGATCCAGCGTCCACTGAATGGCGGCGTCTGAAAGGGTGCTGTTCGCGCCCAGCGGGGCGCTGAGCAAGGCGATGTGCGTGGCGAAGGTGGAGCCGGAGCGTGGATTGGACGTATTGAATAGATTTTCACTCGCGGTCGTATCGGCTACCCAGTTAGTCGGGTAGACGACGGCGGCCCCGCCAGGAATGGCATAGGTGTTGGTTTGTGTGGTGATGGTAATGCGCAGAACCAGGCCAATCAGCAGGGCAATAACCGCCGTGAGGGCCAATGCCCAGTCATTGCGAGCGAATTCGGCGGGCGTTGGCCCGGCCATCATCTTGACATCGGTAGACATGCATGACCTCCTTCAGGCCGGGGCCGAATTGGCGCTCAAAAGCGCCTGCGTCTCGCGGTTAGCGCGGCGAATCAGGAAGAAGACGACGCCCAGGGTGACGACAGCAACCGCGGCCGCCAACAGCAGCCCATTGACCGGGGTGTAGACCAGGCCGTTGGTCGTGACACGATCGAGCGCAAAGAAGAAAAGCCCGTTGAGCGTAGCCGCCAACAAGAGTCCTAACGGCAGGTAGTAGACGGGCGTGCGCTCGAAACGCGCCTGGCCGAGGAAGTAGCCCATGATGCCGGCAAAGCTGGCATGGGCCAGCGTGGTTTCGACGATCCGAATGGCGCCAACGCCCAGGTCAACGCCGCCGTTGCTCAAAATGTAGTTGAAGTTGAGCATGGTGGCAAAACCGAGGCCGGCCGCCGTGGCGTAGATGATGCCATCGGTGCGCTCATCGAACTCGGGCGCGCGGTAGACAGAGTAGCGCACGGCGAGGTATTTGCAGAACTCCTGCACAACCCCGATCACCAGAATGGAACCAATGATCTGTACCGTGGTGTTCATGTACAGCCAATCCTGCACACGAAACAAGCGCTCCAGGACCGGAACGGCTACCGCATTGGCAACCAAAATTCCCAGCAAAAATACGGCAATGATATAGCGCTTTGGCTCCGGCTCGGCGTAGTCTTGCTGATAGAAAAAGACTAGCCAGATGACCGCCGGCACCACGGCCATGATCAGGCCAATGCCGATGAGGACAGTGCCCTGCAGCCCGTTGGCTGGCACCAGGCGGGCCACAAGCGCCATGATCCCCACAAAAACCAGCAGGCCGATGACCTCAAGCACGCTGGCAACCCACAGGCCGCGGCGCTCATGGGTCAACTTGGACAATAAGGATTGGGTCATGTGTACTCCTCCTTCATCAAAAATCCGCAGACAAGAGTCCTATTCTAATCTGGCGCACACCCATCACAGTGTACGAGCATGGCTGCCCCAATTGAATGTAAACTGGGGGTTCCCCTCTGAATTAGATTTGGATCAATGGGTTTCGCACAGATGAATAGATCGAAGTATAGCGCAAAGGTTGCTAGTTGTCTATTTTGGCGGTAGCTTGCCAGTAAGTGAAGCAGCGCTGGCGTATGGCGGGGATGCCGTCGAGGGTGACATCGGGAAAGGGTTGACTGGCGCTGGCCAGGGCTGCGCGCAGACGCCCTTCCAGCCGCTTGAGGCCGGCCGGATAAGCGTGCTGCTGCCGCGTGTGCCAGCTGCGCGCTAACACGACGTGGCAGGCGGCCAGGAAGAATTCGCCCTGGCTCGCGCAGATTTCCGCCAGCAAGGCAAACAGCGAGGTTTTTTGAGCATCTGCGCCGGGCAATAACGCTGCGCGGCAGGCCAGGCGGGCCGCTTCCTCGCCGTAGCCCAACTGCTGCGCCAATCGCGCCAGGTCCATGCTCAGGCTCCAGTCGAACGGCCAGCGCGCGCACAGCGCCTGCACTTCGCCGCGCGCGGCCAGCAGATCACCCTGCCCGGCCAGGGCTTGCGCGGCCAGGCGCGGAAAGAGGGAGCGCTGCGGATAAAGCGCCTGGGCTGCGCAGGCAAGGCTGCGCGCGCCGGTCCATTGCTTGAGCATG
>DAISHS010000108.1:0-12215 GCA_036822415.1 Chloroflexota bacterium
CAGTAACCGAAACGACGCGGGGTCAGGGACATTTCCTGACTGCCAAAGGATGTCTCGGACGGGAGGCGCCTCTCGCCGTAGACTTTGACTCTCTGATCTAGCTAACGAAACCAGTGAGTCAAAATTCGCGCGCAGGGATCACCCCATTGGGGCACGTATTGGGCGGAATATCGAGCCGCCATTATGGTAAGCGGAAGAGGCGATGTATCCTCGTTGCTGCAGCCGGTTGACGGCCTGCCGCGCTCACAGTATAATCACCTGGACGGGCCTTTTCTGGATAAGGGCCAAAGACCGGATACAGATTTCAGATGACGTGGTTGCAGGGACACAGCAGGCAAAGCAGGATAGACAAGGAGAAGAAACAATGAGCGCACCTCGCCGCGAGATTGTTTTGGAGATACTGAACCGTCACAAGCTCGATTTGTCAGCGCGTTATGGTGTGACGAAATTGGGAATATTCGGTTCGGTGGCGCGTGATGATGCCGTCAACCATAGTGACGTCGACATCGTTTTCGAAACGGAGACCCCCAATCTATTCCGCACGGCGCATCTCAAGCAAGAACTAGAGGCGCTTTTGGCTTGCCCGGTGGACATTGTGCGCGTGCGTGATAGCATGAATTTGCGGTTGAAGAATCGGATCCTGCAGGAGGCTCGTTTTGTCTGACACCTCTCTGCTTCGGGAACGACTGGAAAGCGTGCTGGAAGCCGTGGAACGCATTCCTCGACGCTTTGCTGGCATCCGCTCTGCCGCCGATTTCTTGCGTGACGAGGAGGGGCAGGATCGCTTGGACGCAATCTGCATGATGCTCATTGCCGTAGGTGAAGCCTTCAAGCAAATTGACGCAAGACGAAAGGTAGACTTCTTGCCCGTTACCCTGAAATAGAATGGGTTGGCGTAAAAAGTGTCCGTGATGTGATAGCACATGGATACTTCCATTGACGTCGAACAGGTTTTTAGCATTTGCCAGGCTGATATTCCCCAGCTGATCGTTACGGTCCGCAAAATGATTGATGATCTCAGCCATGCGGACTGACGGCGGAACAAGCAGAACACATCTTTGGGTTGCACGAGGATCTATTTCTTGAAACCGATACCATTTACCAATGACCGCTACCTCCAGGCCGTGCGCGACCACATCGTGGTGTTCGATGGCGCCCTGGGCACCAATATCCAGAAACTCGAACCGACCGCGGCCGACTACGGCGGCGAGAAGATGTGGGGTAACAACGATTACCTGGTCATCAGCCAACCCGCGCTGATCGAGACCATTCACGCCGGCTTCCTGGAAGTGGGCGCGGAGGTCATCGAAACCTGCACCTTCCGCAGCAACCGCCTGACGATGCGCGAGTATGGGCTGCAAGACCGTATCCAGGAGATCAACCGCGCCGCCGCCAGCCTGGCCCGGCGCACGGCCGACCGCTTTGCCGCCGCCACCGGTATTCCGCGCTTCGTGGCCGGTTCCATGGGGCCAACCGGCTATCTCCCCAGCGCATCCGATCCCACGCTGAGCAACATCACCTTCGCGGAGCTGGCCGCGACCTTTGCCGAACAGGCCCAGGGCCTGGTGGAGGGCGGCGTGGATTTGCTGCTGCTGGAAACGCAGCAGGACATTCTGGAAGTCAAGGCGGCCGTCGCTGGCATCCAGCGCTACTTCCGCCAGGCGGGCGTGCGCGTGCCCCTGCAGGTGCAGGTGACGCTCGATGTCACGGGCCGTATGCTGCTGGGCACCGACATTGCCGCCGTCTTGACCATTTTGCGCTATCTGCCCATCGAGGTCATTGGCCTCAACTGCTCCACCGGCCCCGATTACATGCGCGAGCCGGTGCGCTACCTGACCGCCAACAGCAACCTGCCGATCTCGGTCATCCCCAACGCCGGGCTGCCGCTCAACGTGGACGGCAAGGCGGTCTATCCGCTGGAACCGCGGCCGCTGGCCGCCACCCTGACCGAATTCGTGCGTGACCTGGGCGTCAACGCCGTCGGCGGCTGCTGCGGCACCACGCCTGAGCACATCCAGCAGATCGTTGAAATGGTGCGGCCGCTCAAGGCCCACGCGCCCGGCCTCGCGCGCATCGGAGCCAGGACGGCGTTCCCGGCCCTGGCCGCTTCGGCCATGCGCGCCACCGGCCTGGTGCAGGAGCCGGCGCCGCATCTGATCGGCGAGCGCATCAACACGCAGGGCAGTAAGATCGTCAAGAAGCTGCTGCTGGCCGACGACTACGACGGCCTGCTGCAGATTGCCCGCGACCAGATCGAGGGCGGCGCGCACACGCTGGATGTGTGCGTGGCGTTGACCGAGCGCGCGGATGAGCCTGAGATGATGCGCCGCACCGTGCGCCTGCTGTCGCAGTCCGTGGATGCTCCCCTGGTCATTGACTCCACCGAGGCGGACGTGCTCAGGATGGCGTTGGAAAACATCCCCGGCCGCCCCATCATCAACTCGATCAACCTGGAAAATGGGCGCAAGCGCTGCGACGCCGTCCTGCCGCTGGCGGTGGAGCACGGCGCGGCCGTGGTTGCACTGACCATTGATCCCATCGGCATGGCCAAGACGGCCAGCCGCAAGCTGGAAGTGGCCCAGGCCATCTACGACATCGCGGTCAACGAGTATGGCCTGCCGCCCGACGCCTTGATCTACGATGCGCTGACTTTCACCCTGGCCACGGGCGATCCTGAGTTTGCCAACAGCGCCGTGGAAACGCTGGAAGGCATACGCCTCATCAAGCGCCACCTGCCTGGCGTACTCTGCTCGCTGGGCGTCAGCAATCTCTCTTTTGGCCTGGCGCTGCCCACGCGCGGCCCGCTCAACAGCGTCTTCCTCTGGCATGCGGTGCAAGCCGGGTTGGACATGGCGATCATCAATCCCAAGCATACGTTACCCTACGCCGAAATCCCGGCGGCGCTGCGCGACCTGTGCGAAGACTTGATTTTCAACCGCCGGCCCGACGCCCTGGCGCGCTACATTCAGTACTTCGAAGAACACCAGGGCGCGATCGGCGAGCGCAAGGCTGACGTGGATCCGACCGAAGGCCTGAGCGTCGAAGAAAAGCTGCACTGGCAGATCGTCCATCGCCAGAAAGAAGGCGTGGAAGACCTGGTCAGCACTGCTATCGCCGGGCATGATCCGGTCTGGGTGCTCAACCAGGTGCTGCTGCCGGCCATGAAAGAGGTGGGCGACAAGTTCGGCGCCGGCGAGCTGATTCTGCCCTATGTCTTGCAATCGGCCGAGGTGATGAAGAAAGCGGTGGCGCGCCTGGAAACCTACCTGGAGCGCACGGAAGGCGTCACCAAGGGCAAGGTCGTCCTGGCTACCGTTTACGGCGACGTGCACGACATCGGCAAGAACCTGGTCAACACGATCCTGACCAACAACGGCTTCACCGTCTTCGACCTGGGCAAGCAGGTGCCGGCCAATGTCATCATTGATAAGGCGGTGGAGGTGCAGGCTGACGCCATCGGCCTCAGCGCGCTGCTGGTCAGCACCTCGAAGCAGATGCCGCTCATCGTGCAAGAGCTGCACACGCGGGGCTTGTCATTCCCGGTGCTGGTGGGCGGCGCCGCGATCAACCGCCGTTTTGGCCGCCGCATCCTCTTCGTCAAAGATGGCGAGGACGCGCAGGCGCCCTACGCGCCGGGCGTTTTTTACTGCAAAGACGCGTTCGAGGGCCTGGACACGGTGGGCGCGCTGCTTTCCAGTGAACGCGCCGCCCTGGTGGCGCGTAACCGGGAGGAGGGCCTGGCTGAGCTGCAGCGCCCTGTGGAGACAGCCGCGCCCAGCAGCCGCACCCGTTCCAGCACACCGCTGCTGGCCCAGGCCGACATCCCCGCGCCGCCCTTCTGGGGCGTGAGCATCATCCGCGCGATTCCGCCGATCCAGGTTTTCCCCTTCCTGGACAAGGATGAGCTTTATCGCCTGTCTTGGGGCGCCAAGAACACGCACGGCGCGGCCTGGGACGCGCTGCGCGCCCAGTTCGACGCCCGCCTGGCCAGTATGACCGCGGAGGCGCAAAAAACCGGCTGGCTGCAGCCGCAGGCGGTCTACGGCTATTTCCCCTGCCAGAGCGAAGGCAACGATCTGCTGATCTATGATCCCGCCGCCATGCAAGCCGGCGTGCGCGCGGCCGATCTGCCCGTCGTGGGCCGTTTCAGCTTCCCGCGCCAGGAGGATGACGAGCACCTATGCATCGCCGACTACTTTGCCCCGCGCGAGGCCGGCCTGCTCGATGTCGTGGCCTTGCAGGTCGTGACCGTGGGCGAAGGCGCCACGCAGCGCTTCGAGCAGCTGCAGGCGGCTGGCGATTACAGCGAGGCCTACTTCACGCACGGCCTGGCCGTGCAGACGGCCGAAGCCACGGCTTCCTGGCTGCATACACGCGTGCAGAAAGAGCTGGGCCACGGCCCGCGCGGCAAGCGTTATTCCTGGGGCTACGGCGCCTGCCCTGACCTGAACGATCACCATGTCGTTTTCGACCTGCTGCCGGTTGCGCAGGAGCTGGGCATGAGCCTGACGGCCGCGTTCCAGTTGGTGCCTGAACAGAGCACGGCTGCGATCGTCGTGCATCATCCGGCCGCAAAATACTACACGATCGGCGGCAGCCGGGTGGAGCAGCTGCTGCGTGCCGGATAGGCCGCGCGCGGCGGCGTCGCCGGTCCTGGTGGACGCCGCCTTTGCCCGACGCATGGCCGGCGTCCACGGCGCGGCCGGCGCGGCATGGGTGGCGCAGCTGCCGGCGCTGCTGGCGGACTACGCCGCGCGCTGGTCGTTGACGCTGCTGCCACCCTTCGCCCCTCTGACCTACAACTACGTGGCGCCGGTTTTACGCCGCGATGGGCAGCCGGCCGTGCTCAAGGCCGGCGCGCCTGGTCGCGAGCTGCAGCGCGAATTGGCTGCGCTGGGCTGGTTCGCTGGACAGGGCAGCGTGCGCGTGCTGGAGGCCGCGGCCGCGCAGGGCGTTTTTCTGCTGGAACGCCTGCTGCCTGGCGCGTCGCTGCTCAGCCACCCCGCGGATGAGCAGGCGACTGCCATTGCCATCGCGGTCATGCAGCGCCTCTGGCGTCCTCCACCCACGACCCATCCTTTTCCGACGGTAGCCGACCTCGGCGCGGGCTGGCAGCGTTTGCGCGCCCGTTTTGGCGGCGGCGCCGGCCCATTGCCAGAACGCCTGGTGGCTCAGGCCGAACGCCTATTTGCCGAATTGACCGCCACCCAGGCGGCGCCCGTGCTCCTGCATGGCGACCTGCACCACGGGAATATCCTCGCCGCCGAACGTGAACCGTGGCTGGCGATTGATCCGCAGGGCGTGATCGGCGAGCCGGCCTACGAGGCGGGGGCGTGGCTGCGCAACCCATACCCGCAAATCGCGGCCTGGCCGGACGTGCGCGCCATCCAGGCCCGGCGTCTGGCTCAGTTTTCCGCGGCCCTGGGCTGCGATCGGCAGCGCGTGCTGGGCTGGGGCTTTGTCCAGGCCGTGCTCTCGGCCTGGTGGATGATCGAAGACCATGAAGCCAACTGGCAGCCCGATCTTGCCATCGCGACGGTCTTGGCCTCGTTGTAAACCCGCTTGCGCTCGAATTATTCTAATAGTTTTCATAAGAATTGACAATCACCTACCCTTTGTGCTACAATCTTTTGGCTTGAGTTGTGCAGCAAGTGTGACTGCGAGCAAAGGGGTTAAGACGTGCAAGCCACCCGTCGCCGTATTCTTGAAATTCTAAAGATTGATAACAAAGCGACGGTTATGGACCTGGCAGAGGCGCTGGACATGGCGCCGGTTTCGGTGCGCCATCACCTCGATATTTTGCAAGGACAAGACCTGGTCACGTCCCTGGTGCAGCACAAGCGCACAGTGGGGCGGCCAGAGCAGGTCTATTTGCTGACTGAGGCTGCGAACGATTTTTTCCCGCAGAGCTTTCGCGTCCTGGCGGCCGATGTGCTGCATGAAGTGAAACGCCTGCTGCCGGCCCCTGAGGTGAAGGGCATGGTCGAACGCCTGGCGGAGCGTACCCTGGCCGAAGCGCCGCCGCGTCGCCCCGGCCAATCGGTGGATGAACGCCTGGCCGATGTGACCTTATTCCTGAGCGACAAGGGGTACCTGGCGCAGTGGGAGCGCCACAACGGCCAGCAGATCCTGCTGCACACGTGCAATTGCCCTTACGCGGGGCTGGCGGCCGAACATCCAGAGTTGTGCCAGATGGACATGATCCTGGTTTCCGAGTTGCTGTCTGGCCTCAGCGCAACTCCCCCGCATTGCCTGGGACGCCTGGCTACAGGCAGCGGCCGCTGCTCCTACGTCGTTGAGTTGAACCATGACGAGGCGCAGACAGGAGAACCAGCATGAGCGCAGCGACGATCACGTTACAAGCGCTGACGCCTGCGCCCGCGACGGATGGCAGCATGCACGACGCCTTTGGGCGACGCATTGATTATCTGCGCATTTCCCTGACCGATGCCTGCAATTTGCGTTGCGTTTACTGTATGCCCGAACAGATGCAGTTTTTGCCGCGGGCCGAGCTGCTGCAGGACGATGAAGTCATTCTGATTGTGCAGGCTGCGGCGCAGCTGGGCGTGCACAAGGTTCGACTGACGGGCGGCGAGCCGACCGTGCGCAGGAATATCGTCGAGCTGGTGCGGCGCATCAAGCAGGTACCGGGCATTCGCGAGCTGGCCATGACCACCAACGGCGTCCTGCTGGCCGACCTGGCCTTTCCACTGGCGGCCGCGGGCCTGGATCGGGTCAACGTCAGCGTGGATACGCTTGACGCCGCCAGTTTCAAGCGCATCACGCGCTGGGGTTCACTGCGCGATGTCTGGGCGGGCGTCGAAAGCGCCGAGGCTGCGGGCCTGCAGCCGATCAAGCTCAACTGCGTGGTGACGCGCGGCTATAACGATCAGCAGGTGGCTGATCTGGCCCGGCTGACATTCGATCATGCCTGGGAAGTGCGTTTCATTGAATTGATGCCGTTTGGCGAGGTGGCGACCTTTGCGCACAACGCGGTGGTGCCGTATCAGGAGACCATGGCCCGGGTAGAGCAGGCGCTTGGCCCGCTGACCGCCGTGCCCGGCTATGATGGGCGCGACCCCTCGCGGCCCTATCGCCTGGCGGGCGCGCAAGGTACGCTGGGCTTTATCAGCTCGGTGACGCAGCCTTTTTGCGCCGGTTGTGGCCGTGTGCGCGTGACAGCAGATGGTAAGCTGCGTCTCTGTCTTCTGCGCGACAATGAAGTAGACTTGCTGACGCCTCTGCGCCAGGGCTGTTCAATGAACGAGCTGAAAGCATTGATACGCGCCGCCGTGTGGGGTAAGCCGTGGGGTCACGGCCTGGCCCATGATGTGGTCCCAGAGTTTCGGGTCATGTCCCAAATCGGCGGTTGAATAAATAGTAGCAAATTCACAGAGACCGTTTTTTGTTCATTATTTCTTGAGGGAGGACGTTCATGATTACATTGACACCATCGGCCGCGAGCAAGCTGCAAGATGTGCTGCACAGCAAGGGCTATAGCGAAGCCACACACGGCCTGCGCGTCTTCGTGCAGGGCGGCGGTTGCGGCGGTATGCAGTACGGCATGACCTTCGAGGGCAATCCGCGTGAGGTTGACGAGGTTTACGAGAACTACGGAATCAAGGTTTTCGTGGATCCCACCAGCCTGTTCTACATCAACGGCGCGCAGATTGATTTTATTGACAACCTGATGGGCGGTGGTTTTCATATCGAGAACCCCAACGCCGTGTCAAGTTGCGGTTGCGGCAGCTCGTTTCGCACGGCGCAGACGCACAGCGGCGAAGAGCCGGCTTCTTGCAGCCATAACTAACGTCGAACGCAGGTGACTTGACGAAGGACGAGAGATGGTCTGCGGGCTGGCCTGTCATGGCCGCCCGACGATCATCTGGCGTCCTTCGTTTTTGTTGCCCCGGCGTCGCCTGACCGCTGTAGGCTCCATCCATGACTCACATCTTCACCCTTGACGAAGCCAATGCCCAGTTGCCGCGCGTGCGCCAGCTGCTGCTAGAATTGCAGCAAGCGCGTGCGCTCATCCTGGCTGCGCGGCCCGACCTGGCGCCTGTTTTACAGAAGGCCGGAACCAACGGCGGCAGTCGCCGCGCTGGGGAAATGCTTGCCGAGTTTACGCGCTTCGAACAAGCGCTGGCCGCGCTGCAAGCTATCGGCTGTGTGCTCAAAGAGGTTGACCCCGGCCTGGTTGATTTTTTGCATCGTTTGCCCAACGGCCGCGAGGTCTACCTCTGTTGGCGTCAGGGCGAGGAACGCATCGAATTCTGGCATGAGCTGAACAGCGGTTTTGCTGGTCGCCAGCGCCTGGTTTAGCTGCGCCGGGCTGCCAGGCCATTCCAAAGGAAAGTAATCGCCCAATGACCCATGCACGAGCCGATACGACCATGCCCCCCGCCGCGCAAGACGTTGCTCCCGCCCCCGCGGCCACCGTGTGGGAACGCGCCGAAGCCGTCCTCGACAAGTTTCGTCCCACGTTGAACATGGATGGCGGCGATGTGGTTCTGCTGGACATCAAGGACAGCGTCGCCTTCGTGGAGATGCGCGGGGCTTGCGTTGACTGCCAGCTCTCCCAGCTGACCATGAAGATCGGCATCCGCCGTATCATGCGCCAGGATGTCCCCGAGATCAGCGATGTCAAGGCAACTTTCATCAACTAACATTCACTAGTAGGGGCGATCCCTTGCGGTCGCCCTAGCGAACCCTGTGCACATGCGGTATCAGGCCGCTGGCTGGCGGCACGCGCCGCGGCCAGCAGACGCGCAGGGTTTTTTGTTGCCTGCCTGGAGGCGAACTCATGGTGATGCGTAAACATGAAGGATGCAGATCATGTCGTTGCGGTAGGGCGCAACGCGACGCGGCTGACACCGATGGCGTCAAGGGGTAGGGAAGAAAGAAGAGGGAAGAACGGATGATAGGATCAGATCAATTGCCGGAAATTAGCGTCGAAGAGTTGAAGCGCCTGCGTGACGCGGGGACGCCGCACATTCTTTTGGATGTGCGCGAGGAGTATGAGTGGCAAGCGGCGCGCATCGAGGGCGCGCGGCTGCTGCCGCTGTCGCGCCTGGCGCGTGAGTTGACCGCGGCGCTGCCGGCCGACCTTACGCCCACCAGCCACATTATCGTGCAGTGTCACCACGGCGTACGCAGCGCGCAGGTGACGGCCTGGCTGCGTCAGCTCGGCTTCAGCAATGTCTTCAGCCTGGCCGGCGGCATTCATGACTGGGCGCTGCGCATTGATCCTCGCGTGTCGCGTTATTGAGCAAGAATCGGCTGGGCGGGCGACGGTCGTTAATTTTGTAGATAAGCATGATAAAAATTGACAGTTTACATGGGCGCGACTATAATCGCGTTCGTCCGCCTGAGCGCGGCGGGTGCATGGTGTCATGCGCTGCTGCCTATCGGCAAACACCGGCCTTCGTCTGCTGAGACGGCTGGCTGCTTCGTTCTGTTGTGACCGAAGTCGCTGTCCGACCTGCGGGTCGGTGTTATGCTGAGAATCCCCTGGTCAACTAAACATGGGAGGACTTTGCATGAAAGTAGCCTTAATCAACCCAAGATTTCGTTTGCCCATTGACACCCGCACCACCCCACACCTGGGTCTGGCCTATCTGGCGGCCGTTTCGGCCCGGCGCGGCGATGAAGTGCGTGTTTATGACGCTGATGTGGAAGAACAGCCCCTCGAAGACTTCATTCAGGAGTTCCGTCCGCACCTTGTAGGCATCACTGCCAATACGCCGCAGGTCAAACAAGCATGGCGTACGGCTGCCAAGATCAAGAAGGTGCACGATGTACCGGTGGTCCTGGGCGGACCTCATGTCAGCGTTGCGGCTGAGGACCTCGATTTCGAGTCATGCCAGCAGCCTGATGTGGATATGGTGGTGCGCGGCGAGGGCGAAGCCACCTGGACAACGATCAGCGAACGTCTGGAAAGCTACTTGAAAGATCAGCCCACGTACCAGAGCCATGACATTTTCGATCCGCAAAAGAACCTGTGGAGCGATGTGCTTGGCATCAGCTTCAAGACAAGCGACCGCCAGCTGCACCGCAATCCTGACCGGCCGGCCATGCCTGACCTTGACAGCCTGCCCTGGCCGGCCTATCACCTGTTCAAGATGCACAAGTACACCAACCTGCAGCCGGCCACCGATCACATTCCTGGCGCGCAGTCCTTTTCCATCATGACCAGCCGCGGCTGCCCCTATCGCTGCACCTTCTGCTCGCAGTCCATCATGCCGATCAAATGGCGTGCGCGCTCGCCGGAAAATGTTCTCGAAGAGTGGCGCCACCTGGTGCGTGACCTGGACGCGCTCGAAATTGGCGTGCTGGATGACAGCGCCAATATCCGCGTCGATCGCCTGGTGAAGCTGGCCGACATGGTCATTGCGAATCAACTCAACCATGTGCCGTGGATTTTTGTCAACGGCATCCGCGCCAACCTGGCCAGCCTGGAGCTGATGAAAAAACTCAAGCAGGCGGGCCTCAAGCGCACGGCGTTTGGGGTGGAAACCGGCGATGAAGAAATCATGGCTTCCATTGATAAACGGGTTGACCATGACACCATTCGTCAGGCCTTCAAGAACGCCAAGGCCGCGGGCCTGGAAACGATCGGCTTCTTCATCATCGGCCTGCCTGGCGACACCCGTGAAACCATGCAGCGCACCATCCAATTTGCCTGCGAATTGGACCCGTTGATTGCGAACTTCAGCATGATGACGCCTTACCCTGGCACGAAGGTCTATGAGATCGTCAAGCGCCAGGGCCGTATGTTAGTCAAGGACTGGGAAGATTACGTCTTTTTTGACGGCAAGGCCCGCTATGAGTTGGGCGATCTTTCGGCCGAGCTGATGACCGAGATGTGGAAGAAGTCGTATCGCCAGTTTTATCTGCGCCCGCATCGCATCCTGGGCACCGTGGCCCGCAAGGACTTCTGGCTTAATTATCGCCGCACCTTCCGTGTGGCCTGGCGCACTATTTTCCCGCGCAAGGAAAAGACCGAGCTGCGCCGCCAGATCGAAGCTGAGGGCCTGGTGTAGCGTCGAAGAAAGAAGCAGCCTGACGTTCGCTCTGCTTCTTGATGAACAAACTGTCAAGTAAAAAATGGCCTCTGTTCATACGCACTTCATCATTGCGCGCGACGTTGAGCATGGGATTCCCTGACGTAACTTGGCAGATGACAGAGGAGGATGCATGAAAATTTCCCTGGTTGGACCGAAATGGAACGAGATGGTGAACAGCTATCCCTCGCTGGGATTGGCCTATCTGGCCGCGGTGGCTGAACGCGCCGGGCACCAGGTGGCAGTTCACGATTTTGGCCTACGTCCGCACACCACCCTGGGCGAAGACGCACAAAAGATCATTGATGACAAACCCGATGTCGTTGCATTCACCTCGATGACGACTTCTTACCATCATATCGAGCAGCTGGTTGAGATCGTCAAAGACACGTTGGGGGTGCCAACCATCATCGGCGGGCCGCACGCCACGTCTTTGCCGCAGCTGACCATCGAAAACCCTCATATTGATTATCTGATCTACGGTGAAGGCGAAGAAGTCTGGCTTGAGCTGCTGCAGGCCATCGAAACCGGCGATACCCGCTATGGCCGCATTGCCGGCCTGTGGTGGAAAGATGACGGCAAGGTGGTGGAAAATCCACAGCGCAAGCTGATCGAAGACCTGGACGCCCTGCCGTTCCCGGCGCGTCATCTGTTCGAGATGGACAAGTACCCGCTCTATGCGCCCAACGGCGAGAAGATGCTGACCGTGCTTTCCAGCCGTGGCTGTCCCTACAACTGCTCCTTCTGCTTCAAGGGGGTGGTTGGGCGCACCTACCGCCAACGTTCGCCTGAGAACATCGTCGAGGAACTGCGTCAGCTGCAGCAGCAGTACCAGGTGCGCAACTTCTACTTCATTGATGATCTCTTCACGATTGATGTGCGGCGCCTGGAGAAGATCATGGACTATTTCATCGAGCAAAAGATGGATGTCCGCTGGCGCTGCCTGGCGCGCGTCGATCGCGTCAACCCCGAGCTGCTTCACAAGATGTATGCCGCCGGCTGCCGTCAGGTGCACTTTGGCATCGAGTCGGGCAATGAGGATGTCCTCAAGGCCACGGCCAAGCACATCAACCTGGAACAGATTCGCCGCGCCATCGAGTGGACGGCGGAGTCGGGCATTGACAGCAAGGGCTATTTCATCCTGGGCCTGCC
>DAISHS010000109.1:0-12122 GCA_036822415.1 Chloroflexota bacterium
CCGCCCCGCCGGCCGCCGACCCGGCCGCCGCTCCGCCGGCCCCTGATCCTGCGGCGTCCCCGCCGGCTGCTGATCCTCCGCCGCCCCCGCCCGCGAATGAAGCGGATCAACCGGCCGCGCCGCCGCCAGCCGCGCCGGCTCCCGTAGCCGCCGCGCCCACGACCTACACCGTGCAGGCGGGCGATGCGCTGGCCTCGATCGCCGCGCGCGTGGGGTTGACCTGGCAGACGTTGGCAGAGTGGAACGGCCTGACCGGCAAATCTATCCTGCAGGTGGGCCAGGTGCTGCGGCTGACCCGGCCAGCACAGCCAGCCTCCGCCCCCAACCCCTCCGCCCCGGCCAGCTATCGTGTACGCGCCGGCGACTCGCTCTCCACCATTGCGACCCGCTTCGGTCTCACCTGGCAGACCCTGGCGCAACTAAACGGGCTTGAGCGCACCTCCATCCTGCGCGTTGGGCAAACGCTGCGTTTGCGCTGAACGGTGGCGCCTTTGACCCTGACACCGGTTCTGCGCCAGCTGCTGCATGAGCACATTCACCTGGCGCCGACCGCCTGGACACAGGCGGCGGCGCCGGTGCGCGCCCGCTTCAGCAGCCCGTTCGAACCAGCCCAGCGCCTGGCCCAAGCCCTGGCGCGGCTTCCCGCCCCGCTCCTGGAGTGGTGGGCGGCGTTGCCTGGCGGCCATCTCCTGATCGGCGCGCAAGGGAGCTATCGCAGCGACCCCATCTTCCTACGGCCGGATGATCCCCACCCGCGTGCGGGCGTGGCCCAAATTGCCCTGGCCGATCTCAGCAACCCGGCAGGAGGGCTGGGCGACGCCTGGTTCTGGGTTGCCCACCTGCTCGATCATCACCTGGGCTGCCTGGGCGCGGCCAACGGCGCCTGGCTGTCCGATGGCGCCGGCATCACGCCGCGTTGGCAGGAGGTAGGCCAGCGCATAGCAGGCCTGGCGCAGCTCGGTTACAACCCGCGGCTCGCCGCCAGCGGCGGCGATCCCCACGCCTACCTGGCCGCGGGGCTGGCCCTCTTCATCACAGATCGGGCCGCGCTCAACGTTCAGGATCCCAAGCTCGAACGCCTGCTGGCAACGACGCTCTTGCACGCAGGATTCTGCCGCCGCGCCTTTGCCCGGGTGCATTTCAGTTTCGGGGCGTAGTCCACGCAGGTGGACTTTGCAATCGTTGCAGCGACTTGCAGTCGCCCGATCTGCCCCCAGTTTGAAATGCACCCACTTTGCCCAGAGCATTTGACAGGCCGGGTGAATCAATGTACAGTATTGTGGTGCAAAACGATGCCAGGATCGCGTCTGCCAATCCAAACCGCCCCGTGGCATCGAACCGCCGTCCAGGTGACTTGTGAAGAAAGGGAAGTCTATGCTCTTTTCGCTGCTCTTGGTTCTGGGGGCCGTGGGCACGGCCACGTTGGGGCAACTTCTGCTCAAAAGCGGGATGACCGCCGTCGGGCGTCTCGGTTCAGGGGTTCTACAGCAGCCGCTGCAAACCTTATTGGCGGTGGCAAGCGTACCGACGATCTGGCTCGGGTTGGCCTGCTATGGCCTGGGCGCGGTGCTTTGGCTCGTTGTTTTGTCACGGCTCGATTTGAGCTTTGCCTATCCCCTGCTGGCCCTTTCCTACATTCTGATTCCGCTGCTTTCCTACCTGGTGTTAGGCGAAAACGTTCCTGCGCTGCGCTGGGTGGGCATTGCCGTTATTTTCATCGGTGTCGTCATTGTGGCGCGCACCTGACGAGGTCAATCCATGTCGCTAAAACTTATCCATCATAACATTGGCAGCGCCGGCGTCTTGTTCCTGGTCATTGCCGGCATCTGGTCGTTGGCAATTTACTTCCGGCGCCGTGAAATTGATGGCAACCTCTGGGGCATCCTGGCGATTGGCGAGCTGCTCTTTGTGGCGCAGGGCGTCTTGGGCGCCGTCATGCTGGTGGGCGGCGGCCGCCCCGACCGTTTGATCCATTATCTCTACGGCATTCTGATGCTCATTCTGATCCCGGCCACCTTTGCCTTTACCGGCGGCAAAACGAGCCGCAATGAAGCCTTGATCTACGGCCTGATGACGCTCTTCATGGCGGTGATGGCCGCTACCCGCGCCATGACCACGGGCTAAGGTCTTCAGAGCAGACGGGCCAGTTCCGCGCGCACCGCGGGAATGACCGCGTCCAGCGGCGTAAGGCGCGGCTCGCCGCCCTTGCGCAGTTTCAGTTCGACGCCGCCCGCCTTCAGGCCGCGGTCGCCCACGGTCAGCCGTAACGGTAAGCCGATCAAATCCGCGTCATTGAACTTCACGCCGGGGCTTTCGTCGCGATCGTCCAGCAAGACCTCGATGCCCGCGGCCCACAGGTCGTGATAGAGCTGCTCGGCCGCGGCGACGGCCTGCGGCGCCTTACGACCCAAAACGACCAGGTGCACCTGGTAAGGGGCAAGCGCGGCCGGCCAGACGATGCCGGCCTCGTCGTGATGTTCCTCCACCACGCATGCCAACAAGCGTCCCACGCCAATGCCGTAAGACCCCATCACCACCGGTTTTTCACGGCCGTCTGCGTCCAAAAACATGGTCCCCAGCGCCTCGCTGAAGTGCGTACCCAGCTTGAAAATGTTGCCCACCTCGACGCCGCGCACGCTGCGCAGCGGCGCCGCGCACGTGGGGCAGGCGTCCCCATCCGCGGCAGCGGCGATGTCGGTCACCAGATCGGCCTGAAAGTCGCGGCCGTGGTTGGTGTGCAAAAGATGGAAGCCGACGCGGTTGGCGCCGGCCACCAGGTTGGGCGATTGCGCGACCAGGTCATCCACCACCAGCGTGAAGGCGTCGCGGCGCGCGCCGATGGGCGAGCCGTAGCCGGGCTGCGCGCCGATGGCCAGGATCTCGGCCTCGGTCGCGGGACGCAGGCTGCGCGCCCCCACCGCATTGGCCAGCTTCGTCTCGTTGACTTCCATGTCGCCGCGCACCACGGCAAATACAAAGCGTTCAGACTCCTCAGGGTGGTCGAGCGTAGCCACGCAAAAGAACGCCTTGGCGGTGCGGCTGGCGGGCGCCTGTAACAGCGCGGCCAGGGCCGCGATCGTGGTGGCGCCGGGCGTCGCCACTTCAGTCAGAGGCAATAACGGCTCGGCCGCGGGGCGCGGTTTGCGCATGGCGGCCACCTGGCGATTGGCCGCGTAACCGCAGGCGTCGCACAACAGCAGCGTGTCTTCGCCGATGGGGGTCAGGTACATGTACTCGTGCGCGCTGTGCCCGCCCATCATGCCCACGTCGGCCTGCACGGCCCTGACCGGCAGGCCGCAGCGCCGGAAAATCTCGAAGTAAGCGCGGTAGTGCGCCTGATACTGCCGCTCCAGCCCGTCGGCGTCTGCGTCCAGGCTGTAGGAATCCTTCATGGTGAACTCACGCACGCGGATCAGGCCGCCGCGGGCGCGCGGCTCATCGCGAAACTTGGTCTGCAGGTGGTAGATCAGCCGCGGCAGCTGGCGATAGGAGCGAATCTCGCGCCGCACCAGGTCGGCCACCACCTCTTCGTGCGTCATCGCCAGCACCAGGTCGCGACCGCCGCGATCCTTGAGGCGCGCCAGCTCGGGGCCGATGCGCTGCCAGCGCCCGCTTTGCTGCCACAGCTCGGCCGGCTGCACCACCGGCATGGTCATTTCTTGCGCGCCGATCGCGTCCATCTCCTGGCGGATGATGGCTTCGATCTTGTTCAGCGCGCGGCGCGCCAGGGGTAGATAGGCAAAGATGCCCGCAGCCAGCGGGCGGATCAAGGCCGCGCGTACCATCAGCTGATGGCTGGCGATTTCAGCTTCGGCTGGCGCCTCGCGCCAGGTCTGACCGAACAATTGACTCAAACGCATGACCGTGACTCCTTTGTGGGGCGTTGCAACCGCGGCCAAGTCAGTCGCCCGGGCGGGCGCGGCGCAGCGCGTGCTTGATCTTCTCCCAGGCGCGCTGCACCAGGCTAACCTGGCCAACGCTGATCTGGTGCTGGCTGTAGCGGGCCTCGTTGAACGACGCGGTGAGGGACGCCACATCGGGTTGACTCTCCGGCAGGGTGGCGCTCAACATCTGTTCGTATTCCAACGGCGTCTGGCCTGGTCGCCGCGGCCAGCCATGCTCGCGCCCGCGGCGGACAAACGCCAGGTAATAAAACTGCACGCGTTCGCGCGCGGATAGGCGGCGCAGGCTGATGAAATTCCAGGCAGCGCTGGCGCTGGCAGGCATGACCGGCGCCGACCGGCGCAGGCTGGCCGGCCAGGCGGCCACGCGCTGCGCGGCGCGCAGCAACCGTGCGCGCAGCCAATCCCAACGACCAAACCACTGGCGCAGGCGCGGCAGGCGAATCAAACCCTGGAGCAATTCCTGATTCTGGCGCAAATAGATGACCAGCGCAGCCACGATGACGCCGATGAACACCGCCCAGAAGAGCAGCGATTTGAGCAGCTCCAACCAGGGCCACGGCGTGGCCGCGGGGAGCGGCGTCAACGGCGGCGGCAAGGGCGGCAGGGGCGTGGCCGGCAGCGGCGCTGACGATTCCTGGCCGAAAAGGCTCAGCAGCAGGCGAATGATGAAGCTGACGATCAGCACGATGCCGAAAAAAAGCAGGTTCAACAGGTAAAGGATCAGGCCCACCAGGTAGCCCACGGTCGCCAGCAGGCCGAGGGAGTAAACGGTAGGCAAAAAAATGGCAACGAGCATCAAGGCAAGCAAAAGGAGCAGACTGTAGGCAAGCCAGGGTGTCGCCAGGTCGGCCTGCATGGGGATGCGATCCCAAATCCAGCGCGCCCGCAGTACGGCAAAATGACTCTGCCCCAGCAGGCCCAACCCCAGCACAAAATAGACCAGCAGCTCGATCACGCCGACGCGCATGACCGGCGGGCCGATCTGCAGCGCCTGCAGGTCAAGGCGCAGCAGGCCGATGAGCGCAATCATCAAGCCCCCCAGGGTGAAAATTTGCCGCGCCAGGCGTTGCCGCGCCGCCGGGCGGTCGCTCTGCAGGCCGTGGCGCGTTTCCTCCTCGATGAACTCGGCGTCTCCTTCCAACTCACGCAGGCAATCGGTGAACGAGCCGCCCACGAACCAGACGAGGAGGACAAAGACCACCACGACCAGATATTCGCCTGTGAAGAATTGGTTGATGAAGTCGCTGCGCCAGGCCGGCAGATCACGCCAGAATTGCGCCGGATCACGCAGCAGATAGAGGGCCGCCTTGAGGGTGATGAGCATGACGATGAACTCGCTGCCGCGGCGGGCGAGCCAGGCGCGGCTGAAGACCGCCGTGCGCTGCAAGCTGCGCGTGGCGGCCATAGATTCCAGGGCGGCCACGAAGGCGACGACGAGCAGATAGCGTCCGTCCCACCCTGGGGCCAGGCGTTGTCCAAACTGCACCAGGAGGGATGTCAGGCAAACGAGCATCACGCTGACCAGCAGATAGCTGACCAGAATGGAGAGGCGTTCGTTACGCAAAAAAGACGCGCGCAGCCTGCTCAGATTCATGCCCATTTAGCTGATGCTCCAAGCATAATAGCGCCGGTCGCGATGGGCGCAAACCGGGGCGATGTCGCCAAAAATTGAGAGAGCAACATGCGCATTGACCCGATCACGAGCAATTCTCCAGCTCTTTCTCGTTGCGCAGCCAGGTGATGGGAAAAGCGACGTGGGCCGCGCGGCGCTTGATCTCGGCCGGCGGGCTGACCCGGCTGCAGACGAAGACAACCAGGTCAACGCCATGTCGTTGGGCTTGCAGCCCGGCGGCCAGCAGGTCCTCATCCACCTGGCCGGTGATGAGAACCAGGGTGGTACCCCACGCCAGGCGGGTCAGCTCCTCACGCAAGAGGTTGACCGCCGGGGTGGTCGAACCAAGCTGGATGCGCGCCAGAATGTCGAGGCAGCGCATCAAGTGCCCGCGGTCTTTACGCGCCGGCAGCACATGGCGCGTCGTTGCGTACAGTGGATCAACGCCGTTGCAGATCAAGCCCACGGCCTGCTTGCGCTGCACAACCCAGTTCGCCACCGAAGCGGCCGTCACGATTGCCAGTTCGGACGTATCCAGGCGCGTGCGCAGGTCGTAGTCCTCCGCGTGCAGGTCGAGCATCACAACGACCTGCAGGGCGATCGAAGGCTCGAAGAGCTTGACCTGCAGGCGTCCGCTGGAGGCGCTGGCTTTCCAATCCACGCGACGCAGCGAATCGCCGGCCGCGTAGTCGCGCTTGCCGCGCACGCGCGTGGGGTCCTCGAAAATCGGCTGGTGATGGCGCAGCGTGCCCAGCGGTGAGCGCGAAGGCAGGGCAAAATGCGGCAGCGGCACGATGCGCGGATAAACCGTCAGATAGTTGACCTCACCCTGGCGCTCTTCGTTGGCAACGATGCCCAGCAAATCACCAGAGGTGAGATGCAACGGGCCGATGCCGTAGTAACCGCGGTGGTCTCCATGAACCGTATAAGAAAACTGCGCGCGGCGATGAGCGTCGAGGCGCGTGATCTGGCTGAAGGCCTGTGGAACCCCCAGCTCCGTTGGCACACTTTCCTGCAAACGGAGCCAAACGACCGGCAGCCAGCTGCGGTTGTGCAGAGTCAAGCGCACGTGGGTCTCCTGGCCCCACAAGGCATGCGGCTCGAACTCGCGTGCTACCTCGATCGCCGCCAGGGCGCGGCGGCTCCACCAGCGCCCGACCAGATACGCGCCGGCCAGGATGTAGAACACCGTAAAAATGGCGTCCTCACGAAACACCGCGGCGATGAGCAGCAACATGATCAGGAATGGGATGTATTCACGCATCGTGATCTTTCAAGAAACGGAACTCGCCCAGGCGCCGCTGGGCGAAAGGATGATAGAGTTGACAAATTGGGAGAGGATCCAGGAGTCGAGCATGTCTTCAGGTTGCTCCCAAATTGCCTGCACTCAACGCTGCTGCGCGTGACTGGGGCGTCACGATTGGCTGACCTGTCGCTTGTGCAGCGATCAGCTCCTCAAACGCATGACAAAGACGCCGAAACGAGCGCGATCTTGCGCGTGTTGCCTCGATGTCGAGTGAACGGGTGTAGAGCGCCTGATCGCGCACTTCCCGATATCCAAACCGCTTGCGAAGCCATCCCTTCGCGTCTCGATGCAACTCTGCATTTCCTGGATATGACTCGCCTGGGTGAATCGCGTCGAGGCTGACCAGAAACCAGGTCTCATACTCCCGGTATGCGCACGTCACCACTACGACGAAGGGCAGGTCATCGCCCATGTTCCTGATGCGTTCGGCAAGTTCTAGCCCCCGCAAGCCCGGGCAATCGTCCTCCAGATCCATCAACACGAGTACGCCCGCACAATCGGCAAAGGCTGTGTGGGCGCGCAGCGCGCGTTCGAGAACGTCGTCACGGAAAAATTCGCCCGACGAGCGAAGCCGCCACGGACGAGGCGCTGGGTAAAGATCGTAGCATCCGAAGTGCTGAAGCAGCCGGAGGGTCAGTGTCACGACGGCCGGCTGCTCATTCGGCGTCGGTGGGTCGGCTTCGCCCTGGCCTTCAACGATGGCATAGACCTTATTGCGCGGCATGGCTCAGACAGCTCCCGCTCGTCTCAGGCCCTGAGCCTGCAGCAATTGCCCCGGCGCAAATAATCTCTGCTGAATAATTTGCTTTTGCTCTTCCGCCACCGGCCCGACATGTGTGATACCGTTGATTTTTTCTACGACTCGAATCTGGTCGGCTTCACACATGTCCAGCAGGTCGGGGCTGTGTGTCGTCAGGACAACCTGCATCTGTCTGTCCTGACGTTGCGTTGCCTCGAGAATCTCCTCCCACAAGAGGCTCATCGCCCCAGGATGTATGGTTAGCTCTGGCTCCTCCAGTGCAATCAATCCACGGGGGGGTGTTTGGTAGAGCGCCGACAGAATACCAAGCATACGCAATGTGCCATCGGATTCCTGGGACAACTCAAACAACGGCTTTTGGTCCTTGCCTGCGCCGGTGTGACGCAGCTTCGTCACCAGATATCCTCCCACCTGGGCGACTTGATAGCCCAGGACATCGCTCATCACGTTGTTCAAGGCGCTTTCAAGCTCTTTGGAAACGGGGGAGTGGCTCCGTCTTAGTTCTCTGAGTAGACTGGCGAGGTTGTCGCCGCGTTCGGTCAAAGGGTAGGCATTCGCTGGCTTTTGCGGCTCCGTCAAGTCATGTGGTACGATGTTGTAGAAACTCATGCTCGTGAGCAGGTCATACACCTGTCGGAACGGCTCAAGCCCTGTCAGAAGCGGCAATGCGAGAGCGGTTTGTGGCAGCGTCGGCGCGACCTCCAACGGCGACGCGCCCCACTCGCCATTGACGGTTTCAAACTTGTTGATCAGCGTTGAGGGCTGTCGTGATAGGTCATGCACCTCACAGCGCTCGGACTTGACACGATATTCGCCCCGCAGTTCGCTACCTAGTGTAAATTGGTAGTCGGCGGCCAGGGCGCCATTACCGCTTACCGAAAGCCCAATCTCCACGTCGTAGGGCCGGCCTTTGCCAGACCAACGACGCAGCGCGCCCATGCCATGACGCTTGAGCACAGCGGAGTCCAGCCCGTGCGTCAGCGCTTCGGAAACAAATCGCAGCACATCCACCAGATTGCTTTTGCCGGAACCGTTCATGCCGACCAGGACGGTTAACACTTCGAAACTGACCGTGACATCGGCCAGGCTTCGATAGTTCTTGACCTTTAGTTGGCTAATCATCTGTGAGGCACCTCCCACCGCTGAGTGTATCACGCGGCGCCTATCCCGACAAGCGATGGTAGGGCTAGTTGGCAACTGGCCCTACAGGTTCATCCTCCCTACGCGTTATCCGCGCGCCTGGCGTACTGCGTCAAAACAATATCTCCCGCCACACGTCCCTTCGCCCCTTCCAATCGGCCCCCTTGCAGGTTAGTCCCGGACGTGAGATAGGCGCAATCTCATCTGCTCGCGGCGCTCTCCAACAGCAACGGCGTATCCTGCAGGACCTCGTTCAGCACGCTGACGGCGGTGCGCCCGCGCAGCTCGGCCTCTGGCCGCACGATCAGGCGATGGGCCAGGACCGCGGTGACCAGCGCTTTGATGTCGTCCGGCAGGACATGATCGCGACCGCGCACGGCCGCCAGGGCCTGCGCGGTCTTGAACAGGGCCAGGGTGGCGCGCGAGCTGGCGCCCAGGGCGAGGTCATGATGCTGCCGCGTGGCTGTGACCAGGCGCACGATGTAATCTTGCAGGCTGTCATCCACGTGTACGTCCCACACCAGGGGCTGCAGGGCCAGCAGCTGCTCATCATTGACCACCGGCGCCACGCGGTTGATGGGATGCTCGCGGCGCAGGGCCAGCAGCAGGCGGCGTTCATCGGCCGGCGCGGGGTAACCAAGCGTCAGGCGCATGAGAAAACGATCGAGCTGGGCTTCGGGCAAGGGAAAGGTGCCTTCATATTCGATCGGGTTCTGCGTTGCCAGCACCAGGAAGGGCCGCGGCAAGGCGCGACTGACGCCATCCACCGTCACTTGCTGCTCCTGCATCGCTTCCAGCAGGGCGGACTGCGTGCGCGGCGTGGCGCGGTTGATCTCATCGGCCAGGAGGATGTTGACGAAGACGGGGCCGGGGCGGAACTCGAACTGGCCCGTCTGCTGATTGAAGACCGAGACGCCGGTCACGTCGTTGGGGAGGAGATCGGGCGTGCATTGCAGGCGCTTGAACTGTCCGCCCAGGCTGATCGCCACGCTGCGCGCGAGCATGGTCTTGCCCACGCCGGGCACATCTTCCAGCAGCACATGGCCTTCGCACAGCAGGGCCACCAACAGCATCTCGATCACCGACCGTTTGCCGATGATGACTTTTTCCACGTTGTCTACGACCTGGCTGACGAAGTCCTGAACCTGGCGCATGATTCTTCCCTCCTGGCTGCGGCGTACTTTACAACAGGTTGGGAAAAGACGCAACCAAGAGGTTTGCGCGCGCCCTTGCGGTCATCCGCGTGGGCAGGCGCCAGGCCGTGCCCCTACCCCGGATGGATCAACACAGGCGCCGGGCGCTGAATGTGCCCGGCGCCTGTGTTGTGGACGAAATGCTTACAGATTCGTCAGCGCCTGATCGAGGTCGGCGATGATGTCGTTGGGATGCTCGGCACCGATGCTGAGGCGGATCAGGTTGGTGGGGACGCCACCCAGGGTGCGGCCGGCCTCGCCCTGCTGCTGGTGCGTCGAAATGGCGGGAATGGTGGCCACGGTCTTGACGCGGCCCAGGTCGGTGGCGCGCCAGATCATGCGCAGGTTGTCGAAGGCGCGGCGGGCGCTCGCCGCGCCGCCCTTGACGGTGAAACTGAGCAGGTAGCCGAAGCGATTGACCTCATGGCCGTAGTCGTCGGCGCCATCGGCCAGCCACAGGTAGCGCGCGGCCACGGCATGGCCGGGCGTGCTGGGCAGGCCGGGATAGTTGACCTCGGCCACCGCCGGATGATCGCCCAGGAAGGTGGCCACCTGCATGGCGCCGCGGCTCATCTGATCCATCCTGGGCCGCAAGGTGCGCAGGTCGTTGAGGGCCATCAGCGCGTTGAAGGGGCTGAGCGCCGGGCCATGATCGCGGAAGGGCAGCAGCTTGGTGTGTAGGGCGAAGTTGGCGCGCATCTCGTCAGGGCCGACGCGGCTGGGGATGTCGTGGCGGGCGATCAGGGCGCCGGCAATGGCGAAGCCGCTGCAGGCCATGGCCTTGCTGACGGAGTGCACAACGATGTCGGCGCCGTGCTGCAAAGGGCGCATCAGCGCTGGTGTGGCGACCGTGGCGTCTACGATGAGCGGTACGCCGTGCGCATGCGCCAGGTCGGCCACGCCCTGCAAGTCGAACAGGCCCAGGCCAGGGTTGGAGGGCATTTCGCCGAAGACGAAGCGGGTCTGGTCGTCCATCTTGCTGGCCCACTCGTCCAGGTCGAGCGGATCACGCACCCAGCGCACTTCCACGCCGCGCTCGGCCGCGTAACGGCTGAAGAGCATGAAGGTGCCGCCGTAGCACTTGGCGCTGGCGACGAAGTTGATCGGGTGCGGCCCATGCCCATTGGATCGGCTGGCGCTGGGGCCGACGGCCAGGAAGGGGTTGGTGGCCATGAAGATGGCGCTCATGCCGGAGCCGGTGGCGCAGGCGCTCACCTCGCCGTCGTAGCCGTAACCTTCAAGCAGGGCCAGCGTTTCTTCCAGGTAGTGCAGCGTGGGGTTGGCGATGCGTGAGTAGGTCCAGGACGGCATCTGGTAGGCCAGCGCCACTTCCATATGATTGCTGTTCTCGAAATGCTGCGCCGGGCTGAGAAAGGCCGGCTCGACGATGCTGCCCTGATTGGCCAGCGCCTGCTGCATGTCGTACAGACCATGCACGGCGATCGTATCGAACTTCTTGCGGCGCATGACGGCGCGCTGATCGGCGGCGGCCTGATTCATCGCCTCGCCGCGGGCCACGTAATCCTGCAGGCTGGCAGGCGCGACGGCTGTGACAACTGTGGACATGATTCTAATCTCCTTGGTTGTGGGCAGGTGCAAGACCTGCCCCTACGGGCGCCCCGTGGGCAGGCGCAAGGCCTGCCCCTACAGGTTGAAACAGACCACCTTCGGTTCGGTCATTTCCTGCACGGCGAAACGGATGCCCTCGCGCCCCAGGCCCGATCCTTTGACGCCGCCGAAGGGCATGGCGTCGATGCGGTAGTCGGTGCTGTCGTTGACCATGACGCCGCCCACGTGCAGCTCGCTGACGGCCCGGAAGGCGGTCTGCAGGTCGCGTGTGAAGATGCCGGCCTGCAAGCCGTAATCAACGTTGTTGGCGCGCGCGATGGCCTCGTCCAGGCCGTGAAAGCGGTACAACAGCGTGACCGGGCCGTAGATTTCCTCGCGGGCCAGTGTGCACGTATCGGGCACGTCGGCCAGCACGGTCGGCGCATAGAAATTGCCCCAGCGCTCCCCGCCGGTCAAGAGGGTCGCGCCAGCGTCCACGGCTTCGTTGACCAGGCGCTCCACGCGCAGGGCCTCCGTGCGGTTGATCAGCGGGCCCATATCGGTCGCTTCGTCCAGCTTGTCGCCCACCCGGTAGGCGCGCGCGGCCGCCACGAAGCGCGCTGCAAACTCGTCGTAGATCGCCTCGTGGATCAGCAGG
>DAISHS010000110.1:0-12013 GCA_036822415.1 Chloroflexota bacterium
GGCGCGCTGACGCGCCGCAGCAATCGCGCCGGCGGCTTCGAGGGCGGCATCACCACGGGCCTGCCGCTGGTGCTGCGCGCGGCCATGAAACCGATCAGCACCACGCTCAACCCGCGGCGCTCGGTTGACCTGGCCGGCGGCCAGGAAGCCGTCACCGTCTACGAACGTTCGGATTTCAGCGCCGTGCCGCGCGCAGCCGTCGTGGGCGAGGCGATGGTCGCCTTTGTCCTGGCCGACGCGCTGATCGAAAAGCTGGGCGGCGACAGCCTGGCCGAGATGCGCCCGCGCTTTGCCGCCCTGCGCCAGGCGCAGCTGTCCGACCTGCCGATGGACAACAGGCCGTGGCAGTTCGACTACCCCCTTTCAGAATGACAGGCCGCACCATGACTCTTTCCACACGCAACATCGTATTGACCGGCTTTATGGGCACGGGCAAAAGCAGCGTCGGGCGCTATGTCGCCGCACGCCTGCGCCGTCCCTTTGTAGACATGGACGCGCGCATCGAAGAGCGCCAGGGCCAGACCATCGCCGCCCTCTTTGCCGCTGAAGGCGAGGCGGCCTTTCGCCGCTGGGAAAGCGAGCTGGTGCAGGAGCTGGCCGCGCAGGAAGGGCTGGTCATCGCCACCGGCGGCGGCGCGCTGCTGCATCCGGCCAATCGCGCCGCGTTCCAGGCCACCAGCACCATCGTCTGCCTGCAGGCCGATGTGGATGAGGTGCTGCGCCGCATCGGTCGCAACGGGACGCGGCCGCTGCTCAACGTGGAAAACCCGCGCCAGCAGATGGAGCAGCTGCTGAGCCAACGCGCGGCCGCCTATGGGGCCATCCCCTTGCAGCTGGACACCCTGGGGTTGTCGGTGGGCGCGGTGGGCGACCGCGTGATCGCGCTGGCGTTGGGGCTGACTGAGGGTGAATTTTTTGCCCTGCCGGTGCACGCGCCCGAGGTTGACTATCCGATCATCATCGGCGATGACGCGCTGGCGCATCTGCCGCGCTTGCTGGCCGGCCTGCCCATCGGCCCGCGCGTGGCGCTCGTCACCAACGACACCCTGGCGCCGCTGTATGGCGCGCGCATTCAGCAGGCGTTGCACGCAGCAGGTTTGACGCCTGTGCTCTGCACCATCCCCGATGGCGAGCCGTTCAAAACGCTGGATACGGTGCGTGAACTCTACGCGCAGTTTGCGCAGGCCCAGTTGGAGCGCCAGAGCGCGGTCATTGCCCTGGGCGGCGGCGTGGTGGGCGACACGGCCGGTTTTGCCGCGGCGACCTACCTGCGCGGCCTGCCCTTCATCCAGATGCCGACCACGCTGCTGGCGATGGTGGATGCCAGCGTGGGCGGCAAGGTGGGGGTTGATCTGCCGGGCGTGGGCAAGAACCTGGTGGGCGCGTTCAAACAACCGCGGCTGGTGCTGGCGGACACGGCCCTGCTGGCGACGCTGCCGTCAGCCGAGTTCCGCGCCGGCCTGGCCGAAGTGGTCAAGCATGGCATCCTGGCCGCGCCCGATCTCTTCGCCGACCTGGAAGGCCGCGGCCCGCGCTCGCTGCCGCAGCTGCTGGATGAGGCGGTGCGCGTCAAGGTCAACGTGGTGGAGGCAGACCCATTCGAGCAGGCGATCCGGGCGCATTTGAACCTGGGGCATACCTTCGGCCATGCCCTGGAGCTGGTCTCGAATTTCAGCATCCGGCACGGCGAGGCTGTCGCTATCGGCCTGGCGGCCGCCAGTCACCTGGGCGTGACGTTAGGGCTGTGCGATGCCGCCGTGCGTGACCGCATCGTGCGCCTGCTGGAACGCCTGGGGCTGCCCGTGCAGATTCCGGCGTCACTGCCCGCCGCCGTGGATCAACTGCTAGCGGCAATGAGCAGCGACAAGAAGAAAAAAGAGAGCCGCCTGCGCTTTGTCGTCCCGCGCCAGATCGGGGAGGTGGAGGTGGTGGATAACGTGCCTGTGTCAATGATCGTCGAGGCATGGCACGCGGTCGGGGCAGAGTAAGGGCAGCAGAACGATGAACGATGAATGATGAACGATGAACGATGAATGTGGAGCGGAGTGAGCATCCTCAGATGCGAACCCAAGCGCTTGATCTGCTTTGTACTGTGTACTTTGTATTCTGCACTTATTACGTGCGGGACTGGGCCGGCAGCGTGAGCGACTCGTTCAGCCGATCGCCGCGCTTGACCAGGTAGCTGACGATGCCGCTGGCAAGAAGCTCCGTGAGCACGGGCGCGCTGGGCAGGCTGGGGCCGAAGCTGGCGGCGTCCACCACCACGGCCACGCTGTAGACGCCGCGGCGCTGAAGGTCGCGTAAGGCGGCCACCCAGGTTACATCGGGCGACGACGTGATGACGATCAAGGTGGTGTGGCGCGAAAGCGATTGGCCTTCGCCGGTCAGCACCTGACTGAAGGGGATATTGCCCAACGGCTCGATGACCGCCAGCGTCTCCAGAATCTTGGTCAATTGGCGCTCGCCGCGGTCAGCCTGAATCACTTCACGGTGACGGCTGTGCATCACCATACCCACCGAGCGATTGCGCATGATGAAATGGCGCGCCAGGGAAGCGGCGACCGACACCGCATACTCTTCGGTGCTGGGCGCCAGGGTGATGTCACGCCGGCTTTCCTTCCACAGGATGGCCGGGCCTTCATTACGCTCAACCGGATGCCACGGCGCTTTGACATGCACATTGCGGTCCATGTCCACGATCAACCACAGGTCTGCCGTCGGATCGAGTTCGAACTCCTTGACCACCAGGCGGCCGGTGCGGGCCACGGATCTCCAATGGATGCGATTGAAACTATCGCCCGGCTCGTAGTCACGCACGCCGGAGACGTTGGTCGTCACGTAATGCGTGCGGCGGCGCATGGCGTCGCCGCCGGTCAGGATGCCGATGGGCGGATTGAAGGCGGGAATGTCCACGGTGATCGGATAGACCACGATGGGGGAGGTGGCAGGCAGCGTGCGGCTGAAGCGAAAGAGGCCCAACGGATCACCGCTGGTCAGGGTCAGCGGGCCAAGCATGAAGCGCCCGCGCTGCTGGCACAACGTGCGCACAATCCAGCGCTCATGCCGGCGTCCGTTCAACGAACTGACGACGCGGCTGGCGTGATGTCCGGGCAGCGTCGAGAAATCGCGCACCTCCAGCCACAGCTTGGGCAGCCGACTCAAGTTGCGCACCTCGAACTGCTCCTCGGCCAGTTTGCCCACCTGGGCGCGGCGGGCGCGCGTAAATCGCCCCACACGCACCCAATTGACATTGGCATAGGCCCACAGCGCGCTCAACACGATGATGGCCGTGAGCAAATAGAAGATGTTCCAGGCCAGCTCACGCCCCGTGTTCAGCGCAAAAGCCAGGCTCAGCAGCCAAGCGATGAGAATTCCCCAAAGACGACGCATGGTATCAGAAGTCCAACCTGGCGAGGGCCGTCATGAGCGGGCCTTGACGCGGGTGCCTGGCACCGGCACCGAATCGAGCACCTCGCCCATGATCGCGCGCGCATCCACATTTTTGATGCGCGCCGAAGGGCTGATGATGATGCGGTGGGACAGAGTGAAATCAGCCAGGGCCTTGATGTCGTCGGGAATCACAAAATTGCGACTCTCCATGGCCGCGCGAGCGCGCGCCGTCTTGTACAGGGCCAGGCTGCCGCGGGGACTGGCGCCCAGGTAAACATCGGGATGCTTGCGGGTCGCGTTGGTCAACAGGACGATGTACTCCTTGATGAGGTCGTCCATGTAAACATCCTTGACCGCCTTCTGCGCCGCCACTAACTCCTCGGCCGTGATCACCTGCTCAACATCTTCGATCGGGTGATGCGTTTGCTGCGAGTTCAGGATCGAAATTTCGTCGGTCTGGCTTGGGTAGCCCAGGCTGATGCGCATCATGAAACGGTCCACCTGCGCTTCCGGCAAGGGAAACGTCCCTTCGTATTCGATAGGGTTTTGGGTCGCCAAAACCAGGAAGGGGCGCTGCAAGGTATGCGTGACGCCATCTACCGTGACCTGGCGCTCCTCCATCGCCTCCAACAGCGCGGCCTGGGTTTTAGGCGTCGCGCGGTTGATTTCGTCGGCCAGGACAATCTGCGCCATGATGGGGCCGGGGCGAAACTCGAATTCACGATCGCGCTGATTGAAAACCGATACGCCGGTCACATCGCTGGGCAGCATGTCGGGCGTAAATTGAATGCGTTTGAAGGTGCAGCCAATCGAACGCGCCATCGAGCGGGCCAGCATCGTCTTGCCCACGCCCGGAACATCCTCGATCAACAGGTGGCCTTCACACAGCAGCGCAATTAACGTGTTTCTCACCTCGGCGCGCTTGCCAATGATGACTTTTTCTACATTACTAACCATGCGCTCGGCCAGGGATTCGACTGGGTTCATACCTCTCCTCTACCGGTGTTATGCTAAGAATCGCTGCATTATACCAGGTGTTTCCAGATTTGCCAGTAGGGTTATACCATTCTCAGGTTCTTAATCAATTCTTAATGTTTCCCTTTTCCGTCTTCGTTTCACCTTGTGCTATAATCGGCGCTGTGCCAACCATGTTTGTCAACGATCTTCAACTCAATTTCCAGGCCGTCGGCCAGGGGCCTGTGGTGCTTTGTCTTCATGGCTGGGCCAGCTCCCTGACCATGTGGCAGCGCACGTGCCAGCGTCTGGCGTCGGCCTATTACGTCATCAGCCTCGATTTGCCGGGCTTCGGTGACTCCAGCCGGCCGCCTTCTGCCTTCGACTTTGGCGCAGAGAACTATGCGGCGGTCGTGGCCGCGTTCCTGGGGCAGACGACGCCAGATCCGGCTGTTGTGTTGGGCCATTCGATGGGCGGACTGATTGCTGTCCAGCTGGCGTTGCACTATCCGCGCCTGGTCAGCGGCCTGGTGCTCAGCAATCCGGTCATCACCGGCCATATCGGTCCGGGACTGAGCGTCTTTTTGCGCTCCCGCCTGGGACAGCATGTTCTCAACCTTTCGCAACATTCTCACCTCCTGGCGCATCTGGGGCAGCAAACGATCTTTGCCGACGCGCGCTTTTTCCACGGCGCCGCCCGGCGCCGCAGTATGGTGGACATGGCCCGCGCCGCGCCCGACGCGGTGGCCGGCTGCCTGCGCGCCATCCTCAACAGCGACGTGAGCGAGCGCCTGCCGGCCATTCAGACGCCGACGCTGGTCATCACCGGCGCGCATGACCGCACCGTGCCCGTGACCGATGCGCGCCTGGCGGCGCAGCGCATCCCTGGCGCGCATCTGGCCGTTGTTCCGCGCGCCAGCCATTTACCGATGGATGAACAACCCGTGCTGTTCGATCGCCTGGTGGAGAGTTATCTTGCCCGCTATGGCGTGCGTCCGAGGTTGAGCGCGGACGCGGCGCTTGAATCTACAAACACCGAGCCACAGCCATGAGTGACCGAATTCTTGTTGTCGAAGATGAACCGAAAATTGCCAATCTCCTACGCCGCGGCCTGCTTTACGAAGGCTACGCGGTGGATGTTGCCGCGGACGGCGAAAGCGGCCTGCAAATGGCCCGTGACAATCCACCTGACCTGGTGATCCTTGACGTCATGCTGCCAGGGATTGACGGCCTGGAGGTCTGCCGGCGTCTGCGCGCCGCCAGTGACGTGCCCATCGTCATGCTGACGGCCAAAGATTCCATTCCTGATCGCGTCGCCGGGCTGGACAGCGGCGCAGACGGCTATATTTCCAAGCCGTTCAGCTTCGAAGAAATGCTGGCCCGCATCCGCGCCCTGCTGCGGCGTGTGCGCGTCACCACGACCTCGCGCGAGGAAATTCGCTTCGGCGATCTCACCCTCAACTACGCCACGCGTGAGGTGCTGCGCGGCAACCGGCGCCTCGATTTGACCGCAAAAGAGTTCGATGTTTTGCAGCTCTTCATGCAGCACCCGCGCCAGGTGCTGACTCGCGACATCATCTACGAGCGCATCTGGGACTATGACTTCGGCGGCGAATCGAACATCATCGAGGTCTACGTCCGCTACCTGCGCACCAAGCTGGAATCCAACGGTGAGCCGCGCCTGCTGCAGACCGTGCGCGGGGTCGGGTATGTCTTGCGCGAAGAATAACGCGATCTTCGGGTCGCCGACTGACTCATGTCAGCCCCACCGATGGGGGATCAACGATTATGTCTATTCGATTTCGCCTGACTGTCTGGTACAGCGCCTTCCTGGGCGCGATGCTCTTCCTGTTCAGTCTTGGGCTTTATTCATTCCTGGCCAACGCCTTGTTGACTGACATCAGCGACACGCTGAAGAGTCAGGGAGAGCGGGCCGCGACGGTTATCGAACAAGAGCTCGATCCGATGGCCGCGCTTCAACGCGACAACAGTTCCTTGACGCCGCGGGTCGTGTTTGCCTCGCAGGTCTACGCGCAGGTCTTGACGCCTGACGGCGCGATCTACCAGCGCTCGCCCAACTTGAAGGATGTGGATCAGATTCTGCCCATCAGTCAAGAGATGCTGGACCAAAACGTGCAGGGGCACAGCGGTTACTACACGCTGCATCAACAAGGAACCCCTATTCACATCTACTCCATGCCGATTCATCGCCCTGACGGGAAGATCGTCGGGGTTCTGCAGATCGGTCAATCACTGGTGGATGTAGAAAACACCCTGGGTCGGGTGCGCACGGCCCTCTACCTTGTCAGCATCCTGGGCATCCTGGCCACCACCGTGGGCGGCTCACTGCTGGTCCGCTCCGCGCTGCGACCCATCAACGAGATTACCGCCACAGGCCGGCGCATTGGTCGCACAGAGCACCTGGCTGAGCGCATCGTCATTCCTGACAGCGGCGACGAGGTCAGCCGCCTGGCTGAGACGTTCAACGAAATGCTCGCGCGCCTCGATCACCTCTTCCAAACGCAGCAACGGCTGATGGGGGATGTCTCACACGAATTGCGCACGCCGCTGACCACCATTCAAGGCAACCTCGATCTACTCAAACGGGGGGCCATCGAGGATGCCGAGCTGCGCCAGGAAGCCTTGAGCGAAATCGAGACCGAGACCAGGCGCATGACCCGCATGGTGGGCGACCTCCTGCTGCTGGCGCAGGCCGATGCCGGCCATGCCCTGCACCGCGTGCCGGTCGAGCTGGACACCCTGCTGCTCGATGTCTTCCGCCAGGGGCTGATGATGGCGCAGGGCAAGGTGGAGCTGCGCCTGGTGCATGAAGATCAGGCGCAGATCATGGGAGATGCAGACCGCCTGCGCCAGCTGCTGCTCAATCTGGTGGACAATGCCATCAAATACACGCCGGCCGGCGGCAAAGTGACGCTGGCGCTCTACCGTGAGCCGCACCATGTGCGCATCGAAGTGGCGGACAATGGCCTGGGTATCGCCGAAAAAGACCTGCCTCACATCTTCGAGCGCTTCTACCGGGCCGACCGCGCGCGCTCACGCCGCCTGGGCGGCACCGGCCTCGGCCTGTCCATTGTCGAATGGGTGGCGCAGGCGCACGGCGGCGCCATCGAAGTGCAAAGCGAAGTGGGCATGGGCAGCACCTTTACCCTGCGTTTGCCGCTCGAGGATAAACTGCTCAAGGCCTGAAGCCTGGAAAAACGAAGAAAACCAATGAACCAACAAGCGATCGAGATAAGAATTGGCAAACTGCTCAGCAGCCTGGGGCTAACCATCGCCCTGGCGGAATCATGCACCGGCGGGCAGATCAGCAACCGGCTGACAGATGTGGCCGGCAGCTCGGCCTACTTCTTGGGCAGCGCCGTCACCTATGCCTATTCCGCCAAGGAGCATATGCTCGGCGTGGATCACAACACCCTCCTGAGCAAGGGCGCGGTCAGCGCCGAGGTGGCGCGGCAAATGGCGCAAGGGGCGCGGCGCGTCTTTGGCGCCGACATCGCCGTCGCGGTGACGGGCATCGCCGGGCCAGGCGGCGGCACGCCCGACAAGCCGGTTGGGTTGGCGCATCTTCATCTCTCAGCCCCCGGCGCCGAATGGGCCGAGCGGCACGTTTGGCCAGAGGATCGTGTGGGCAACAAGCGTTTATCGGCCGACGCCGCTCTGGCGATGATTCTACGCTACCTGGAGCAGCAGGTGCAGGGAACGAAGGAGGCGCAACCGCTGACAGCGGAGGCAGTCAACCGGCGCCTGCCGGATGAAGAAGAGCAAGAGCCGCGCGCGGTCGCTCCCCCCTCCGCGGCCTGGGCGCCGGCGGCCGTGGATGCCTGGCGTACGCCAGACGGACAAATCCATCCGCGGGCCTTTACCTGGCGTGGTGAAATGCACGTGGTGACGGCCGCTGGCCGCCGTTGGGTTGAAAGCACCGAGGCCGGCCCGTGGCAGTGCGTGATGGTGCAAACGGCTTTGGGGGATACATTCGAGCTGCGTTACCAGCCCAACAGCGACCGCTGGATGGTCTCCGGCACCTGGTTGCGCCCGCGCCTGGCCTGATCGAAGGCGCCAATCGTCGCGTTAGCACAGGTCTGATTGAAATCTTTTCATTTAGATCGTCCTGTGGTATAATCGCGACAATTGTCACAAGGCTTACAGGTTGGTTTGCACCAGTGTGGTTGAGCCAATGCCTTGTCAATCCCACTCCGTTATACTGGTGAGGACGCCTATGAATTTAGAAACCTATGCGTTTGTCGGAATCCTCTCAGCCGTCGGTATTGGCTTCCCCATTGTTGGTTTACTGGTAGCCTGGCTCTTACGCCCCAAGAAACCAAATTCAATCAAGCAATCTACCTATGAGTGCGGTGTCGAGACCATGGGCGAAACGTGGGTGCAGTTCAAAGCCCAGTACTATCTCTTTGCCCTGATTTTCGTCATCTTCGACATCGAAGCGGTCTTCCTGTTCCCGTGGGCAGTGGCCTATGGCCGGCTTGACCTGTGGGCGCTCCTTGAGGTGGTGGTCTTCATTTTGATTTTGTTCGGGGGCCTGGCCTACGCCTGGCGCAAAAATGCGTTGGAGTGGCAATAATGGACATTATCCTCGATCCTTCGCGCCTCGGTGAATGGTTTGAAGGGGTCCTGGTCGGCTGGGGATTGCCGCAAGGGCTGGCAGTTTTCATCAACCTGGCCATTGGCGCCACCGTCATCCTGATCTTTGCCCTGACCCTGGTCTTGGGCTTGATCTGGCTGGAACGCAAGGTCGCCGGTCGCATCCAGGATCGCCTCGGCCCGAATCGCACCGGGCCTTACGGTCTGCTGCAAACCGTGGCCGACGCCATGAAGCTGCTGACCAAAGAGGACATCACGCCGACGGCGGCCGACAAAGTGACGTTCAATGTCGCGCCAGTCCTGGCGGTGTTCACCGTCATCATGCTCTTCGGCGCCATTCCCCTGGCCCCCCGCTTCGTCGGCGCAGACATGGGCATCGGCACGCTCTACATCGTGGCGCTTGGCTCGATCGCGATCATGTCGGTTCTGATGGCGGGCTGGGGTTCCAACAACAAATACGCCCTGCTCGGCGGATTTCGCGTCGTTGCCCAGCTGCTGAGCTACGAAGTGCCGATGATCCTCGCCATTCTGAGCGTGGTCATTGTGGCTGGCACCATGTCCATGAACGGCATCGCCACGGCGCAGGGCAACCTGGGCGGCTTCGGCTGGTACGTCTTCGTCATGCCCCTGTCGTTCATGCTCTACTTCATCGCCGCGCTTGCTGAAGGGGAACGAACGCCCTTCGACCTTCTCGAAGCCGAATCCGAAATCGTCTCTGGCTACAATGTGGAGTACAGCGGTATGAAGTTTGCCTGGTTCTACCTGGCGTTCTTCCTGAATACCTTCATCCTCAGTTCCATTGCCACCACCCTTTTCCTGGGCGGCTGGCAAGGGCCATTTGTGGAGCAAGTGCCGCTGCTCGGCATTGTCTATTTCGGCATCAAAGTCGTCTTTGTGATGTACCTGAACATGTGGGTTCGCGCCACCTTCCCGCGCTTGCGCATTGACCAGATGATGAGCCTGGCCTGGAAAGTGATGGTGCCCCTGGGCCTGGTGGCTGTGTTCACCGTCGCCCTGGCCGTCAAGCTGCCGGGAGGCTCCGTGGTGCAGACGGTTGCACTCATCATCCTGCAGCTGGCTGGCCTTGTCGTTGGCCTGGGTGTGGTTGGACGCAGTCTGCGCCTGGCCGCACAGAGCGGTGCGGCCCGAACAACGGCGTTTGCGGAGAAAATCGCCCCGCCGCCGGTGCAAATTTGACATGATGCCGGGCTTGGCTTGCCGCCAGTCCCGGTTTTAGTTTGTTTGCGGAGGAGTCTCTATGCCCACTCTCCCCTTCCCGTTACCAACGGTTGAGCAGGCCGTTTTTCTTGGGATTGCGGCTTTTATCGTCGCGTCGGCCCTACTCACCGTGCTGTTGCGCAACCTGTTTCATTCGTCGCTGGCCCTGACCGCGGCCTTCTTCGGGGTGGCTGGTATCTACATTCTGCTGCAAGCCGAATTCCTGGCCGTCACCCAGGTGCTGGTCTACATTGGCGCCATTGCCACGCTGATCGTCTTCGCCATCATGCTCAGCCGCGGCATCACCAGTCAGGCCGGACGCCTCAATGCCCAGTGGACAGCCGTGGCTCTCGGCGCCTTGTTTCTTTTCATTTTCCTGACATCCATCCTGCGCGGCGTTGAATGGCCCACCACCACCCAGGCTGTGCCAACCGATGCCATTGCCCGCCTGGGCGCGGACTTCGTGGGCAGTTACCTGGTGCCTTTCGAGGTGGTCTCTGTCTTGCTGCTGGTTGCGCTCATCGGCTCGATCATGATCGCCCGCGAACGGGCATAGGCGAGAAAGCGAGAGGTTCTCATGATCCCACTCTCCTGGTATCTCACGTTGGCGGCTGCGCTGTTTGTCATCGGCCTCTTTGGCGCCCTGGCTCGCCGCAACGCGGTCGGCGTCCTGATGGGCGTCGAGCTGATTTTGAACGCGGTGAACATCAATCTGATCGCCTTCTGGCGTTATGGCAACCCCATGCAGCTGACCGGCCAGATCTTTTCTATTTTTGTCATCGCCGTGGCTGCGGCCGAGGCCGCGGTTGGCCTGGCCCTGATCATTGCCATCTATCGCATCCGGGGCACCGTCAACCTGGACGAGCTCGATACACTCAAAGGCTAAGCCGCAACCGGTGACACCCATGGCACGTGCACAGAGTAAACGCCCAACCCAACCCCTGACCGCCGCTGACCTTGAACAGGCCTATCAACGCGCGGTTGAATACCTGAACAAAGGCGGCTATGGCAACGCGGGCAAATTGCTGCGCCAGATCGAAGCCGCGCAGGTTGGCTACAAAGACGCCGCCGCCCTCATCCGCATCTGCGACGAAGGCAAGCGCGCCCAGAACTTCGTGCAGTGGAGCGCAGCCAGCTTCACGATCATCGTGTTCTGCATCCTGTGGTTCGTCTGGCGCCAGACCGATTTCTGGACGCTGGTCATCTGTGGCATCGCGCTGATCGTCGGGATTGGGCTGGCCCAACAAATTTACGCCCGTTTCCTGGCGCCCCGCCCAGAGCAGAATCAATGATGCGCTATTATTATGTTGAGTCTTGCCAAACGGATCTGTTTGGACTCGTCAATGTCAACCGCCGTCCCTAATTAACGGAAGTCGAGGTTACTCATGCTCAATCTCTCGTGGCTGATTCCCGTCTTTCCGCTGCTGGCATTTGCCATCATCGTCCTGATCACCAATCGGGACGAGACGCGAGCGACCGCCGGCCTGAAGAAGATCAGTTCAGCCATTGCCATCGGTGCGATGGCGGTGACCTGGCTCTTCGCGCTGATCGTCGTCGTGATCCCCACCCTGGCAAACTATTTGGAGTTTTCAGAGACGCCGGGCCAGTTCCCGCTGCTCCAAATTCCAACCGGCAGCACCAGCTTTAGCTACTTCGGCGTTGCCGTGGACCCCCTCACTGCGGCCATGCTTTTCATGGTGCCGTTCGTCTGCTTGATGATCTTCATCTACGCTCGTGGGTACATGACCTGGCCGCATCATCTTGATCCCAACCAGGCCTATACGACCCAGGATGCCGCGTCCAAAGAGCTTGATCCGCGTTACAGCCGTTTCTT